>NZ_VJZP01000046.1 GCF_007097265.1 Flavobacterium gawalongense | reverse complement strand
TGTAGCCCCTAAATGTTATCAACTTCTCAAATGTTAAAACTATGAATTTTTATTATATTTTTGCGTAAGGTGAGTTATTAACAATCCCTAAAATTAACTTTTGTTACTTACTCGCATAAAAGCATATTGAGTAATTTTGTACGATGTATGCTTTAGTCGATTGTAACAATTTTTACGCTTCTTGCGAAAGGGTTTTTCAACCTCAATTCGCAGGAAAACCTATTGCAATATTGTCAAATAATGATGGCTGTGTAATTTCCAGAAGCAGTGAAGCCAAAGCGGCTGGAATTCCAATGGGCGCGCCGGCATTTAAAATCAAGGAGCTGGTAAAAGAGAAAGGGGTAAAGTTATTTTCTTCGAATTATGCCCTTTATGGGGATTTGAGTAATCGGGTGATGTCAATTTTAGGTCAATTTACGCCTAATGTCGAAATTTACAGCATTGATGAAGCTTTTCTTAATTTTGATGGTTTACAGGTTTTAGATTACCATGATTATGGTATTCAAATGAAAACCCGCATACAAAAATGGGTGGGAATTCCCGTTTGTATTGGTTTTGCACCAACCAAAGCATTATCAAAAGTAGCCAATAAAATTGCCAAGAAATTTCAAAACAGAACGCATGGTGTCTATGTAATCGATAGTGATGAGAAACGCACCAAAGCTTTGAAATGGACCAAAATTGAAGATGTTTGGGGTATTGGTTATCGCATGAATAAAAAGATGAAAGCTCGAAATATTACCACTGCTTTAGACTTTATAGCACCACAACACGAAGCTTGGATTAAGAAAGAAATGGGAGTAACTGGTCTTCGGTTAAAATATGAATTAGAAGGAAAATCAGTTTTAGACTTAGAACCTCTTGCGGACCAAAAGAAAAGTATCGCGATTACCAGAAGTTTTCCAAAACAAATCTCTGATTTTGATTTATTGCGCGAACGCATTGCCACTTTTGCATCGGTTTGTGCAGAGAAATTACGGAAACAAAACTCTTGTTGTCATGCGATTATAGTAATGTTAGTCATCGATAAACATACGATAGAAACGTCAAAATATTATTTTAATATGGCGGTTACCCTGCCTTTTGCAACTAATTCTACTTTGACAATTTCGAATACGGCAATTGATATCTTTAAGAAATTGTACATAGGAAATGAAACTATAAAATTCAAGAAAGCCGGCGTTATTGTTACGGAACTTATTGATGAAAATAGAAAACAATTGCAGTTATTTGATGAGGAAAACCCAAAACATTTGGCTTTGATGAAAGTTATGGATCATCTCAATAACAAAATTGGAGACAAAAAAATAAAGTTGGCTACTCAAAATTTAAGCCTGACGTGGAATATGAATCAGAATCATTTGTCGCCAAAATATACCACTAATTTTAAAGATATTCTCGAAATAAAATGTCACTAAACAAAGAACAAAGACTAACATTCTTTCTGCCTGATTTTGAAAGTGACCTAAAAATTCCTTTCATGTCCGAAGGTGTTTCGGCGGGATTTCCATCTCCAGCCGCTGATTTTATGGAAACGAATATCGATTTAAACAAAGAACTAAGTGAAAATCCTTTGGCCACTTTTTATATCAAAGTCAAAGGAAATTCGATGATTGATGCGGGTATAAATGACAAAGATGTGCTTGTGGTGGATCGAAGTCTGGAACCTCAAAACAATAAAATTGCCATTTGTTTTATTGATGGAGAATTTACAGTGAAACGCATTCAGCTCGAGAAAGATTGTTTGTATCTCATGCCTGAAAATCCTAATTATTCTCCTATAAAAGTTACCGAAGAAAATCAATTGATCATTTGGGGTATTGTGACTTATGTTATAAAGAAGATTTAAAATAGTTTATGTATTGTCTTGAAGAAGGGAGTTCTTAAGAAAATGTTTTTCAAAAACAAAAACCCGCCCCAGATGATTGGGGCGGGTTTTTATTTAATAACGGACTCTTAAATCGTTTCCGATGGTTTATTTTTTTTTCGGTCTCTTAACCAATATTTGGTTCTTTTTACCAAATAGAACATCACCGGAACCATCACCAATGTTAAGACAGTGGCATAAGTCAATCCGAAGATAATGGTCCAAGCCAACGGTCCCCAGAAAACTACGTTGTCTCCACCCATAAAGAAGTGTGGATTGAAATCGGTAACCAGAGAGAAGAAGTCAAAGTTCAATCCGATAGCCAGTGGAATCAATCCCAATACTGCCGTCAATGCGGTCAATAATACCGGACGTAATCTTGATTTCCCGGATTCGATGATTACTTCTTTTATTTCCTCCAATGATAAATCGTCATGATTTTCCACTTGTTTTTCGGCTACTTTTTGGTCTAATAACAAAACGAAAAAGTCCATCAATACAATTCCGTTTTTCACCACGATTCCGGCAAGAGAAATAATTCCCATCATCGTCATTAAGATGATGAAATCCATATTGGCAATGACATAACCATAGAAAACACCACTAAAACTTAACAATACGGTAAATAAAATAACCATCGATTTGGAAACCGAATTGAACTGTAAAACAATAATTAAAGTAATACCGGCCAAGGCAAGAAACAAGGCAAACATTAAGAAATTCTGATTTTTTCCTTGCTCTTCCTGAACTCCTGAAAAGGAATACGATATTGTTTTTGGCAATTGATAACTCTTTAAATCAGATGCAATCTGTTTGGTGATCTCATCTCCATTGTAACCCGTCAAGACATTCGAATACACCGTCATGATGCGTTTGTGATTCTTTCTTTTAATCTGGTTGTAGGTCGTGGTTTTTTCTGTTTCAGAGATGGCCGAAACAGGAATCTGCACGATTTGACCATTATTTTGATTTCTGAAAGTCAACGATTGATTGAACAATACGTTTTCATTTTTGCGTTGGTCTTCTTGCATACGCATGGTGATATTGTAATCATCGTCGCCTTCTTTATAAGTGGAAATTTCCTGCCCATAAACCGAACGGCGTAAGGTAAAACCAAGCTGTCCTGTAGATACTCCCATACTTCCCGCATTGACACGGTCAACAGTTACTTCCAGTTCCGGACTTTCTTTATTGACATCGACACTCAATCGCTCAATACCCGGAATGTTTTTCGAATTGATGTAAGCGATCATCTTGTCGGCTTCTTTAAGCATCACATCATAATCTGTTCCTGTCAATTGGATACTGATCGGGTAACCGGCCGGTGGCCCGTTAGCATCTTTTTCTACGGTAACGGTCGCACCTGCGATACCGGTAACTTTCTGACGAATTTCTTCTAAGATATCAGCGGTATTAATGCCTTTACGGAATTTAAACTCCGAAAAACTTACCGTTACCTTTCCTTTGAAAGGCGTTTCCGAAGCAGAGCCGGCATCCACATTCGGATTTCCGGCACCAACACCTACTTGTGATACGATAGATTCTGCCAGGAAATTTTCATTCGTTTTCGGATCTACATATTTGTTTAAAATCGAAATGATTTGTTTCTCCACAAATAAGGTGGCTTTGTTTGTTTTCTGGATATCGGTACCTTGAGGGTATTCGATATAAGCAATTACCTGATTCGGAATATTGTCCGGGAAGAACAACACTTTTCTAGGAAAAATTCCCAAGAGCACAAAGGAGAAAAACAACAATCCTATAATCCCCGCCAAGGCATACCAAGATCTTCTTTTAGTCAGGATTTTTGCTAAAAAGTTTTGGTACCTGTCTTCCATTTTTGGAAAAAAGTTATGCTGAAAATCCTGGGTCCACTGGTATATTTTTAGTTTATACAACCACATTAATACAAGTGAAATAATAGATAAGTGACCAATGGCTTTGGCCAGTTTAGCATCATAGATATTACCCAGAAGGACAAAAATAAATGCAATCGCCGTAAATATAATGGTGTAGGTTTTTGCCGATTTTTTAGATACATTTTTATCTTCAATGGCCATAGAACCTCCTGTCATGGCGGCATTAACAACCATAGCGACAAACAAAGAAGCTGTTAGGGTTACGGTTAATGTAATTGGGAAATATTTCATGAATTTCCCCATGGTTCCCGGCCATAAGGCAAAAGGTAAAAAGGCCATCAGGGTGGTGGCTGTTGAAGAAATCACCGGCCAGGCAATTTCGCCAATACCAATTTTAGACGCCTGTACACGGTTCATGCCTTTTTTCATATTGGCAAATACGTTGTCGACAACCACAATACCGTCATCAACCAGCATTCCCAGTCCCATTACCAATCCGAAAAGAACCATGGTGTTCAATGTTAATCCAAAAGCCGAAAGTATCGCAAATGCCATCAACATAGATAACGGAATCGCCGCTCCTACGAATAATGAGTTACGCAATCCCATGGTAAACATCAAAACAATCATTACTAGAATGATTCCGAAGATGATATGATTAGATAATTCATCTACCTGGTGTTCTACCCGTGAAGATTGATCGTTGGTCAATTCTAGGTGTAAATTTTTAGGCAAATAACTGGCTTTGGCTTCTTCTATTTTTTCTTTTACCTGTTCAATGGCAGAAATCATGTTTTGTCCCGAACGTTTTTTTACGGTGAGCATCACCACTTCTTTTCCTTTTTCACGGGCATAGGTTGTTTTCTCTTTTTCTTTGAAAGCAATGGTTGCGATATCTTTTAGATAAACTGCTCCACCGTAGAATTTAACGATGATGTTTTCTAATTCCTGTGGGTTTTTAATTTCCCCCACAATTCGGATATTGTTTCTGGAACCTTGGGAAATCAAATTTCCTCCGGAAAGGGTCATGTTCTCGTTCTTAACCGCATTCTGGATTTCGTCGAATGTAACTTGGGCAGCGGTCATTTTGAAAATGTCAACCGCAATTTCCACCTCTTTGTCATCAACGCCTAAAATGTCCACTTTCTTAACTTCGGCAATTTCTTCGATATCGTCCTGAAGTAATTCACCGTATTTTTTAAGTTGTTGGGTAGTGTAATTTCCTTGTAGGTTAATGTTTAAGATAGGAACTTCTTCGGATATGTTTAATTCAAAAACATTCGGTTCTACCTTGCTGCCGTTGTCTAAGTTAGGCCAATCGGTGTCGGCTTTGGCATTGTCTACTTTGTCTTTGATTCTGGTTTTGGCTTCTTCAACAGTAACGTCATCCGAAAATTCGGCGATAATCATTCCGTAATCCTGAAAAGAACTTGAAGTCACTTTTTCGACCCCACTGATGTTTTTAATTTCTTTTTCTAAAGGTTTTATAACCAGTTTTTCGACATCCTCGGCTGAATTTCCAGGGAAAACAGAAGATATGTATATTTTGTTTTCGATGATTTCAGGAAAATCCTCTCTTGGCATGGTGATATAGGCGGTTAGACCTAAAATTACGATGAGCAGGGTTACAATGTAAACGGTAACCCGGTTGTCTACCGCCCAACTCGATATTCCGAATTCTTTATTTTGATGTGACATAATGTATAGATTATAGATTTTGTTTTTAGAAACGGACCATGTCCTTCTCCAATCCTTCAATCAATTATTAGAAATTTAATTTCATTCCGTCTGAAATCGTATTTACTCCTTCGGTAACGATGATATCATCCGCTGATAATCCGCTTAGAATTTCTGTTACATTGTTAGAGGATTGTCCCAATTCTACCAATACTTTTTTGGCAATGCCTGTGGTGCCTTTTGTATTCGTCACAATAAAAACAAATTTGTTTTTTCCTCCATCTTCCTGAACCACATTGGTTGGGACAACGATAGCGTTTTTAGCAGTATAATCTACGATTCTAAGTTTGGCCACTTGATTCGGTCTCAATAAATTCTCTTTGTTTGGAACAGAAACCTCAATCGTGAACGTTCTGTTGTTTGGATTGATGTTATTGGCCACTTGACGAATTTTACCGGAGTAGTTTTTGTCCAATGAAGTCAAATAAACATCAACTGAGGTCCCCACTTTTAGTTTTCCGATGTAGTTTTCCGGTACCGATGTAGAAACATACATGTTGTTTAGGTTTACGATTCGCATCAATCCCTGACCCGGAGCGACCACTTGGCCTCTTTCGATCAATGTTTCATCAATTACACCTGAAAATGGAGCGACAATTCTGGTTTTGGCCAGTTGCGCTTTGATTTGTGAAACCATTTTTTGTTGGCTAACCATATTGGTTTGTGCTTGCAGGAATTGTATTTCTGAACCAATTTTTTGATCCCATAAACGTTTTTGTCTTTCAAAAGTTGTTTTTGCCAAAGCCAGTTGTGATTGTGCCTGTGCCAATTGTTGGCTTAATCCGCCGTCATCAATCATTCCCAGTAATTGTCCTTTGCTAACTTTTTGACCGGCCACCACGTTCAGAGAAGTCAGGATTCCGGAAAATTGTGGATAGATAATCAGGTTTTCTTTCGTTTCCACATTTCCCTGTACTTCAAGATAGTGGCTAAAAACAGTGTCTTTTACGGTCGTTACTGATACTAAGGCTTCTTCTACTTTGGTGTCTAAACTCGCTATAGCTTCGTCCAGTTTGGTGATTTGAGTTTGCAATTCGGCTCTTTTGGCTTTGATGGAAGCCAGGTTTTTAGACGCGATTAAAGTGTCGGTATCTGTATTGTTTTCTTTATTGGAACAGGAAAATAAGAAAATCGACAGGGCTGTAAATAATAGTATTCGTTTACTCATATTGGTCTTATTTATTTTTCGGAATTCGTATACAATTGATCTCATTGCTAAATAGTTATAGTGTTATTATATTTTGTTAATTACCTTTTCCAGACTGGCTTTTTTGTTTATTATTTCAACCATAGACTGTAAGTATTTTTGTTGCGCATCATAGAGTTGTCTTTGTGCGTCATTAAAATCAAAACTGGTTGATAAACCTTCCGTAAATTTTGTTTGTTGTTTTTTCTCAATTCGTTCGGCCAGTTTCAAATTTTCTTTGGCTGTTTCGTATTCTTCAATGCTGAATTCGTAGTCGCTTTTGGCACTTGCATACTGTAATTTGAGTTTTTGCTCGGTTTCCGTTAGTTGCGTTTTGGCTTGTTCCAAAGCTATTTTAGCTTGTTGTGTGCGGGATGTTCGGGCTAAACCGCTAAAAATAGGAACGTTAAGCGTCATGCCCAGGTTGGAATAATTCAGCCATTTTTGGTTTCTGGTAAAAAATTCAAATTGGTTTCCAAAGGCGTTATACCCAAAATTCATATTGGCAGTTAAAGTGGGAAGCGCTTTGCTTTTTTGTAATTTTAATTCCAATTCTCTTTGCTCCTCAAAGTTCAGGGCCATTTGATAATTGATATTGTTGTTTACATTAAATCCATCCTGATTGAAAGTAAGGTCTAAATTGCTGATGGTTAAATTGTCCAGTTTGTCCGTCAGTTTCAAATCGTCATTGATGTCGATTCCTAAGGTGATTTTCAACATTTTATAGGAAATGTCTAAAAGTCTTTTGTTGTAATTTAAGTTGCTGACGATAGAAGTCAGCGTGATTTGAAGTTGCTCTACATTTTCCTCTTCAATCAAACCGCTTTTGAAAGTTTCTTTGGTGTCGAATAAGGTTTTTTCCAGGGTTGCTTTATTCTTTTCCAGAATGGCAATTCCTTCCTCGGCCAATAATACGTTCCCGTAGGCGTTGATGACCATTTCCTTGGTTTCAACCTGCGTTTTTTGTTTCGCGTTTTCGTAAAATTTCAGGTAGGTTTTTGAGGCTTGTAGTGCTACAATATATGAACCGTCAAAAATCAACTGACTTAGGGTGGCTCTTGCGGTCATATTGTGTTTGGTTCCAAAAGCCACTTCGGCGAATTCCCCTTTATTTCCTCCGAAAAATTCAGCGGGAATCAGGGATTTTTGCAGTTCAAAATTGTTTGTGTAATCTAAACTGGCATTGATTTGTGGCAATCCCATGGCGGTGGTTTCCCATTTTTTCTTCTTCGCCGCATTAATATCCCTGCTGGCGTTTATGGCGGTATAATTATTGACTAAAGCATGATTTATGGCTTCTTCTAAACTAAATGCATAATACTGCTTCGTCTTTTCAACAGTATTCGATTCTTGCGCATTTGCGGCAATCGCAAAAATCAAGAAAGTGATTGAAATTATTTTTTTCATATATGTAAAATTTAATTGTTAGTTGTCATACCTGTCTGCCGACAGGCAGGTATGGTATCGCCTTTTTATTTATTGGTGTTTGCTTGCGCAAACTTGTTGTTAATGGCGATTTCATATGTGGATAATTAATAAGTGGTGAATTTTTTAAGTTGTTTTTCTAATTCCAGTATTCCTGCGGGGGTAGCCATGGCTCGCGTGTGGTATTCCAGTGCTTCCAGTTCTATTTTTTGGGCTTCTTTTTCGGAACTTGTATTTTCGTTGATATGAAAAATCAAGGTGTAATAAAATTTCACGTAAATTTCAATATCCAAATCTTCACGATAGAGTTTTTCACGAATCCCTTTTTCTATATTATCTCTAAAACATTGGGAACATTGATCAATTTCTTTTGATATTACATTGTGATAAATCTCCGGATAATATTTTTTCAATTGATAAATAGGAGAAGCATCTGAACTCTTAAACATATCCTTAAACATTTTTCTGATTTCAAAATTTTCCTCAATGGCATTGTGGTTTTTAGCGATGATGCTGTCAATGATTTCATGAACTTCTTTGTGGATTACCGCGGTACTTTCTTCAATGAGAATTTCTTTATTGCAGAAGTACTTGTATATCGTTTTTTTAGAAATACACATTTCGCAGGCAATATCATCCATAGTGATGCTCTTAAAACCTAATTTTAAAAACAGTTCACTGGCTTTTTTAATTATTTTCTCTTTCATTTTCTTTATTCTTAACCTGTTGCGATTTATTTAAAATAATTAATTTTTGATGCAAATGTAATACGGAAACTTTTAACACTAAAATAGTTTCCGCCATATTTGCAATTATTTAACATTTATATAACTAGTCCTTTTTAAACCGTAAATTCTAGATTAGCTATAAGTTTGATGTCTTGTCCTATTGCTAAACCACTAGTTTGATTAAATGAATTGGATATTAATCCGAAATCTTTACGGTTAATTTCTCCCGTTATTTCAAAAGCGGCTTTTTGATCGCCATTATAAGCGTTGATTCCAATGAACTCTGCATCAAGTTCAACAACTTTTGTTATGTTTTTGATGGTTAGATTTCCTTTCAAAAAATTAATATTCTTGTTCACTTTTTGAAATGACGTAGACTTAAAACTTATAATTGGATATTCATTTATATCAAAAAAATCATTCAATCTTAAATGGGTATCCATTTGTTCCAGTTTTGTATCGGTGTTGTTTACATCCAATGAAAATTCGATTGAAGCGTCTTCAATTTCATTATCCTGAATGTCTATATGACCTTTGAATTTGTTGATTGTTCCTGCTAAATAGGCAATTATAGAGTGTCTTATTTTAATCAGAACATCAGATTGGGTTGAATCAATTGTCCACGTTGTTGTCATAATCGGTTAAGTGTATTTAGGTTTGATTCTCATTTCACAATGGTTTGAAATGATTTATAAATTGAAATGTTAAATTTCGATGCAAATGTAAAATGGAAACTTTGAATACCAAAATAGTTTCCAGTGTATTTTTTATTATTTAACATTTCCTTAAGGAACGTAGTTTGTAATAAAGAGTGAATACTGTAAATTAGCCAAAAATTAATTTATGCATACCATTTATCAGTATCAGGAGTTTATTTCGGAATATTTGCAATCGCAATATGAAGCCAAAGAGCCCAAAAATTTGTATGAACCCATACATTATATTTTAGATCTTGGAGGAAAACGAATACGTCCGGTACTTACACTTATGAGCGCTGAAGTTTTTGATGCAGATTATAAAAAAGCGTTGCCAGCGGCTTTAGCTGTTGAGGTTTTTCATAATTTTTCATTGGTTCATGATGATATTATGGATGATGCTCCCTTGCGAAGAGGGAAGCAAACAGTGCATGAGAGATGGAATATAAATACCGGAATTTTATCTGGTGATGCGATGCTAATTTTGGCGTATCAATATTTTGAGAAATACCAACCTAAAATATTTCGTAAATTGGCTAAATTGTTCAGCAAAACCGCTCTCGAAGTTTGCGAAGGACAGCAATGGGATGTGGATTTTGAAGTTAGAGATGACGTTACCATTCCGGAATATCTTAAAATGATTGAATATAAAACTGCTGTTTTAGTCGCTGCAGCGATGAAAATGGGAGCAATTATTGCCGAAGCTTCTAAGGAAAATGCGAATTTAATTTATGATTTTGGTCTAAATTTAGGCTTAGCGTTTCAGTTGCAGGATGATTATCTGGATGCTTTTGGTGATCCGGAAACATTTGGAAAACAAGTAGGCGGGGATATTATTGAAAACAAAAAAACGTATTTGTATCTAAAAGCAGTTGCTTTCTCAGAAAAGGAGCAGCAACAACAATTGATGGATTTGTTTTCTGCTCAACCAGAAGATAATTCAGATAAAATCAAGGCGGTGAAAGAGATTTTTAATAGCTCGGGTGCTTCAAAAGCAACACAAGATGCTATTCAGGATTTTACATTTAAAGCTTTCCAAACATTAGACAAAATGAATATCAATGCCGATAAAAAAGAAATGCTTAGAGCTTTTGGTGAAAATTTAATGGGAAGAGCAGTGTAGTGTTCAGTCTCAGTATTCAGTTGTCACCTCGGGCGCAGTCGAGAGGCAATGTTTAGTGACTTTTCTTTGTAACAGGGATCTAAATTCGTTAATCAAAAATCAAAAACAAATGTTTATAGCTCCAAAAAATACAGATTTACTACTTATCGAGGTTGAGGGAGAAAATCTATACTTGAAATTAATTGAGCAGATTAACAAGGACTTTAATCTGGCTAATGAGGGCATTGATTTTCCGTTGAGTATTACTCCTAATGAGTTGAAACTGCAATTGCATGAAAAAATCTACAGACTGATTCAATATAAATTTGCCGAATATCTCAATCTACTTTATATAATTGATGTTTCTGAAGAACAAATAAAAAAACTGGACGGTTCAGATTTAGTTATTCTTGCCGAAGAAGTTGCTTTTCTAATTCTGAAAAGAGAATGGCAAAAAGTGTGGTTCAGGAATAAGTACTAAATACTTGTTGAATATAATAATTAATATTGAAATAAAATAAAATTTACCAGATAACAAGATAAATTCAAACTCTTTAACAATTCTGCTTACAATAAAAAAGCAGGATAGAAAATCCTGCTTTTACAACAAAATTCAGCAACAATTATTTATAAGAGCAGGATAAAAAACCCTGCTCTTACAACAAAATTCAACAACAATTATTCATTTAACTTTTGCGTTTGTGTAAATTAAGGGAGTATAATTATACATTAACATTCATGTTATTTTCATCTTTAATATATGCTTAACTAATTCAAAATATTTAGGATTCAAATGATATAATGTAAATTCCAGTACACTCAGATGTGTGGTAATTCCAATTTTAGTATATCAGCAACTGGAATGCCAATATGTTGAATGTGATTTATTTTTAAATACATGATTTATAAGATTACTTTATTATTCATAAAATTTGTGATTACTTCATTTGTAATTTTAGGATTTGCACCTTCATTACTTGCAACCAATGCGCCTAATGCACAAGCAAAATCTATTGCTTTTTGTGGTTCTTTATTCACAAATAATTTGCTTAATAATCCTGCAAGAAAAGAATCTCCTGCGCCAACTGTATCGGCAACATTAATTTTATAACCACTATTGTAATACATTTTTCCATGGGTATACAAAACAGCTCCATGACTTCCTTTTGTCACGCATATGCTTTTTGCATTGGTTTGTTCAGCGATAAAAAGTATGTTTTGTTCCATTGAATGAAAAGGTGAATTTAGATATTCGCTTATTTCATACAATTCATCATCATTAAATTTGATGAAATCAGACTGCTTCATTTGATTAATAAGCAATTCTTTGGCGTAAAAAGGCGCTCTCAAATTGACATCAAATATTTTGTATTTTGCACTTTGGATAAGGCTTAATAAGGAATTATAAGACCTATCATCTCTGCAAGCTAAACTTCCAAAAACTAAAGCGTCAGCATTTTCCACACAATTTTTTGCTTCGGTGGTAATTTCGATTTTATCCCAAGCTACTGGATAATTAATGGTGTAAGAGGCAGAACCTTTTTTGTCTAATTGAACGAGTACTTCACCTGTTGAATAAGTCTCATCTATTTGAATCGTGTCAGTTGGAATATTATTTGCCTGAATATATTCCAATAATTCTTTCCCGATTTCATCCTTTCCAATTCGGCTAATAATTTGGGCGTTAATTCCTAACGAAGTCAATCTCGAAGCCACATTCAAAGGTGCTCCACCAATTTTTCTATGTGTCAGGAAAACATCATATAAAACTTCTCCAAAAGCAACAATATTTAAAGTTTTTTTATTCATTTTTTTTAAAATTAGAACTCTGCTATCGATATTTTAATTCAATTCTAAAATAACTGCATGAAAAGGGTTTAATTCGATTTCTCCATTACTTTTCTGAGTACAAGTTTCATTGTAATTAGATATTAAAATTTCTGTTTTTGAAATATTTATACCCAAGTCAACTAAAGCTTTTTTTGGTTTAAAATTCAACATTACTAATACTTTAGTATCATTCAATTCTCTTGTATAACAATAGGTGTCTGGATTATCTTGGTCCAAAAGGGTATATTTACCATAAATCAATACTGGATTTAGTTTTCTCAGTTTTGTAATTTTTCTAAAATAATTTAAAACCGAATCAGGGTCGTTTTCTTGGTTCGCAACATTTACGGTTTCATAATTTGGATTTACCTTTATCCAAGGTGTTGTATTTGTAAATCCCCCATTAGATGAATTATCCCACTGAATAGGAGTACGTCCATTGTCACGGGCAGTAATTTTATGCGAAGATAAAAATCGTTCTAAATCTCCCCCTTCTTTTTTAGTCAAATTATACCAATTAATGGTTTCAATATCTCGATAGTCTTCGATAGTATCAAATTTGATATTTGACATTCCTATTTCATCGCCTTGATAATAATAAGGCGTTCCTCGCATTGAGAGTAAGAAAGTGGTGAGCATTTTTGAAGATAATGCACGCCATTCGGGACTATCATTACCCCAACGAGAAACCATTCGAGGTTGGTCATGATTCCCAAAATAGATTGTTCCCCAACCTTTTTCAGCCAAAGCCTTATCCCAACGAGTAAATATTGCTTTCAAATCGACCAATTTCCAACCTTCCTCAGCAACCACTTTTCGAGGTAAAAGTCCCAAATAAGCATGGTCGAAATGATAGGACATATTCAATTCGTTACGGTCTGCATCTACAAAATCTAAAACATTTTCTATGCTTGTTCCAGGTCCTTCAGCAACAGACATTATATCATATTTACTTAATACTTCACGGTTCATTTCATGCAAGTATTCGTGTAAACGCTCGCCCGAAGCATAGAAATAATCCCACATTTTGCCTTGATATTTTTCGGGAATTGGTGGGTATGAAAGGTCTTTTGAAATAAATGTAATAACATCCATTCGGAAACCATCAATCCCTTTTTTGAACCAATAGTGCATCATGTCATATATTTCATGTCTCAATTTTGGGTTTTCCCATTTCAAATCGGGTTGTTTTTGCGAAAAATAGTGTAAATAATAGGCATTTGTCGCTTCATCATATTTCCAAGCATCGCCTTCGGGGTCGAAAAAACTCCAACGAGGGGCAGGTTTTCCGTCCTCGGCATTAACCCAATGATAATAATCACGATAAGGGTTTTCTCTTGATTTTCGAGATTCTTTGAACCAAAAATGTTCATCGCTCGAATGATTGACAACCAAATCCATGACGAGTTTTATTCCTCGTTCGTGCATACCCTTAAGCAACTCATCGAAATCTTCCATTGTGCCAAACTCCGACATAATATTTCGATAATCCGATATATCATAGCCGTTATCATCATTCGGTGAACTGTAAACAGGATTGAGCCAAACGACATCAATACCTAAACTTTTGATATAATCTAATTTTGAAATTATTCCTTGTAAGTCGCCGATACCATCGCCATTACTATCTTTAAAACTGCGTGGGTAAATTTGATAGACAACAGCCTCTTTCCACCATGTTTTTTCTGTTTGATTCATTTTTTAAAAGATTTAATTAAATTCTAAACGTTCTCCATCAATGCCCACTATTGGGTAAATTAGCTTTCGATATTTTCAACAGTCGGCGTAATGCGCATACACAAAACAGCCGCAATTAACCAACAAATACCTGCTAAAATAATGGCATTACGAGGGTCGCCAGCCAACAAAGAATCATAATAAAGAGGTACTGTTAACATGCTGATTATTTGCGGAATACAGATAAAAGCGTTCAAAATACCCATATAAACACCCATTCTTGCAGGTTGCACAGTCGTCGAAAGCATGATGTATGGGACGGTACAAATCGCTGAAAAACCGATGCCTGTCAAGAAACATAGTGCAAAAATAGCCGTTATATTAGTGGTGAATAGTGTGCCGATGAAACCAATCGCTCCAATAGTTAGGAATAAGGCAAAAACCTTGCGTGTACCCATTCGCCTAATCAAAGGTGTAAATAAAAAAGACATCAAAATCGGTGCAACGCAATAAAAAGCAATGGCTACACCACCCATTTTAACACCATCAGCAAAACCTGCCGACTCTACTGTTGGAGCATTATAAGCGTGGCGGGCAATTGAGAGCGAATAGTATTGCCACATCAAAGGCAGACCGTACCAACAAGCAAGTTTGACCCACCACATTTGACGTAAAGCCAAAGGCATTTCTTTTACTGCCACAAAAATTTCTTTGAAAGCCCCGAAAAGACCACCACTTTCCGCTTGTTTTTTTCGGAACGCTTCCATGTCTGAAGGTGGATATTCTTTGGTGGTATAACTCGTCCAAAGTATAGAACCTATAATAATGGCAGCCCCCATTAGAAAGGCATATTTCACAAAATCGGGTATATTTTGCCCTGTTGTTAGGGTAGAAAGCCCCAAAAGCGTCAATAAATAAGGCAAAACACTTGAAAACAATTGCCCCACACCAATCAAAAATGCTTGAACTGAAAAGCCTTTCGCTTGTTGTTCTTTGGGTAAAATATCGCCCACCATTGCCCGAAAAGGCTCCATTGAACTATTGACAGCGGCATCTAAAATCCACATAAAACTTGCTGCCATCCAAAGTGTCGAGGAATAAGGCATCAAAATGAGGATAATGCTGGCAATAATAGCCCCTGTCAAGAAATAAGGGCGGCGGCGACCAAACCGATTCCAAGTATTATCACTCATTGCCCCGATAATCGGCTGAATCACAAGTCCAGTAACGGGTCCCGCCAGCCAAAGAAGTGGTAAGCTGTGTTCATTGGCTCCCAAATAGCGAAAAATAGGACTCATATTGGCTAATTGTAAGCCCATACCGAACTGAATACCGAGAAACCCGAAACACATATTCCAAATTTGCCCAAGCGATAATTTAGGTTTTTGTTGATTTTCCATTTTTATATTATTTTAAACTTACATGCTATTATTAAATAGAGGATAAACCACAAACTTATAAGTTATGAAATGCATTTAATTATTTTTTTTATTCTTTTTTTATTAAAAATAATTCGTTATTTTGGAATATTTTTGAAATACTTTGAAACAAAATACTTTGCTTTATGAATCTTACTAAATACGTCTGCGAAAAATTATATATGGAAGTTAAAAACAAACTTCAAGAAGAATTTATGATGCGTGGCATGACTTATAGAGGTTCAGAAACATCTATTTGGAAGTTAGAAAACCCAAAAAACAATAAGACTTATTTTCAGCAAATTCTTGAAGAGACCTCACAAACATCATTTTCTACCACTTTTAACAATATGTATCTCTGGAGAAAACGTAATGAAATTAAACAAAAAGAGGTTATTAATTTTAGGGAAGATTATCTCTTTGTATTTATAAAATTTTTGGGTTACGCTAATACGCATCAATATATAAATGAGTATTCACTGACGTTAAACAATTTTTTAGGAATTAAAGCAGAAGGTAAAACGGTTATTGTTCAACCTATTTTTGAGATTAATAAACTAGTTCCAATGAACGATATGATTGGTAAGTTTGCCCTTGCAAATGAACAAACCCATGATTCAAGAGATACAGAATGTGTATTAGAACTTATTACTCTTTTCCAAGATTATAATCAAATACTTCCTAAGCGGATTCATGACCAAGATATTGTTAAGTTTGAAAATGGAAATTATAAGTTTGACGAAACAATTTTAAAACAAAACAAAACAAATTGTGTATTTTCTATAGGTTTTTATTCTAACTATTTTACACTTTGGGCTCTGACAAAGCATGCAACTCAATATATTGATTTTACAGAAAGGCCATTACGTTTTAGAGTTAGATATTTTAACCAACAATTGCAACAAAGTTGTTGGACTGACTACTATGAAATGAATGATCAGTATGATATCGGTTTCTTAATAAAACTACCTATAAAATTCTCCCAAGAAATATTAAATAGTTATTTTTTCTGTGGCATTGGAAACAAAGCTACACAAGCTATTACAAGTTATTTCTGTAAGAACTGGAAAACAATTCAAAACAAAAGAGATTTTGAACAAGATACCCTTATAAATGATTCTCCTTTTATTATTGTTTTTAAAGTAAGTAAAAGTAACTTAAAGGAAATCTATATAGAAAAAGTTATAAAACTTGAAAATTTGATTTGAAATCACATTAAATAATTTATATCAATTACCTGTTGTGTCAATTATTCAAAACGCCAGTTCGTCCCGACGCTTCTGGATTTTGTGCTATAAAACGGAACAAAACTTCTCGATACGCTTCGCACTCGAAGTGACGTGTATCGAGACCATTTTAACGCTAATTTTCTAGTTCTTGATACAATTTTCTTCCCGAAGCTTCCTATCGTGTGGACACATCTTTATGTAAATTCCACCCCTCGGTCAACGATTTAAAGCTTTTTAAAC
>NZ_VJZP01000045.1 GCF_007097265.1 Flavobacterium gawalongense | reverse complement strand
TCTGTGCAAAATCCGTTCAATCCGTGTTATCTGTGTGTCCTATTTTATCCTTTGGAACATATTGCGGACTGTCATATAATTTAATATGCATATCCTGATAACCGCCTAAAATTTGAAATAGCACACGGATGACACAGATAAAACGGATTTTTTGAAGAGAGTAATAAGGAATTAATGAAAATTCGAGTAATTTGTGGCTAAAAAATATTTAGGTATAATTTACAGATAAACATAAAATAATTTAATTAAAAAACAAGCTTGTTAAACCTAATAAAACAAATTTATAATCTAAATTTATAAGAAAAATATGGGATTAAGTTTTCATTATAAGGGGGCACTGAAAAACCCTACCCTTTTAAAAAAAATGATTGAAGAGGTGACTGACATCTCCCAGGCAAACCAATGGAAATTTCATATTTTTGAAGAAGCATTTCCAAGCCATGCTTTTACTCTTGATTCCTATAATGATTCCATTTACGGCATTTGTTTTAGTCCACCCAATTGCGAGGTTGTTTGCTTGACTTTTCTATCCAACGGAAAAATGTGTGCTTTCTATAATTTCGAATCTTCGAAAGTTTCCGTAAATGAGTTAGACGATAATTATTTGTCGGTAAAAACCCAATTTGCCGGACCTGAAATCCACAAACAACTGATCAACATCTTCGATTATATAAACAAAAAATATTTAGAAAATTTTGATCTTACCGATGAAGGAAATTATTGGGAAACAAAAAACGATCAATTACTCGAAGATACATTTGAGAAATACACCAATTTAATTAATGGATTCGATAGTTTATTGAAAAACATCCCAATTGGAGAAAATGAAACCATCGAAGCATATTTAATTCGAATTGCCGAAATAGCTCATAAAAAGAACGATAAAAATGAAGGATAAAAACAACAACGAGGAAGAACTTCCAAAATTAAATACAAAGGAAGAAAATGAGTTCAAGAAATTGAAACTTTCAATAGAACATGGAGCAACATTTTTTGATAAATCAAATAGTAATTTGCCCCCAAAAATAGAAGGCCAGTTTTTGGATTATATTTCCAATTTTGAAAACGCATTTCAAAACGCCAAACAAATTACAGTTTACGAGAAAATTGGCAAACCCGAATTCAAACCCGAAGAAACTTTATCTGACGAAGAAATAACTGCCGAGTTAGAGCGAATTGAAGAAATAATGCATCAAAACAATATCAGTTTGGATGTGCTTTGCGATTATGAAAATGAAAACCGGCTGATTTATGCTTTTATAACTGAAGAACTTTTTTTGAGCAAAATTGACGAAATGAATGTTCCTCGAATGATATCTCATTTTACTTATGAAGAGTTTCACCAAAACCATAAATATGATTTAGAGCAAGCTACCGAAGATTTTTTGAAAATGTTTTTGGATAAAAAATCTAAATTTTATAACGAATACCATAGTGAAGATGCTTTAAATCATGAAGAATTAAACAATTTTAAAACTTTGTTTAAAAGTTTAAAAATGGAGTTTTTTGATTTTAAGCAAATAATGTTTAATGAACAGAATGCAACGGTGCAATTTGAAATCCATTTTTGGGCAAAAATAAAAGGCACTGACGCTAAAATTTATTATTCTGGAGAGGCAGTATGACTTTTGAATACGAATATGGCTATTGGTATGTGAGAAATGTGAATCTGCCGATTAATGATTAAACATAATCGTTTTCAGTTATCCCTCATACTAAATACTGCGACTGATTACTGTTCCCTAACAGGAGGCTCCCAAAAATGCTTTTCGAAATCTATAATTTGGTTATTTGCGACTTCAATCCCTTCATTTTCCAATAATTGTTGCATAAGATTCGTTCCGTCAAAATGAAGTTTTCCAGTAAGCAAACCCTTTCTATTAACCACACGATGTGCCGGAACATCTTCCCTATTATGAGAAGCATTCATCGCCCAGCCTACCATTCGAGCAGAGCGCGCAGTTCCTAAAGCTTTTGCAATAGCGCCATAAGAAGTGACTTTCCCATAAGGAATTTGTCTGGCAATAGCGTAGACTCGTTCGAAAAAATTGTCGTTTGACATGGTTATGAATCTGAAAAAACGGTATTTCTATTTTGTCTTTAGCCTTTAAAAACTACCTCAAATAATACCTTATGATATTGATCAAAGTGATTGCAGCTATCAATCCAGTTATACTTCCAATGATAGTATTCATATTCCGCATAATGTAATCCGTTTTGTCTTGTATTTTTTGAAAGAACGTGATATAACAATAAAAAACTAAAGAAGAGCCCAGTACCACACCCGTAACAAAAACAAAAATATAGGTCATGCTATAAGAAAACAGGTTGTAAGACGACAAAGTGACACTTACAAAAACATAATAAGGAATAGGAAAAAAATTAAGCGCAGAAAGTAACATTCCAAGAAAAAATCGTTTTGTACTGCTGTACTTTTTTATTTTCCCCTTTTTAATCTTTGGCTTTTTGGCAATCCAAAGGAAATAAATGGTTAACAATGTAAAAACACCAAATCCTGCTTCACGCAACAAAATTAAAACATCTGGACGTTTATCAATATAGCGAGCAAACAATATAGCAAGATAGGCTTGAAAAAATATTATAATAACAGCACCTGAAACGAACCACAAAGCACTTCTTTTTCCTTCTTTTAGATTTACTTTGGCGGCTGTCATATTGATTAAGCCCGGTGGCGTAATCCCAACAAAAGCGGTAACGAAACCCAAAAGCAAAGATGTGATTAAATTCATACGCAAGGTTTTTGCATTCAAAAAAGATAAACTATTCGAGTTTAAATGTAATGCTATTCTTTAATTTTGAATCTAATATACGTAATTGCTTTGTTAATTTCCAAATATTGTTTTTCGTAAAAAGTCTGAAAAGCAGTTACTTCCTCCGGACTTCCCTCGTTTACGTACACATTATGATTCGCGTATAAAACTTCATGTCCTTCACCATGCAGCAATCCTAACGTATAACCGTGCATGAACTCACTGTCGGTTTTTAAGTTTACAACACCGTCTTTTTTAAGGATTTTTTTATACAATTGCAAAAACTCGGAATTGGTCATTCTGTGTTTCGTGCGTTTGTATTTTATTTGTGGATCTGGGAAAGTAATCCAAATTTCGTCCACTTCGTTTTCCGCAAAAATATGATTGATTAATTCGATTTGGGTTCTGATAAAAGCCACATTATGCAATCCGGTTTCAACAGCGGTTTTGGCACCACGCCAGAAACGGGCTCCTTTGATATCGATTCCAACAAAATTTTTATTTGGGTATCTTTCGGCTAAACCTACTGAATATTCTCCTTTACCACAGCCTAATTCCAACACCAATGGATTATCATTTTTGAAGAACTCCGAGTTCCATTTTCCTTTAAGCGGAAACAAATCACCTGCTACTTCTTCCCTTGTTGGTTGAAAAACGTTGTTGAATGTTTCGTTTTCCTTGAACCTTTTTAATTTATTTTTACTTCCCACTTTTTCAGAATATTTCGGCAAAATTAAGGAAATATATAAGACCGAAAGGTGTAGTAGTGAAAAAATGAAAAAAATCGTTTTGAGAATCGTTACAGTCGCAACATTATTTTTTGGTTTAGATGAAACAAAACCGTAGAATTCACATGATTTACGACAAGAAATCTCTGACGGGAAACGGCATTGGCATTCGATTTTACAAAAAATAGCTGTTTTTTTTCTACCTTTATATAAATAATTATGCCATGAAAAACTTTGTTTTATCCATTGCAATTATATTATTTGGCTTTTCTCTTGCCTCTGTTTACCGTAATAGAAATAAAAATATAACGGCTAACGAAACTTCTGTTGCCCAAGCTCTTCAAGAATCGACGCCCGAAAAATCCATAATCCATATTAACAGCGCTATTATCGCAAGTTTTTTCAAGAAATATCCCAATTTAAAAAAATACCAATCGGACGTTAGTGCTTTATACAAAAAACGAAACTACAATTCTATCTGGTATGATCACAAAGGACTTATTGAATTTGCCAATTTATTATACTCTAAAGCAAACCAATTGGAAGAAGAAGGTCTTAAGTCCAGCTTAGCCTATAAAGATAAAATTGACGGCATTTTTGATGAAGAATCCGCCGATGATTTATCACAAACTGATACCGAACTTATGTTGACGTCTATGTATGTGTTTTATGCCAAAAAAGTATTTCACGGAATTGACACTAATAAAATCAGAGAAGTTGGGTGGTTTTTACCAAGGAAAAATCTGTCTTATGAGAATCTATTGGATTCTTTATTAGTCGATCCCAAACTATTAAGCAAAAATGAAAATCAGCTATTTGGACAATATTATAGACTGCGTGATGTTTTAAAAAAATACCGCCAAATAGAAAAAAATGATGATTGGAATCCTATCGTTGCAGATTCTTTGGTAAAAGAGTACAAACCAAACGACAGCTCGAAAACCATTGGTCAAATCAGACAGCGCCTAGCCGTTATCGGAGATTTAAAACAGGATTCCAAAAGCAATATTTATGACGAAGAATTAATGGCCGGCGTATTGAATTACAAAAAAAGAAATGGCTATAAAAAGGATTATATAATTACATCCATTCATATTCGGCGAATGAACATACCGATTGAAAAATACATCAAAACCATTATGGTAAACATGGAACGTTGCCGATGGATTGCTCCAAAATTGACAAAAGCCGAAGAATACATCATTATAAATATTCCGTCCTTTAAACTACTCTTCAAAAGAAATGGCAAAATTGAATTGGAGTCGAGTGTGCTTGTCGGGAATAATATGACTGAAACAGTAGTTTTTAGCAGCAATATGAGTCATATCGTGTTTAGCCCTTATTGGATCGTGCCCCAAAGCATCATTGAAAATGAATTAAAGGAAGCGATGGATCGAGACAAAAATTATTTGGCTTCCAATAACATGGAATGGAACAATGGGAAAGTCATACAAAAACCGGGGCCAAAAAACCCCATGGGACAGGTTAAGTTTATCTTTCCAAATTCCAATAGTATCTATTTACACGATACGCCATCTAAAAATTTGTTTGAATACGAGTACAAAGCATTTAGCCATGGCTGTATAAATGTAAAAAAGGCTAAAGAATTGGCTATTTTGATTTTAAAAGACGACCCTGACTGGCCTCTTGAACGCATCAATGAAGCCATGAAAGGCGGCAAGGAAACAACTTGCGTCCTAAAAAAGAAAATCCCTGTTCACATTGGTTATCTCACGACTTGGGTAGACGATTCCGGCGAAATTAGTTTTTATAATGATCTATACTTAAGGGATGAAAGCTTAGCCGAGTTATTATTTTCTGAGGATTCTAAAATAAATTGATTATCCTATCAACTATCAGTTCGAAGCTTAAACTTGAAGTCATAAATTAATATTTTCTGGCTGAACTATTATTTCGGCTGCATCGTTTTTTTAGGCATAGGCAAAAAGTCTTTGCCTTTTCAGTAAAGTATAGCAATACGACAAATAAGTTGTGACGTTAAGAATTCTTGAAAGCGAAAAGGATCGAAAAATTGGCTTATTAAAATCATTTTTTTATAAATCATTTTTTCCAAAACTAGCTTATTATTCCTCAAGAACTAGATCTGCACACTCAATAGGAAAGAGCGTTTCGTCATGTTGGGATAAATCCAATCCCATAATCTCCGCTTCTTCTGAGACACGCATTGGAATAATTCTATTGGTGATTTTAAATAAAATATAAGCCCCAAAAAAAGTGTAGATTGAAACCAGAACCAATGCCATCATGTGATGCCCGAATACTTCCCAGCCTCCATGAAGTAAGCTGGCATTTTCCCCATGGGCAAAAATTGCCGTTAGAATCATTCCCATAATTCCACCCACACCATGACACGCAAAAACATCCAGAGTATCATCAATCCCTTTTAAAAATTTAGCATTAACTACCCAATTTGAAACAAGAGCGGCGATAAATCCAAAAAACATACTTTCAGGAACGGACACATAACCCGCCGCCGGTGTAATAGAAACTAATCCGACTACAGCACCAATACAGGCTCCAAGTGACGAGACTTTTCTGCCGTTTATTCGATCAAAGAAAATCCAGGCAAGCATGGCCGCTGCTGATGCAGTTGTTGTGGTAGCAAATGCCATCGCTGCAACGCCATTGGCTTCTAGAGAAGAACCCGCATTAAAACCAATCCAACCAAACCAAAGCATTCCGGTTCCTAATAAAACAAAAGGAATATTAGTAGGAACATGTCGGCTGTTTTTTCTTTTTCCTAAGACAATAACACCCGCCAAGGCTGCAAACCCGGCACTCATATGCACGACGGTTCCTCCGGCGAAATCTTTAACGCCAAAATAAGACCCCAAAATTCCCGTAGGATACCAAACCGAATGGCACAAAGGCGCATATATGAACAAGGTAAACAAACAAATAAAAAGCAAATAAGAAATAAAACGAACGCGTTCTGCAAAGGATCCTGTGATAATGGCAGGCGCAATAACGGCGAATTTCATTTGAAACAAAGCAAATAACATGAAGGGAACCGTACTCGCTATTTTTTCATGAGGCAACACTCCTACATAGTCCATAAATGTGAACGACGTTGGGTCACCCACAAAACTATAAAAACCAGACCCTATATTAATTCCTAATGGTTCCCCAAAAGCCAAACTAAAGCCTACAACCACCCATAATAAAGTGACTACGCCCAAACAGACGAAACTTTGCAACATGGTGGAGATTACATTTTTCTTTCCTACCATTCCACCATAAAAAAAGGATAATCCCGGCGTCATAATTAACACCAAACAACAAGAGGTCAGCATCCATGCAACATCAGCAGGGACGATTTGGTCGGTAGTTCCAAATTGTGAAAGAACAGCATCAGTTTCTGTGACTGCTGGCCAAAATACGCCAGTAATACAAACAATACTTATAATGATAAAGGATATGACCCAGCGCTTCTCTATTTTCATTTTATTTACTTAACCCCATTTTATTAGGGGTCAAAGTTAAAAAAAAATTAATTTCGAGTCATAAAACAATTCGAAATAGGGACCAACCAAAGAATTATCGCCGAATTAATAATTTTAGAGGCGCTTTGTTAAGAGTATCTGATTTAAGACCTACCATTTTGGTCATTTATTGAAGAATATATTATAATGAATTATTTAAAGGAATTGAAAACTTAATCTAATTACTACTTATTTTGTAAATTCTTTAGGAGCGTGTCTTCTATGGGCGCTTTTATCTTGATGACGGCATCAACATTGTCATTAGGAACAGTCATCGACAAAACGTAATGCTTTATTTTCCACTCCTTGCCTATTTTCACTACTACTCCCGAACCTCGGCAAATTTTCATTTGGGTATTCAACAATTCATCAAACCAAGCGATTTTTCCGGTTTTATCAAAATAAATGTGGCGTTCCAGTGCGGTAAAATTCCAAGTCTTGCCTTTGTCAAAATAAGGTTTTGCAAAAGCTTGAAAGGCTGTTTTATTCCAATTTTCGGTGGCATCCGTACCAATGAAAATAGCATCTTCGGTCATCAAATTGAAATAGGCGTTGTAGTTTGCTTCGGCAGCGGCTTTGTGCCAAGCGTCAAGCAACGTGTTGACCTTATCCTTCTCTTTATTAGTGTCTTGATCCGTTGGGGTGAAAGCTGAAAACAGCAAAATGCTTAAAGAGAACAGAACTATTTTTTTCATAATTTTTGGATTTACTTGAATTTATTTGGTAAAAAATTTAGATTTAAAAATAAATTTAAACACGCAACTTGCTACATAATAAATAATTAACTAATTATTTTCTTTAAATTATACACTTAAAGTAAAGATACTGTTTTAACGGTAAAAAATACAGCCCGTTCAAAACTGGTATTACACAGCACGATTTGACGTATTTTTGTACTGCCTTAAATGAATTATTACGCATTAATTAGCTTGACCTATGAAAAAGTTATTCTTACCAATTATACTAATTGTTTTTACAATTTTGTTCACCACCATTTCCTGCAATAAGAACAAAAAAGATGCTACAGGAAAGCAGTCGGATTCAAATACCTCAGGAGCGGTTACTTTTGACAGCACGCAGGTTAAAACTTTTTTCGAAAAGTATCCAAAATTAAAAATCTATCAAGCTGATGTAATGAAATTGTATCGCAAAGAACAATTTCATTATATCTGGTATGATAAAGATGGACTCAATGAGTTTGCGGGTTTATTGTACAACAAAGTTAATAATTTGACAACGGAAGGGATTCAGACCGCTATTCCTTACAAAGAAAAATTAGATGACATTTATGACAATCCCGAAGACAATCAAAAAGCAAATCTTGATACCGAACTGTTAAGCTCTGCGCTATACTTTTTTTATGCCGATAAAGTATATGATGGTATAGACACTCAAAAAAGCAGAGATCTTGGATGGTTTCTGCCTCGAAAAAAGAAATCGTATGTCAATTATTTAGATTCGTTGTTAATCGACCCTTCGTTAATCAACAAAGACGAAAAAGGCGTACTAAAACAATATTACCTGCTCAAAGATGTATTGAAAGAATACCGTCAAATAGAAAAAAAAGGCGGCTGGAAAACTATAGCCCTTGACCCAAATGTTAAGTCTTACAAACCCGGAGACAGCGCTGCAGCGATCGCACAAATAAGACAACGTTTACTGATTACCGGTGACATTGCATCCGATTCAAAAAGTGCTGTTTATGATGACGCATTGGCTGCCGGAATTTTGAAATTCAAAAAGCGAAGCGGCAATACCCTCAATAAGACTATTTTGCCGGAACACATCAACTATATGAATGTGCCCGTAGCGCAACGTATTAAAACCATTATGGTCAATATGGAACGCTGCCGATGGATTTCAAATGACATTACCAAATCAAAAGAATTAATTGTAGTCAACATTCCCGCTTATGAATTAACGTTTTTTAGAGATGGGAAACCGGAATTGAGATCTAAAGTAGTGGTGGGCAAAGCCTTGCATAAAACGGTAATTTTCAGCGCCCCAATGAAATATATCGTATTTAGACCGTATTGGAATGTGCCAACAAGCATTTTGAAAAAAGAGATCCTTCCAGCCATTGAGAAGAACCCAAATTACTTAGAAGAGCACGACATGGAATGGAAAGACGATTACGTCAGACAAAAACCAGGACCTGAGAATTCATTGGGATTAGTGAAGTTTTTATTCCCTAATTCGAATGCTATTTATTTACATGACACCCCATCCAAAAGCTTATTCGGTCAAGAAGACCGCGCTTTTAGTCACGGATGTATTCGTGTGGCTAAGCCAAAAGAGTTGGCTGCTATCATTATGAAAAATGATAAAAAATGGAATGCTCAAAAAATTGAAGCTGCGATGAACGAAGGAGAGGAATACTGGTACACGCTCAAAAACAAAATCCCGGTTTACATTGGATATTTTACCACTTGGGTAGATGATGAAGGAATTGTTCATTTCTATGAAGATGTATATAAAAAGGACGAAGCATTAGCGGCGTTGCTTTTCAACAAATAAAGTGTAGTTCGTTTCTAAAGAACAACAGGCAAAAAAATGACATTATCTTATTTAAAAGGTAATGTCATTTTTAGTTATTATTGGTGTTTCCCCAAAGGGAACTATTTAATAACCTGAGTTCGATTATTAAAGTATTGATTTTCATTACCGTTTATAATCCTGCAAGGTTTCCAAAACCTTGTAGGTATCATTTTTTTAGATTTACACCCTTCAAGGTCAAAAAAAGACCTTGCAGGAAAACCAGTTAACCGCAAATTAATGATATATAATTTATTAGTGATAAAATAATAATCGAATCCAGGTTAATAGGTTTTCTGTTTTTCAAAAGTAGTTTCCAATACTTTTTTTATTTTATCCAGCGCCCCTTGAAACGCTTTTTCGATAGTATCGGCATGATTCGTCACCGCTACAGGCTGCATGTTTACAGGACGTGCTTCAATAAGGCAACGTTTGTCATTACCACCTGACTTCTCACTATTTTCGTCACCAAGATGCACTTCTAAACGGGTAATTTTATCTTCAAAACGCGACAGCGTTTTTTTCAATTCTTCAGAAAAATAAGATTCCAATCTTGCGTGCCCTTCTACATTATTGTCTGTGTTGATTTGTATTGTCATAGCATTATCTATTTATAATTGTTTCTCAAACTTACCGATTGTTGTACAAAAAAACGAGTGAATTAGTAAAACATTGTGAAAATAAATATCACTTGATTATTGAGGCTCTTCAGGATAAACAATATCAAAGTAGTTTTCAAAAGCTTCACAAAGTAATTCTTTATCAAGTTCAAATAATTCCTTTCTAACATTCCAATCTTTTATGTATTCTTCATCTTTTTCACAGATTTCTTCTCCATGAAGCTTTCTGGTTAAAATGTCGCTTAGTAAAACACTATCGCAAGAATAATATTTTGGATAGTATTTTTCGATGAATACCCAATAATCGAATTTGTTCTCATCTTCTTTTTGTTGATTGATTTTATCTTCAAATTCATTAATCACTTCAAACTCTAACCTACCCATGGCTTCAGAAATCCCTTTGTAAAATGCACTCCTTTCCTCTCGAGTCCCAAAAGTATATTTTTTAAAATTGATGCTTTTTTCATAATCGCTAAAAGCTTCATTATTGTGATGCTTTCTAACTTGGTCTTTCCCGAAAATTATTTTAGTGTGATAGCTCATATGATTTATAATATTTATCAAAAATAAAGAAACCCCGACTATACTCCGTTGTATTATAGGCCACATTTTGTAATATTTGTTAACATGAATATTAAGCAGAAACTCGGTCAAAAAATAAAAGAACTAAGAAAATTAAAAGGTCTTTCACAAGAAAAGCTTGCGAATCTTGCTGAAATTGACAGAACCTATTTACCGACTATTGAAAAAGGTGAAAGAAATGTTTCTATTGAAGTAATTGAAAAATTAGCAAAAGCTCTTGATATAAAAATTAAAGACTTGTTTGATGAATAGAGCTTACTATTCGAATTCCATTAATAACTTTATTAATGAAGACTCCCAAACTATTTATGGTAAAATTTCTGGACAATATGATTTGAATAAATTAAATATTCAACAATCTAATGCGTGGAAAAGTCAAATAGAAATTTTAAAAGAAACAATCTCTGTTTTTAGCGGTAAAATATATTTTGAATTTACTATTCCAAGAATGGGTAAAAGAGTTGATAATATATTAATTATAGACAACTGCATTTTTGTTTTAGAATTTAAGATTGGTTCAAATGTCTATGATAAATACGCAACTAATCAAGCTTTTGATTATGGCTTAGATTTGAATAATTTTCACGAAGGAAGCCACAACAAAATAATTATCCCAATTTTGGTTGCGGATAAAGCGCTATCTTTAGAAAACATTTACAACCCCAGTTTTGATAATTTGCATGAAACAATTTATGCGAATTCTAGTAATTTGTCAGACGTAATTGATGCTGCATTATTACATTTTGAAGAAACTGATAAAATTGATATTGAATGTTGGGAAAATTCTATTTACAAACCAACACCGACAATTATTGAAGCTGCAACAGCATTATATAAAAAGCATAATGTTGATGAAATTTCAAGAAGCGATTCGGGAGCAGAAAACTTATCTGCAACATCTAATTGTATTTCTCAAATCATTGATTTTTCAAAAGATAATAATAGAAAATCGATTTGTTTCATTACAGGAGTTCCTGGTGCTGGAAAAACTTTAGCAGGATTAAATATCGCTAATATTCGTTCAAATTACAAAGAAGAAGAACACGCGGTTTTTCTTTCTGGAAATGGACCATTAGTGGATGTTTTACGCGAAGCATTAGCCAGAGACAAAGTAAAAACAGCTAAGGAAGAAAATGAAACGATGACAAAATCTTTAGCATCTTCTCAAGTAAAATCATTTATACAAAACATCCATCATTTTAGAGATGCTTCTATAAAAGATGAAAAAGCACCGATTGAAAAAGTGACTATTTTTGATGAAGCACAAAGAGCTTGGACAAAAGAACAAGCTTCTAACTTTATGAAACGAAATAAAGGAATTACTGATTTTGATAAATCAGAACCTGAATTCCTTATTGAAGTAATGGACAGACATAAAGACTGGTGTACTGTAGTTTGTTTAATTGGCGGTGGACAAGAAATCAATACTGGAGAAGCTGGATTGGAAGAATGGATTAGACCATTTTCGGACAAGTTTAATGATTGGGATATTTATTATTCCTCAAAAATCATTGAAGATACAAACTACATTAAAGACCAAAATGCTTTAACAATTCTAAAAGATAGAAAAGCTACAAAAAAAGATGAATTACATTTATCCGTTTCTTTAAGATCCTTTAGAAGTGCTCAATTATCAAATTTCATTCAAGAGATAATCAATAATGATATTGAAAAAGCTAAAAGTATTTATCTTGATTTTATCAAAAAAGATTATCCAATTAAAATAACCAGAGATTTAGATACAGCTAGAGATTGGTTAAAAAAATCAGCCAAAGGTTCAGAAAGAACTGGAGTTGTGGCTTCATCAGGCGGAATCCGCTTGAGACCTTTTGGATTAAATGTGAAAGCTAAAATTGATGCGCCAATTTGGTTTTTAAATGATAAAGATGATATTCGTTCTTCCTATTTTTTAGAAGAAGTTGCAACAGAATTTGATATCCAAGGATTGGAATTAGATTGGACTTGTGTCGCTTGGGATGGAGATTTATTTTACAATAATAACCAATGGAATTATAGAAAATTTAAAGGCACAAAATGGCAAAATATAAATAGCAATGACATAACTAGCTATTTAATTAACTCTTACAGAGTTTTACTAACAAGAGCAAGGCAGGGAATAGTTATTTACATTCCATTCGGCAATAATGAGGATATTACAAGGCCGAATTTCATGTATGACGGCACTTTTGATTTTTTTAAATCATTAGGAATAGAAGAAATTTAGTTAGAACATCATTACAAAAAACACCGCTAGGTGTTCGATATTGGTAGAAAATAAGAATTTCCCACCAATCATAGTCCCGTAGGGACGAAACATGTAATCCCTACGGGATACTATTGGTGTGTAATTTTTGCACCAATATTAAATCCCTACGTGGATATTATAGAGCATGGATTTAGATTTTCCACCAACATTAAATCCTTACAAAATAAATACACCTACTAACCAAAGCATTACTTATTCAATTCCGTTTATAGGGTATTGCTTAAAAAACAATTTCTCCATTAGCCTTTTTTGATTTTGACCCATACAAAAGAACAAAGTCATGAGTGGAAGAATGAAATTATTTGAAAGATAGTTATTCGATTATGGGGTGCCCTAGCCCTGATTGCAACGGCATCCCACGCTTTTTTGCGTGGATACAGTGGAAAGCAGGAAATAGCTCCTGAAATAAATCCTGATTACTCCTTTGTGGCAATGACATATGAAACAAATCATTTATATTTGCATTTCGGTTAGAAGACAATTTTTAATATCAATTATATAATTAAAATGAGACATACAAAAGTTAAAGACTTACTAAACAGTACTACGACGCTTCATGAAGTAAATGCAAAAGGATGGGTGAGAACTTTTAGAAACAATCAATTTATTGCCTTAAATGATGGTTCGACCATCAATAATATACAATGTGTTGTCGATTTTGAGAACACGCCAGACGAAACGTTGAAGAGAATTACAACTGGAGCAGCCATATCGGTTACAGGAATTTTGGTGGAAAGTAAAGGTGCCGGTCAACAATTTGAAATTCAGGTGGCAAAACTGGAAATCCTTGGAGATTCGGATGCAGAGAAGTTCCCGATACAACCTAAAAATAAACCAAGCTTGGATTTCTTGCGTGAAAATGCGCATTTAAGAGTGCGTACCAATATGTTTGGAGCCATTATGAGAGTGCGTTCGGTATTGTCGTATGCGGTTCATAGTTATTTTCAGGAAAAAGGTTTTGTGTATGTAAATACGCCAATCATCACCGGATCGGATGCTGAAGGTGCCGGTGAAATGTTTAAAGTAACCGCTTTGCCATTTGACGGAACACCAAGAACCGAAGACGGAAAAGTAAATTACAAAGAAGATTTCTTCGGAAAAGAAACGAACCTAACGGTTTCGGGACAACTGGAAGGAGAGACTTTTGCGATGGCTTTGGGTCAGATTTATACTTTTGGACCAACATTTAGAGCGGAGAATTCGAATACTTCGCGTCACCTTGCGGAATTTTGGATGATTGAGCCGGAAGTGGCCTTCAATGATTTGAATGACAATATGGATTTGGCCGAAGATTTTATTCAATATGTAATCAAATACACAATGGACAAATGTCCAGAGGATTTGAAATTCTTGGAAACAAGATTACTGGATGAAGAGAAATCAAAACCAGCTGCGGACAGAAGCGAAATGCCGCTTTTGGAAAAATTAAACTTTGTTTTGGAAAACAATTTCAAACGTGTTTCCTATACTGAAGCAATTGACATTTTAAAAGATTCTACTCCAAATAAAAAGAAAAAATTCAACTATATCATTAACGAATGGGGTGCTGATTTACAAAGTGAACACGAGCGTTATTTGGTGGAGAAACACTTTAAATGCCCGGTAATCTTGTTTGATTATCCGGCAAATATCAAAGCATTTTACATGCGTTTGAACGAAGACGGAAAAACGGTTCGTGCCATGGACATCCTTTTCCCTGGAATTGGAGAAATCGTAGGAGGATCACAAAGAGAAGAGCGTTTTGATGTTTTGGTTGAAAAAATGAAAGCCTTAGGAATTGACGAAGAAGAATTGTGGTGGTACCTTGATACACGAAGATTTGGTTCAGCGGTTCACTCTGGTTTTGGACTTGGATTTGAACGTTTGGTATTGTTTGTAACGGGAATGACGAATATTCGTGACGTAATTCCTTTTCCAAGAACGCCAATGAATGCCGAATTTTAGATTTTACTACGAAGTTTCTTTTTGCCACAAAGGCACTAAGTTCTTTTACTGTGAAGAATGAAAGTGTTTTTGCCGCGAAGGCACAAAGGCACTAAGTTTTTTTGTAAAGCTGAAAAGAAGTTTTGCTGCGAAGACTCAAAGAAAATTTAAGAAAAAAAACTATTGTTTGACCTGCATTTTTGTAATAAAATTATTTTAGATAAAGAACTTTGCGCCTTAGTGCCTTTGTGGCAAGAAAAAAATAAGCGTTAGTGGTAAAAAAATAAAAATATGATTACAGAGAGAACCGAAGCCATTGCTAGAATAGTTGTTAATTCAGCTTTTAAAGTTCATAAAGAACTTGGTCCCGGTTTATTGGAAAGAGTTTATGAAGTTTGTTTAGCTCGCGAAATTAGTAAAGCGGGGCTTGATGTAAAAAGACAAATAGACATTCCTATTGTTTACGATGGTATTGAATTTAGCGAAGGTTTACGACTGGATTTATTAGTTGAAGATTGTATTATTATAGAAGTAAAAGCGGTAGAACAAGTAAATCCTGTTTGGGATGCTCAAATCATAAGCCATTTGAAATTACTAAATAAAGATTTAGGATTTTTGATTAATTTTAATGTTCCATTAATAAAAAATGGCAACCGAAGATTCATCAACACAAAAAAGAATTATTAAGAGATTTTGAGCCTTAGTGACCATAAAACAAAAACTTAGCGCCTTTATGGCTATAAAAACTTTGTGCCTTTGCGCCTTAGTGACAAAAAAAAAATTAGTGCCTTTCTGGTAAGAAAAAAATTAGCGCCTCATGGCAAAAAAATACAATAAAAACTTTGCGCCTTTGCGTCTTAGTGGCAAAAAACAAAATAAATTAGTGCCTTAAATATGCTAAAGCAATTCTTAAATTTAAAATTATCACAGAAATTATCTCCTCAACAAATTCAGTTGATGAAGTTAATTCAATTGCCTACGCAAGCTTTTGAACAACGTTTATTAGAAGAAATGAACGAAAATCCAGCGCTGGAAACTGGAAAAGAAGAAGAGGATTACGAAAAAGACGAGTTCGAAAACGAAGATTATGACGATTATGATGATGCGGAATCCGAGCGAATTGATGCCGAAGATATTAACATCGACGAATATTTAAGCAACGACGAAACACCCGATTATAAAACACAGGCAAATAATTATAGTGACGATGATGATGATCGCGAAACTCCTTTTGCTGCTCCTGTAAGTTTTCACCAAGATTTAATCAATCAGTTGAATACGTTTATCCTGAATGATGATGACCGTGAAATTGCAGCATTTTTAGTGGGAAGCATCGATGATATGGGCTACATCCGAAGAAGTATTTCTGATATTGTAGATGATTTAGCTTTTACCCAAGGGATTTATACCGACGAGAAAACAGTTGAAAGACTGTTGCACGTGATTCACGAACTGGAACCTTCAGGCGTGGGTGCGCGTGATTTGCAGGAATGTTTGTTGCTGCAATTGAAACACAAAACGCCAACGGAATACGTGGAATTAGCAACTGATATTATTGAAAATCAGTTTGATGCGTTTACCAAAAAACATTACGACAAGCTTTTACAAAAATACAATGTTTCGAATGAGCAGCTTAAAAAAGCCATTCACGAAATAGAAAAACTGAATCCAAAACCAGGCGGATCGTTTACGGGAAACAACAAAGTCACTGAAAATGTGGTTCCTGATTTTGCCATCAGAATTGTAGACGGTGAACTGGAACTGACCTTAAACGGAAGAAATGCTCCTTCGCTGCATGTTTCCAAAGATTATCAGGAAATGATGCAAACCTACAAGGATTCCCGTGATAAATCAGCACAGCAAAAAGATGCGGTACAGTTTATCAAGCAAAAACTGGATTCGGCTAAATGGTTTATCGACGCGATACGCCAACGCCAGGAAACGCTTTTTGTAACCATGAATGCGATTATGCATTATCAGGAGGAATATTTTCTGGACGGCGATGAAACCAAGTTGAAACCGATGATTCTAAAAGACATTGCTGATATGGTAGGTCTTGACATTTCGACGATTTCGCGTGTGGCCAACAGCAAATATGTGGAAACGCCTTATGGCACCAAACTGATCAAAGAATTCTTTTCGGAATCAATGAAAAACGATCAAGGCGAAGATGTTTCTACGCTTGAAATCAAGAAAATCCTTCAGAATACTATCGAGGAAGAGGACAAGAAAAAACCACTTCCTGACGATCAATTAGCCGAAATTCTAAAAGAAAAAGGCTATCCAATCGCGAGAAGAACGATTGCTAAATACAGAGAACAATTGGATATTCCTGTAGCGAGAATGAGAAAGAAGATGTAAGTAAAAAGGACTAAGTAAACATTAATTTACTTAGTCCTTTTGATTTTTATTGGATTTTGTCGGCAATCAAAAATGTCGACAATTTCGATTCGGTTTTTATCAGAATTGACGAAGTAAATAATCTTATAATTTTCAAAAACCAGGTATCTAAAATCTTGTATTCGATCTTTCAATAGTTACTCTTTTTGAAAAACAGCAAGCTGATTTTGAAGAATTAAAACTTCTTGAGTGATACCTAAAATGAGTTTTTTAGCTACTCGTATGCCCACTTTTTCTTTGTGGTATAGGAAAATATTTTGAAGTTGGGTTTTGGAAAAATAGGTCCAATAGACGTTTAACTCCATGTTTTAATTTCGGCAATCAAATCATTAGATTCTATTATTTTTAGAATCCTCCATAGATTGGTCAATTCTTTTGTTAAAATCCTCGATAGTCATGGGTTGCAACTTCTCGGCCTCAACAAATTTTTCTTTTTCTTTTTCTTTTTTCAGGAATTTTTCCAAACGTGAAACCACCTCTTCACTTTGAATGGAAAGGAACTCCTGAACAAAGTTGATTTTACGGCTTTGCAAATCCATGTTAAGTAACTCACCTTACGCAAAAATATAATAAAAATTCATAGTTTTAACATTTGAGAAGTTGATAACATTTAGGGGCTACA
>NZ_VJZP01000044.1 GCF_007097265.1 Flavobacterium gawalongense | reverse complement strand
TCAGATGCGAAATACCCAAGTGTAAAATCGGTTAAAGATTATGTTGACGCCTCGGCTACATCGAGTTCAACTGCTTTGGCTTCAGAAGTATCCCGTGCTACGACTGCAGAAGCGACCAAAGAAGCTTTAGCAAATAAAAGTACAAACGTAACCACCGATGGCGCATCAGATACGAAATACCCAAGTGTAAAATCGGTTAAAGATTATGTTGATAATAGTGTAAAAGATGTAGCTGATGAGCTTTATTCTAATTTATTACAATCTACTTTTGTCTTATCCCAAATTCCGTCTGCTAAAAGTAAAGTAAAAATGTTTATTAACGGATTAAGGGTTAGGAATTCAGCTTATACTCTCAGTGGGAATACAGTCACATTAGATACTTTGATTCTAGGTTTTACATTATTATTAAATGATAGGATTCAATTTGATTATTTTTACTAAAATAGATTTAATAGGATTTAGTCTTCAAAAAATGTGTTTTTTTAAAATTAAGTGTAATCTCATTATATTTATTCTATACAATTTATTTCGTTAGTTCTGAATAAAAAAAGGTTCAACTGTAAAGTTGAACCTTTTTTTATTAGTATTAAGAATAAGTGATTTTTACACTTTTCCCAGCGTATATAATTGTTCCATTGTAGGAGTTAAACTTCCGCCTTTAGGTTCTAGTGTGATACCAAAAGCTTCGGCATCAGTTGCATTATCTACAGCAAACATTTTTTGATCATTAAGCTTGAAATTGTCTAATAATCCAATACTTGTAGGAGTCAACGGATTCAATTTTAAGGACCAAACCTGATATACCATTCCTTCCGGAGGTTCTGGTAATCCTGTGGCATCTACGTAAACCACTTTGGTTTCTTTGTTCCAATATACTTTTGCTGAAGATTGTGGTGCAACCGCTTGTCCACCAAGTGCTACAACGGTATTATTTGCATCTCTTACAACTGCTAAATTAGTTTCGCTTGCTTTGTTTTTTAATTCTAAAGCATTCAAATCTTTTTCCATTTTTGCTTTCACTACTTCGGCGTTTACTACCTGAGTATTGGTTTGCTCCAACTGATTGTATTGGTAACCAATGCCTGCTAACAATAGAATTGCTGCTGCCCAACCAATGTATTGCGACCAATTTCTTGTAGGCTCCAATTCGATTACTTTAGCATGTTTAAGCTCTAGTTTGGACTTGATTTTTTCGTAATTCGCCACAGAATGAAACGGTGAAAAACTGGAAGATAAAGCTACAATTGCCTTTTCTATAGCAATAATTTCATCGTTTATTTCTGGATTATTTTTTGCCATGGCGTTCACTTCCTCATTTTCGGTTTCACTTAGTAAACCATAAACGTAGAGTTCTAAAATACCTGATTCTATATATTCTTTTGCTTCCATTATACGTTCAAATAATTTCTTAAATCATTAATACAGTTTCGATTGTGAGTTTTAACGGTTCCCAAAGGAATTTCCAATTCATCGGAAGCTTCTTGTTGGGTATACCCTTTAAAAAACAGTAAATCTATTATTTGAATACACTTGGGTTTTAGTTTTTTTACAAACTCTTGAATCCCAATGGTATCAATTTTATTGACCAGTTTGTTACTGTCGTCAAATAGATGTACGAAATTATCTGAAGAAAGGTTTTTTTGACTGTTATTAAAATTTTTGGAACGCAGTTTATCGATAGATGTATTTCTGGCAATATTTAGAATCCAAGTATAGAAACGTCCTTTGCTTTCATGATAGGAATCAATATTTTTCCAGATTTTGACAAATACATCCTGAAGCACATCTTCCGCTTCTTCTCTGTTTTTTACAAGAACATTGATTACTGCAAATAAGCTTTTAGAATACATATCATATAGATGTGTAAATGCCTTTTCATCTTTCTTATAAATTAATACTAACAATTCATCTTGGGTCATATACTTTTTATTTTGCTATTACAAACTTATACATTCTTATTCACAATTGGCAAATTTTATGAATAGCTGCTTTAAAATAAATTTAATTTAAGAATAGTTGTATTTTATTTAAGTATTTAATTTACTGTATATCAATTATTTATAAAATAAATTAATTTTTATTTTATTTTTTTTATGATTTTTAAAACCAAACCGAATGCAATCCCGTAAATGCTTCTATAACCTTTTAAATTATAACAAAATGAAAAAAACAAAAATGATTTTAGGTCTGTCGCTAATGGCGGTTTCGGGCTTAATTTTAGTAGCTGCGGATCACATTGATGCCCCGGCAACAGCATCTGGGAGTGCTGTAGATATTACTGATGTGTACACTTTTCAAGGACAAGACATTAACAATTTAGTATTTGCTGTAAACACGCAAGGATTGTTAAGTCCAAATGCAACTGCTGTTGCAAAATTTGACGAAAATGTGATGGTTGAGATTAATATTGACAACACTGGTGACAATGTTGAAGATTTAGTTATCCAAGCAATTAAGAAAGATGACAAAATGTATTTCTTTGGACCAGTTGCTCCAGGTACAACTGGAACATCAAGTACTATTAAAACTGCAGCTGCTTCAGGAAGTGTAACAATTTCATCTTATGGTTCAAGTGCTTTAACTGCTGAGAAAAACGGAATGAAATTTTTTGCAGGGCCAAGAGACGATCCGTTCTTTTTTGATTTAGGTCAATTTAAAGCAATTCTTGGTGGAACTGCTTCAGGGTTTAATAATCCTGGTGTAGACACATTTGCAGGAACTAATGTACTTTCATTAGTGGTAGAAGTTCCAAAAGCAATGTTAGGAACTTCAAGCACATTAAATGTTTGGGCTGAAACAAAGAAAAAACAATAACTATTTTATTTTTAAATTTTAAATTACGAAATCGAAGATTCACGATTTCCCAAATAACTAAATATAAACATCATGAGTAAAACAAATAAATTCAAAATTATAACAATCGCACTAGTAGCTGCAGTTGTTTCAGTAAATTGTGATAATGACGATTCTAATGGTGGTGATGTAAGTCTAGATTTTTCTGGAACTTTTGTTCAGCAAGATCAAATGGCCAGACCAGCTATTAATACAGTATTTATCGCTTCGGGTCAACCTAAAGATGATTTTAATGCCGCAATTCCTTCGGCAATGGGAATTAAATACCAATCTATTTTTCAATCTAGATTATTGGCTTTGAATCCAGCTTTTACTACTAATGCTTTAGGTCAAACTGCAGCTCAGTTTACAGGTCTTTTGGCTACGGATGTATTGAATGTATCGAAAACAGCAAAAACAACTTTCTTTGATGGGACTAATGTTTTAACAGGAAGAGCTTTGGCTGATGATGTAATTGATGTTGAATTATTATTAATTTTTGGAGGACCAACAGGAGGTTCAAATCCAGGTCTTACCTCAGATAACGTTGATGCAAACGACAAAACTTTCGGAACAACTTTCCCATATTTGGCTTCAGCCTGGTAATATTTATAAAAAACAGAGCGTATGTAATAATCTTCGCTCTGTTTTTTTCAAAACAAACAAACAAGCAAAACAATTAGAGTATGAAAACTTTAAAAATAATCCCATTTTTGGTTTTTACAATCCTATTTATATTCGGTTGCGAGACTAAATCAGAACAAATTACCAATAAAGAAGACTATACTAAGTATTTGAATATTAAAGGCAATAAATCACTGACGTTTGCACGAAATGAAATTGATTTTTGGCAGAAAAAATTCGATGCAGCTCCAAACCAAATTAGCTATTTAAGTCAATTAGCATCAAATTACAGTACAATTTTCGAATACACTGGAGATGTCAAAAACTTATATAAAACGGAAGAATTATTAACCAAGTCGAATGAAGCGTATGATTATTCAAGAGTTTCAACGGTTCGATCTTTAGCAAGAAATTATATCTCTCAACATCGTTTTAAAGAAGCATTAGCATTAGCAAATAAAGCATTAGCGATAGGCGAGGGCAGAAAAGAAACCATAAAATTATTGTTCGACGTTCAAATGGAACTCGGAAATTATCCTGAAGCTGTTAAAAATCTGAATGCTATTAGAGACATGAATGATTTTGATTATTTGATTCGTTTGGCAAAGTGGAATGATCACAAAGGCGATTTGAAAACGGCTATAACTTTTATGGAAAAAGCCAGAGATATTGCTGAAAAATATGATAATAAAGCACTAAAAGTGTGGTCCTATTCTAATCTGGGGGATTTTTATGGTCATGCCGGTAGAATTCAGGATTCGTATGACAGTTTCTTGAAAACATTAGTAATAGATCCTAATTATTCTTACGCTTTAAAAGGAATTGCCTGGATTGTTTTTTCGAAAGAAAGAAACACAACTGAGGCGACTCGAATTATTGATGCTATTGCTGCAACTCATAATACACCGGATTTTTATTTATTGAAATCTCAAATAGCCCAATTTGAAGGAAATAAAAGCGAGGAAATAAAAAATAGAAACGCTTATTTTTCTATGATGGAAAATAATAATTATGGCGCGATGTACAACAAATACAATGCTTTGATATATGCTGATGACAAACAAACCGCTCAAAAAGCATTAGAAATTGCTAAGATTGAAGTGGATCACAGGCCCACAGCTGATTCCTATGATTTATTGGCATGGTCGTATTTGAATTTGGGTGAAAATAAAAAGGCATTGGAAATTGCACAAAAATATGTCGTTGGACAATCATTTGAACCGAAAGTACAATACCACTTGGCAATGATTTATAAATCTAATGAAGAAGCTGATAAAGTGGGATCTATCAAGAAAGAATTACTTTCTAGTGTATATGAATTAGGACCAAATTTGGAAAAAAAGGTAAATCAATTATAAAATATCCAAATGAAGAATTTTTTTATAATCCTGATAACTCTTTCGGGTTGGACTACTTATGCTCAGATTCAAAAAGGAATAGTAGTTGATAGCGATGGGAATCCGCTAGAAAATGCATACATCAATAATATAAGTTCTGAAAGTCATGCACATACCAACGAATTTGGAATGTTTAGTATTGATAAAACAGTTGCAGGAAATGTTTTGAAAGTAAATGCTTTGGGGTTTAAAAAAATAAATTACACAGTTAGTGGTTCTGAAATTAGAATTACTTTAGAAGATGCTGTTTTTAGACTGAATGAGATTGTTATTCAACCGAAACTTTCGGCGATGAATGTAATTTCGAAAATAGATTTGCTAACGACACCCGTAAATTCGTCACAAGAAATTTTACGAAAAGTACCTGGTTTATTCATCGGGCAACATGCAGGTGGTGGCAAAGCAGAGCAACTATTTTTGAGAGGTTTTGATATTGATCATGGTACTGATATTGCAATTTCAGTAGATGGAATGCCAGTAAATATGGTGTCTCATGCGCACGGTCAAGGCTATGCCGATTTACATTTTGTGATTCCGGAAACGGTAGAAAAAATAGATTTTGGAAAAGGAACGTATTATGCTAACAAAGGGGATTTTGCCACGGCAGGATACGTTGCTTTCCAAACTAAAGACAAATTAGAAAAAAGCAGTATTGGACTCGAAGTGGGACAATTCAATACGGTAAGAACGGTAGGATTATTTAATCTTTTGGGAAGCCAAAAAAAGCAAAGTGCCTACATTGCTACCGAATATATTTTGACAGACGGTCCTTTTGATTCTCCTCAAAATTTTAACCGAATCAATTTGTTGGGTAAATATTCGGCTATTTTAGATGATAACAGTAAATTTTCCGTTTCTGTCTCTCGTTTTTCTAGTAGATGGGATGCTTCTGGTCAAATACCACAACGATTGGTTGATAACGGAACCATTTCGAGATTTGGCTCAGTGGATGATACGGAAGGAGGGAGTACTTCAAGAACGAATATAAATGCTTCTTTGAGCAAACCAATTGATGAAAATACATTCATAAAAGCCAATGCTTTTTATTCAAAATATGATTTCGAATTGTATTCTAACTTTACTTTTTTCCTTGAAGATCCTATCAATGGCGATCAAATTAGACAGAAAGAGAATAGAAGTATTTATGGTATGAATGCAGAATTGAATAAGAAAACGAAGCTAAATGATGTCAATGTATTGTTGCAATATGGGATAGGTTTTCGGGCCGATGCAACAACAGATACGGAGCTTTCCCATACTTTAAACAGAAGAACGGTTTTAGAAAATATAAAATTAGGAGATATTGATGAGTCTAATTTTTTTTCGTACGTAAATTCAGAATTCAGTTTTGGAAAATTAATGATTAATCCCGCAGTGCGATTGGATTATTTCAAATTTAATTACCAAGATAAATTGACCGCTGATTATAAAACGGAAAATAAGATCAAAATTTCACCAAAACTGAATTTTATCTATTCGCAAAACAACAACTTGCAATTTTTTATTAAATCAGGAATAGGTTTTCATTCTAATGATACTCGGGTTGTGGTTCAAAATAGTGGAAAACAAATTTTACCCAAAGCCATAGGAACTGATGTTGGTATCATTTGGAAGCCATTTCCAAAGCTAATTGTGAATTCAGCTTTGTGGTATTTATACTTAGAGCAAGAATTTGTTTACGTAGGTGATGCCGGAATTATTGAGCCAAGCGGAAAATCAAAACGTATGGGATTTGATTTAGGATTGCGTTATCAACTGAATGATTGGTTGTATTTTGATACCGATGCTAATTATACCGATGCCAGAAGTATCGATGAACCAAAAGGACAAGATTACATTCCGCTAGCGCCTGACTTCACTTCTACCGGAGGGTTAAGTTTCCAGAATTTAAATGGTTTTTCCGGTGGAATTCACTATCGCTATTTAAAAAGCCGTCCTGCGAACGAGGATAATTCGATTGTTGCCAAAGGGTATTTTGTTTCTGATTTTAACATCAATTATAAAATCAAAAATATTTCTTTCGGTGTAGCGATTGAGAATTTATTCAATACCAAATGGAATGAAACCCAATTTGCCACCGAATCAAGATTACAAAATGAGTCAACAAGTGTAGCAGAAATTCATTTTACACCAGGAACCCCATTTTTTATGAAAGGTAAAATTACGTATACCTTTTAGTTTTTTATGCTTGCCTGTAATAACACCTAAAAAAAAAATTTGCCACGAATTACACGAATTATCACCAATTTTAAATAAAAAATAATTAAAAAAATCTGTGCTAATCCGTTTAATCTGTTTAATCTGTGTGCTATTTTTTGTTGCTAGGTAACATTGCGGACAAGTATATGGTTTTTTAAAATGAAGATTAGTTTGTTTTGTTTGGAAGCCTTTCGTTTTTATTTGACGTTAGGCTTCTTTTTTAACTTGTGTTTAACCAAAATAAATTTTTAAGCAACAATTAATTGTTTTATTTTTATAAAAAATATAATTATGAAAAACCTATTATTTCTGGCCAGTTGTGCGATATTACTTTTTAGTTGTCAAAATCAGGCACAAATATCGAAATCGAATTCAAATATAATTTCAAAAAACATGTCTAAAGAAACCATTTATCAATTTAAAGTAGCCGATTTATCAGGAAATACTTTTGATTTTGCTTCCTTGAAAGGTAAAAAAATCATGATTGTGAATACGGCTTCAAAATGTGGATTGACGCCACAATACAAGGATTTGGAAGCGCTATATAAAGAATACAAAGACAAAGGATTTGTGATTGTAGGTTTTCCAGCTAATAATTTTGCTTCACAAGAACCAGGAACTAATGAGGAGATTGCAACTTTTTGCCAATTGAATTATGGCGTAACGTTTCCTATGATGGACAAAGTTTCAGTAAAAGGGGACGATATGTCTGAAGTATATCAGTTTTTAACCCAAAAATCTAAAAACGGATTACAAGATTCAGAAGTAGAATGGAATTTTCAAAAATACCTTATAAATGAAAAAGGAGAACTTGAAAAAGTTATTTCGCCAAAAACGTTACCTACAGATGCTTCAATCGTAAATTGGATTAAAGCATAGTTAGTTATAAAAGCATAATGAAAAAGCGATTTTCGGGAAACTGAAAATCGCTTTTTTTATTTTAGAAACAGTTAAAAATTAAATTTTTTCATTTTTGAAAATTGCTGCAACAGCCGCTTCGTAATTTCTAATACTCTGCGCTTTTTTTATTTGTTTTAATACTTTATGTGGATTTGAAAATGTAGCAGAAAAGTATTCCCATAAATGATACATCTTTAATAAAATATGTGTAGAGCCAGATAGCGATTCACTATATATTCCGTATAAGGTGTCGTGAAATGCACTGAATAATTCCATTTTGTTTGCAGGGTATTCCATAGTATTGCTTTTTATCATACTTGGTAAAAAAGGATCAGAAATTAATCCTCTGCCAATCATCCAGTGGTCTATGGTGGGAAAACGTTGCTGCATTTCATGAAATTTAGCCACCGAAGTAATATCACCATTGTAATATAGCTTGTGAATGGTGTTGTCGATACATTGTTGAAACGCATCCAGATGTACGCCACCTTTATAAAGTTGTTTGCCAATGCGAGCATGAATGGCGATATTCTTAATAGGATACCTATCTAAGATGGGCAAAACATCAAGAATTTCTTCACTATTTTCATAACCTAAACGCATTTTCATAGACACAATAATGTCAGATTCAGAATGTGCTCGATCAAGTATATTGTTAATTTTTTCAGGATTACTGATAAGACCGGAACCCATACCGGATTTCGTGACCATTGGATACGGACATCCTAAATTCCAGTTTAATTCTTTATAGCCCAATTCTCTAACATATTTGGCTACAAATAAAAACTCATCCGCATCGTTTGTTATAACTTGTGGAATTACCTCTAAACCAACATTGTTTTCAGGCAGTAGGTCCCTTTCGTAAGACGGTTTAATGACCAATTTTCCGTTTAAACGGATATAAGGGGAATAATAGGTATCAATCCCTCCAAAATATTTGTTTAAGGCATTTCTAAAACGAAAGTCGGTAAATCCCTGTAAGGGTGATGAGAGTAAGGTGTAGTTCATGAAATTTTTAGTTGTGCAAATGTACTATTCTTTACACAGTTATGCTTTTCTTGGAGCAATTATGTTTTTGTATATGAAAATCACTTATTTATTTTAGAATCAATTGCATAAAAACCAAATCAAGCCAATGATCAAATTTGTAGCCTACTTCACGAATAGTACCCACCACTTTGAAACCAAACTTTTCATGAAAAGCAATGCTTCCTGAATTATCAGCATCAATAGCGCCAATCATAACATGGTATCCTTGCTCTTTTGCCAATCGGATGAGTTCAGCCAATAGCAGTTTTCCAATACCTTTTCCTATAAATTCTTGGGCAACATAAACAGAATGTTCTACTGTGAATTGATAGCCTATTTTTTGTCTAAATGGACCATAACTAGCGAATCCAATTGCCCCGTTTTCAAATTCCGCCACAATTACCGGTAATTTTTTTTTCAATTTGTCTTCAAACCATAATTTTTGGGTTTCAAAATCGTGTGGTTCATAATCATAATTAGAGGTACTGTGAAGTATTTGATGATTCACTATTTCCAATATTGTATCGATATCGGCAAAAACAGCTGGTCTTATCTTGATTTCCATATCAAATCTATTTTCCTTCAAATTTAAGAAAACTATTTAAGATTAGAGAAAAACCTTTGCAACTTTGTATCTTTGTTCCTTTGAAACTAAAATAATGATTTACCCCAAAATACCTTTAGCGCAAAGCATCATTCAGATTTGTTTGGCCAAAGGAATCACCACCATAATAATTTCCCCGGGTTCACGAAATGCTCCGTTAACGATTGGTTTTGTGAGCAATCCCGCCTTTGAATGTTATAGCATTGCTGACGAACGTGCTGCTGCTTTTTTTGCACTTGGAATTGCGCAGCAAACAAAACAGCCAGTAGCTTTGGTTTGTACATCGGGTTCAGCATTACTGAATTATTATCCTGCTTTTGCGGAAGCATTTTACAGTCAGATTCCTTTAATCGTAATCTCTGCGGACAGACCACAAAGCAAAATAGACATTGGTGACGGACAAACCATCCGACAGGAAAATGTCTTTATAAACCATTCTTTATACAATGCCAATTTAAATGAAGTTGTTTCAAAAGCAAATGATTTCAAAATTAATGAAGCGATAGATTTGGCCTTGCATAAAAAAGGACCAGTTCATATCAATGCACCATTTGAAGAGCCTTTATACGAAACCGTTTCAGAACTTTCAGTTGATGTCATGGTTAATGGTTTTGCAAATTTGAATACATGGAGCACCATAGAAAATATTTCGGAGTTTGCGACTATTTGGAACAATTCAACTAAAAAAATGATTTTAGTTGGTGTAAATGAACCAAATTTGATTAATGAAAAAACAATCGCTGTATTAGCTCAAGATGAATCGGTTGTTGTTATGACAGAAACTACGTCCAACGTGTATCATCCTTCATTTATAAACAATATTGACACCATAATTACCCCTTTTACCAATGAGGAGTTTGAGGATTTTCGACCGGAAATATTGGTGACTTTTGGTGGAATGATAGTTTCTAAACGAATCAAGGCTTTTTTGAGGAAATACAAGCCAAAACACCATTGGCATATTGACACTTTAAGGGCGTATGATACTTTCAGTGCATTGACTAAACATTTTGAAGTGAATCCGAATACTTTTTTCGAAGCATTTTTACCTTTAACGGAAGTGGTAAAAAGCGATTATTTTGAGAAATTAGAAGCTGTGAAACTTTTGCGAAAGCAAAAACATGAAATCTATTTGGCAAAAATTCAATTTTCAGATTTTAAAGTTTTTGAAAAAGTAATTCAAAGTTTACCAAAGAATAGTCAATTACAAATCAGTAATAGTTCAGCGATTCGTTATGCACAATTAATAGACATCGATCCTTCAATTGAAGTCTATTGCAATCGTGGCACCAGTGGAATTGACGGAAGTACATCTACCGCTATTGGTGCGGCTGTGGCCAATAAAAAACAAACGATTTTCATAACCGGTGATATTGGGTTTTTATATGACAGCAATGCTTTGTGGAATAATTACATCCCAAAAAATTTCAAAATAATTTTGATAAATAACGGAGGTGGTGGAATTTTCAGAATTTTACCGGGTCATGAAGAAACGCCTGTTTTTAATACTTTCTTCGAAACATCGCATGGTCTTACTGCGGAACATTTGGCTAAAATGTATGGTTTTGAATATAGTATTGCCAGTGATGAAGTGAGTTTAGAAACAAGTTTGACCGCTTTGTACGCTCAAAATGAAAAGCCAAGTATTTTGGAAATTTTCACACCCACTTTGGAAAATAACAGCATTTTACTGCAATATTTTAAAGAATTGGTCTAATTATTTTTGGGTGTTCGTTAAAAGGCATGATTAAATGTTTAAATTTGAGAGTGTAAAAATCTATTAATCAAATATTAAACTTTTATTTATGAGTGCAAGAGACGAATTAATTGTAAAGTATGCCGCCGATTTGAAAGACAAATGTGGTGTAAATCCAGACATGGATTTGTTGACAAAAGTGACCATTGGTTGCGGACCATCCATTTATAATGCGGATTCAGCCACAGTTGCCGGAACCCAACAATCTGAATTGGATACGGTAAAAAACAACTTTCTAATCAAAAAATTAGAACTGGTTGACGGAGCCCATTTAGATGCCGGGATAGAAGCCGTTATGGAAATATACGGTCGCTCCAATAAAAATAAATACAGAGCCGTTATCTATTATTTACTAACCGTTCATTTCAAGAAAGAAAGTGTTTACAATTAGTAAATTGATATAAAAATTGAAAAGCGCCCTTTTTTGGGCGTTTTTTTATGGGATAATTTTTCGTTTTTCCATTTTCAGGCTGCAGCTCTGCAAAATCTTCGAACTTTGAGGTTGTATTTCTCGGTCTCTGACCGCTTTAATCAACGGTTTTTAATTTATGTGCGTTCTGGAGATGGTTTTTTACTTTCCTCAAAGGCGGAGACTTTGCGGAGGGGGGTAACTGCCGTTGTTTAATTAATCCACAAAAGTTTCTTTTAAAACCTCTTTAACTTTTCGGATTTCCTTTTCGGTTAGATTTCCTAAAACTTTAGTTATTCTTTGTCTGTCAACGGTTCTAATTTGATCCAAAACAATCCAGCCTTTTTTCTTATCATGATTTATTTCAATTCTTGTCGGATATGTTTTTGAACTACTTGTCATTGGAGCAACAACAATAGTTTGTAAAAAGGTATTCATTTCGTTTGGAGAAATAATTACAGAAGGTCGAGTTTTTTTTATTTCACTTCCAATGGTTGGGTCAAGATTGACCAAAACGATTTGATATTGCTTTAAATCCATTCTTCAAGATTTTCGTCCTCAAAGACATCGTCTATCAGCAATTTATCATCTCCGTTTTCGTGCATTTTTTTAAACGCATTTTCCCAACCTGCTCTCGGTTCTGATTTTGGTTTTAAGATAATATAACCTTTCTCAAGAATGAGTTCAACTTTGTCTGTGATTTTATATTTTTCTAATAAGGTTTTCGATAAACGAATTCCTTTAGAATTTCCGATTGGTATGACTGAAATGTCCATGATATGTTTTTTTAGTACATACAAAGTTATTACTTTTTTTTGAGGTTCCTAATTTTCAGTATTTTTTTAACAATGGCAGTTAAGAGCAATATGTATAAAAAAAAAATTAAGCGAGATCGTTTTTCGCTTCATAAAATCGGAGACTTTGCGGAGCGGGTTTTTAGTATGCTTTTTCATTTAAATTAAACAGCAAATCTAAATTTTTATCTTTCATTTTAATAATTAATTATTTAAGTTCTTATTTGCTTGTTTGTCTAGACTTGCATCGGTATAAGTATCAAATGCATAAATTTGTCTATCTATAATTTTAGAATAATTATCTTTTAAAGTACTTCTTTTATTTTCATCTTTACATTTTATAAATAAATCAGTTTGAAAATTGGAACTCATATTCATTCTTTGTTTAACATCATATTCCGTTTTGTCCAATAATATATTTTTGGTATCTTCATTATAATCTGAAATCTCTTTTATTTCAGTAGAATATGTTGATGTTTCATAATCTACATAATCAATATCCTCTGTTCTTGTACTAAATCCATCAACTTCACTTGAAGGCAAAAATATTCCATCGTGATGTATTAGTTTAGGCTCTTTTGTCGTAATTACGATGTAAACAAATTTCTTTTGATAATTAGTTACAATATTGGAGTTTTCGTAATTGTCAATTACAACAGCAGGACTATCGATTGCAGGTTCATTTATAACTTCTTTATTGCTATTGTTTTTATAACTTTCAATCTCTCCCAAAACTTCATCCCAATTAATTAGGTTAGCAATTATTATTAAAATTACTGCGACGACTATATAAATCAAGGAATTGCTTTTTCTTTCAATATTTTTATTTGATATGTTTTCATCTTCAACTAAATCATTAAGATTAATTTGCGAAGATTGTTGTTCAAAGTTTGTAAAACTTTCTTTAGCAATAATTGAATTTTTCTCTAATAAAATTTTTAATTTATCCTCAAACTCATTTTTTGATAAAATATTAGCATCAAGTAAACTTTTAAGTTGTTTGTATTCCGTTGAGTTTATTAGTTCTTGCTCGGTTTTTTGAGCCTCAATTTTTTTAACTATCTCTTTATATTCAGTTTCTGTTAATATTCCTTTTCCTCTTAAATCAGCAAGATTGTCAATAGAAGAATTAAGTTTGGTTTTGTTTTCATCTAATCTTTTTTCACTTAATCTTTGAGGCGTGTTTTTTGACTTATATTTATTGTATCCTAAAACTAATAAAATTAATAGCCAATGTAAAGGAGGAAAAATTATGCAAACAAGTAATAATGTTTTCTGTTCTTTTGTAAAATCTTTAGAATTCCAAACATAAATTCCTGATGCTGTTGTTATACCTACAATTAAACCAATTCCAATATTGTTTTCCATATTGTTATTACATTTTTAGTTTTCTATTCGTTCTGTTGAGCATAATTATACACAACGTTCTGGTTTCTTTAGTTTATTCATCACTTAAGCCAAGTATACAAAAGAGTTTTAGTTACGCACTAAAACCCACTCAAAACCGTTGTTGAGCAGAAGGCTTAAGTTTCACATTCGCAATCTTCTTCCTTATATAATTCTAAATTAATTTCTCTTTGAATAATTTCATATTCACAATCGCATGCATTTTTAAATTTTTCCGAAATTCTACAACTATGAAAAGCTCGGCAGATGTCGCTCCATAATTTGGGATGAGATTCAATTATGTTACCTAGTTCTTCAATAATTTGGAGTTTTCGTATGCATTTAATATCTTTGCAACGTAACCAAGTTTGGGGTTTCTTCGTTTTGAACCAGACTTCTGGTAAATCATATTCACTAAGTTCAAAAGCATGTTCACCTTTAGGAATTTTACTTCCCGTAAGATTACATACTGAAAAACATTGAACATGGTTGCCTTCTGTCTGATCTTCTAGAATGAAATAGATATGTTCCCATTTTACACCAGCGTCAATAGCTCTTACAACATCACCTTTTCTTAATTTTTTTGGCTTAATTCTTTTCCTATTTCCCATTTTAGTTACTGTTTTCAAAAGCTTTCTGCTAACTTGTATATCTGTTTTTTTTTTTTGTTGTATATGCTCAACTCGTGTTGAGTTTTGTTATTTTTCAAATATATTGAATTATTCCTACAAATTATACAAATGTCTTTTTGAGTTATTGACAAAGCGGAACTTTGTTGATTATGAAAACTAAGCATTCTAATCTAGCCACGATGGAAGCAAGTATCCTTTTTATAAACGCCTATAACCCTTTTAGAGTTTTGAACTCTGAATGGGTTGCGTTTATAAAAAGATACTGCGGACAGCGGGACAACTCGTGATGAAACAACGCAAAGTTATGCTCCTTAAAAATGCGAAAACAGTCGGATTTGGGCTTTGTTTTTTTGTGGAAGGTTTGCCGATTTACTATTTTCAAACTTCGTACCTTTGCGCTTTAGAAATTCGAAGAAAATGATTGAAATAGGAAAATACAATACGCTTACCATTTTACGCGATACCAAAGTGGGTTTGTTTTTGGGAAATCCAGAAAAAGACCCTGAAGGAATACATGATATTCTTTTGCCTAACAAATACGTTCCCAACGAATTTGAAATAGGTGAGGAACTTATCGTTTTCGTTTATTTGGATCACGAGGAGCGTCCCATTGCGACCACACTTGAACCTTATATTTTATTGAATGAATTTGCACTTTTGCGTGTGAATTATATCAATCAGATTGGTGCTTTTATGGATTGGGGAATGGAAAAAGATATTTTGGTTCCATTCAAAGAGCAGGCGCGTCCTATGGAAAAAGGAAAACGCTACTTGGTGTATCTTTATATGGACGAAAAAACGAACCGTTTGGTGGCATCAAGTAAGACTAATCAATTCTTAAAAAATGAGGAACTTACCGTTGAAAAAGGCGAAGAAGTTGATTTGATTGTTTCTCATATTACCGAGATAGGAATTAACGTTATCATCAATGAAAAACACAAAGGCTTGTTGTACAAAGATGAGGTGTATGATGATGCTATTCGTACGGGAGACCGCATGCGAGGCTATATTAAAACGATACGTCCGGACAATAAAATTGATGTGGCATTGCAAGTTCAAGGATATCAAAGTATCGAACCAAATGCCGAGAAAATTCTTGATGAGTTAAGAGCCAGTAGAGGTTTCTTACGCTTGACGGATAATTCGCATCCGGAAGACATTAAAACGGTTTTGAAAATGAGCAAAAAAACCTTTAAGAAAGCCATTGGTGCTTTGTACAGGGAGAAATTAATCGAAATAAAGGAAGACGGAATTTACTTGGTTAAGGAATAAAAAAAAGAAAGACTAATCATAAAGGTTAGTCTTTCTCTTTTTTTAGTATTGTTTTTCTAGTAAAATTAAAACAATAATAAAACAAAATTTTCGTACATTCTCAAAAGTATATTTATTCGCTTTTGTTACTGATAATATTACTATACTATCTTAAAATATTTACTTAAGCTCAAGTTTACTTTGTAAAAATGGGTTTGTCTTTAAATGTTTTAAACACTTGCTTAAAAGTTTAAGAATCAGTTTAACATTAAAGCCATTTGGTTTTTTTTATTCTATAAGGATTGTTTTCCAAAAATTAGTTGCGTTTTTATTTTTACGCTTTTGCTACAATATGGAAGTTTGCAAATCCTTTGATTTAACCGTAGGTGTTACTATTTCTTTTTACTATTCCAACAAATGGTTTTCCCATTTGCTCATTTATCGTGGTTTCAGAACTATTTTTATAATTTAATACCGTAGAAAAATGAGCGACAAAATTTTCAATTGTAATCAAAAAGGTCATTTTTTAGGTTAATAAATCAGTTAAAGAATCCAGCTCAATCAATTTATATTCTATTGATTAGCAATATTTAAAAGTAATAATTATTTTTAATTCCAACTGTTAAGATCTGATTTTATTTCGAATTTTTAACATTTTCGATTGTTTAATCAGAGAAAGATTACCATAAGCTTCTCTAAAATAGAATAGATAAAATGTAAAAAATGATTTAATTTTACACTGAAATAATTTAAATCAATTGTAATGGATTGGATCACTGTCAAAGAATACGAGGATATAACCTATAAGAAATATAATGGCGTTGCCAGGATAGCTTTTAACAGACCGGATGTGCGTAATGCTTTCCGACCAAAAACGACTTCTGAATTGTACAATGCATTTTACGATGCACAAGAAGATACTTCTATAGGTGTTGTTTTACTTTCTGCAGAAGGACCTTCGTCTAAAGATGGAGTATATTCTTTTTGTAGCGGTGGCGATCAAAATGCCCGAGGTCATCAAGGTTATGTGGGTGAGGATGGACAACATCGTTTGAACATCTTGGAAGTACAACGTTTAATCCGATTCATGCCAAAAGTTGTTATTGCCGTAGTTCCAGGCTGGGCTGTAGGTGGTGGACACAGTTTACATGTAGTTTGCGATTTGACTTTGGCGAGTAAAGAACACGCGATCTTCAAACAAACCGATGCTGATGTAACGAGTTTTGACGGTGGATACGGTTCGGCCTATTTGGCCAAAATGGTCGGACAGAAAAAAGCACGTGAAATTTTCTTCCTTGGACGCAATTATTCGGCTCAAGATGCAATGGATATGGGAATGGTTAATGCGGTAATTCCGCATGCTGAATTAGAAGATACTGCTTATGAGTGGGCACAGGAAATATTAGGCAAATCACCTATGGCTATCAAAATGCTAAAATTCGCTATGAATCTTACTGATGATGGAATGGTAGGACAGCAGGTTTTTGCAGGTGAAGCTACACGCCTTGCTTATATGACCGAAGAAGCCAAAGAAGGCAGAAATGCATTTCTTGAAAAAAGAAAACCAAATTTTGAAAAAAAATGGTTACCATAATTTAGTATTTAGTGTTCAGTGGTCAGTTGTTGTCAAGAGCGCAGTTGTGATTTGTCATTTCTCCCGAAGCTTCGGGAGAAGAATAAATCTCGTTGTCAGTATTCAGGCTTATAAAACAATGCATAAAAAAACTTAGGGTCTTAGCGTCTTTGTGGTAAGAAAAAGAATAGAGCCTTTGTGGTAAAAAATATAAACAGTCTAAATGGAAAATTTCAGCAACGAAACTATAGATATCACGCAGCTTCCTAAATTTGAGGAAGTACCTTTTTTAAGTTTGAAAAAATCCTACTGGAAAGTGATTTTGATTAATTTGTTTATAGTGTTTTTGTTGATGACAATTGGTTTGGGATTTGCGCTATTAAAGATTGAAGAATTAGTGACTTATCGATTGGAAATTAGCAGTGCTTTTGGACTCTTTATCCTGATTTTTATTTTCTTTTCAAATTTAAGTTTCAAAAAGAAAGGCTTTGCTTTTAGAGATCATGATGTTCTTTTTAGATATGGAATTATTGCTACAAATACAATTGTAATTCCTTACAATAGAATACAACACGTGGCGCTGCATGAAGGAATAGTTTCACGTTACTTTGGATTGGCTAAAATTGAAATTTTTACTGCTGGAGGTAGTTCCAGTGATATAGAAATTCCCGGAATCGAAAAAGAACAGGCCGAAAATATCAAACAACTCTTGATGGGTAAAATACAAAAACAACTTTAATGAGTGCCGATTTTAGTCAGCCGCAAAGGCAATCTGTCATAGGTATTTTGGTGATGTTTTTTTACACGCTTCAGCAATACGCGAGGGCGTTATGGCCTGTGATTGTAATTTGGATTTTTAAGTTTGATGAGATTAATAAATTATATCTTTTACTTGGAATGCTTGCTGTCTTTGTAAGTATTGGAGTCGTTTCCTATTTGAAATATTTGAATAGGTATAGGCACTTTGGTCGCACTTATTAAGTACTGATTTTATTGACATTTATTTATAATTTACCATCTTTCTTA
>NZ_VJZP01000043.1 GCF_007097265.1 Flavobacterium gawalongense | reverse complement strand
TTTTTAGACTTATGTCCAGACGATAGGTATAATACGTCATTTTATATTGCTTTTTTTGTAAAAAAATTAAACCTCGATTTGACAGCCATTATATGATTTCTAATTTATCCCATTCCAATCTATGTCTATATTGATCTTAATTGTAAGTATCCTTTTATTACTTGTTTTGATATCCGCAGTAAAACTCAATGCTTTTATTTCATTGATAATTGCTTCTTTTTTTGTGGGAATTACCAAAGGCATGCTCTTTCCTGACATTATTAACTCACTACAACAAGGGATTGGGAGTACATTAGGTTCTTTGGTTTTGATTATTGCTTTAGGAGTTATATTGGGAAATATCCTTTCGGACAGTGGTGCTGCGCAACGAATTAGTTCGGCAATGATTGATGCTTTTGGAATCAAACATATTAAATGGGCCATGTTACTGACTGGCTTTGCGGTAGGAATTTCGATGTTCTACAATGCTGGTTTTGTGATCTTGATTCCAATGGTTTTCGCTGTCGCAAAAAGCACTAAACAGCCTATAATTTATCTTGGAATTGCCATGGCTTCAGCACTTTCGGTGACACACGGTTTTTTGCCGCCTCATCCAGGACCAACGGCCATTGCCGTTATTTTTAAAGCTGATATTGGCAAAACCTTATTATACGGATTGGTAATCGCGATTCCTACTTTACTGATTTCCGGAATTATTTTTCCGGAATTCAGTAAAAAAATCGTCTCCAATCCACCTAAAGGATTATTTGAAAGCAAGACATTCACTGAAAACGAAATGCCCTCATCCGGCATCAGTTTTCTAGCCGCTTTAACTCCTGTAATCTTAATGGGATTAGCCACAATAAGCGAATTAACCTTAGCTGAAACATCTTCTTTGCGTCATATACTTGGATTCATTGGAAATCCAACAACTTCAATGCTTATTGCGGTATTGTTTGCAATTATTTTTTTAGGCATCAATCGGGGTAGAAAAATGCAGGACATTATGGATAAATCCAGTTCTGCATTAAGTTCTGCTACCATGATTATTATGATTATTGCAGCCGGTGGTGCTTTCAAACAATTGCTGATTGACAGTGGTATTGGTACTGATTTAGCTACTTTTTTTGAACAATCAACCCTTTCTCCTTTACTTTTAGGTTGGTTAATCGCAACTATTATTCGCATTGCGTTGGGTTCAGCAACCGTAGCTGGATTAACTGCAGCAGGAATTGTTCAGCCTTTGGTCGTTAGTTCCGGAATAAGTCCGGAATTGATGGTATTGTCTATAGGAGCAGGAAGTTTAATGTGTTCGCACGTGAATGACACGGGCTTCTGGATGTTTAAAGAGTATTTTGGAATCAGTATTTCGGATACTTTCAAAACATGGACTGTCATGGAAACCATTATAGGAGTTATGGGATTGATCGGCGTATTGTTACTGAATTTATTTGTGGGATAAGAATGTGAAAGCTATAGAATAACAAAAAAAGTATTCAAACCATATAAGGAAATAGTCCTACCACGAATTGTGTGGTTGTATTTTTTCGTCACGAATTTCACGAATATTCCACGAATTAATTCATTATAATTTTCAAGGAATTAGTGTTAATTTGTGAAATTTGTGGTTAACTTTTTTTTACTTTATTTTGGATTTCCCCCTCAATTCGTGGTAGAAGCTAAGAAATATAAGAACATATAAGTGAGATTAGTCTCTTTTGAGAGATATAACCATCAAAGAACTAGGTAGCATATGTACAATACTCGACGTTTCTTATCTTAAATGCTCTTATATTTCTTACATAGTTAACCAACATTTAACATGTTGATTTTAACATTTAGTATAATTCAAATAAACAATTAAATGGAGCAGTTTTACATAGGAATAGACATTGGTACCACGGCAACCAAAGCAGTGTGTTTTGACAAGACAGGGAAAGTGATTCGTCAATTTACCCAGTCCTACTCTATGTATCATCCAAAACCAGATTGGAGCATACAAAAACCGAATGAAATTTTAACGGCTGTTTTAGAATGCATTCAGGAAATTACAAAAGATATTCAACCTCAATTCATCAGTTTTAGTTCGGCTATGCAAAGCATCATGGCTATAGACAATACTGGAAATCCTCTTACCGATGCGATTCTGTGGGCCGACAATAGGGCGCATTCATTAGCCGAAGCACTAAAAGAATCAGAGCAAGGGAAAAGTTTTTATCAAAAAACAGGAATCCCAATTCACACTTTTTCACCAATGACCAAAATTGCTTGGCTAAAAGAGCATGATGCAATAAATTTTTCAAAAGCTTTCAAATTTATCAGTATCAAAGAATACATTTGGCATCATCTTACTGGCGAATATGTAATTGATTCCTCCATGGCATCGGGTACTGGCTTGATGAACATTCATAAGCTACAATGGGAATCGAATATTTTGGATTATTTAAAAATAGAAGAATCTCAACTTTCCACTATTATTAGTTCAACGCATCAAAGCAAAGGGCTTTCAGATAGCTTTAATTACATTCTTGGTGGCGGCGATGGGGTATTGGCAAATTTGGGAACCGGAGCAATGGAAACAGGGCGTATGGCTTTATCCATTGGAACCAGCGGTGCAGTGCGTTTACCAATTGACAAACCTTTTATTGATTCCCAAATGCGAACGCAATGTTATCATTTGATGGACAATCAATACTTGAAATTAGGAGCGGTTAATAATGGTGCGATTGTTTTACAATGGCTAAAAGAATCTATCTTAAAAACGGACGAATCTTTTGAAGAACTTTTTGAACAAGCTAAAACAATTCCTGCGGGATCCGAAGGTTTACTTTTTGTTCCTTATTTATTAGGCGAAAGAGCTCCTATTTGGGATGCTTCCGCTCAGGGAACACTTTTGGGCATCCTAATTATCCATACCAAAGCCCATTTGATTCGAGCCACATTGGAAGGCATTTTATTTGGATTGTTGAGCATTACAGAAATCTTACTCCCTGATTCTGAAAAAAGACACGAAACAACTATCATGGCTAGCGGTGGTTTTGGAAAAAGTGAACTTTGGTTGCAAATGGTCGCTGATATTTTTCAAATGAAAGTAATCGTGGCCGAAACAATTGAAGCTTCTGCTTGGGGAGCTGTTTTAATTGGGTTTAAAGCTACCGGCATTACTATTCCAAATCATACCAGAATTGGAAAAACCTTTTTGCCAAATAAAGAGTATAAAGAAATCTACGAACAGAATTTTGAGAAATTTAAACGGGTTTATCCTTTGTTGAAAGATATTTAAAAACGAACCTTTTAAATTAATCCTAAATGTCTGCTATAACAAAAAAATTTGTCACGCTATAAACCTTTTCAATTAGGGATTAACTTCGTTGATCCCAAGAGGGGCGTCTCACAAAGAAATCAATGCTTGGCATTTCATGCCTGATCCTTTTTTGTTTTATACGCTTAGACAAACAAAAAAGTTTGTCACGCTATAAAACAAAAAATGCTCCCCTTTCAGGAAGCATTATTTATTTGCAGAGAGGATGGGATTCGTAACCACTCCCCCATCCCTTATTTTTATTGGCTTTTTTTATAGCTCTCATTCAAAGTACCCCGAATTGTACCCCTATCAGTTTAATTCGTTTTATACCCTTTTGATATACACAAATATAATAAATTAGATTGTTATTTGAAAATTATATAGCTCTCAATCGTACTATTTACTGAACTAGTTGCAAAAAATCATAGGATTTAGTTAAGCCTCAAGACCTTTTTTCTATCCTATGATACAACGTAAAACATGTTCTATTTGAAGCCCTGAATAACCACAAAATTCCTCTATTGAAATTAATTGATGTGGTTCTTTTTTTAAGTTGTCTTTAATCTTATTTAGGTACAACCTTGCTTGTCTGTATGTTTTACCTGTAATACGTTGTACATCCTTTGGATAAATACATACCCTGATGTTGCTTCCTATCACGATTTTATTTTTAATACATTATCTATACCTATGGTATGCCTTTGAGTTACCTCATATTAGGACCTTATTATCATTTTGACCCGTTTTGTTCTACAAAGTTATCAAAACTCCTACTTAATAAGTGATTAAAATAGGCAATTATAGACCTTTTAGTACCACTATTGACATCTGTTTTTTGAAATGTGATTTAATTGATGGAAACTTTGCTTGAAATCATTCAATATTTTAGTTGCAACGAATGTTCGGAATGGAAGAGTAGTTCAATTATTTCAAACTTAAATTTTAGAAATTATGGCAAGACAGAAAGGCATAATTAAATTGAAAGGTACTATCGGTGATATTACTTTTTACAAAACCAAAGACGGCCATTTGGCCAGAGAAAAAGGCGGTATCGATGCGAATAGAATTGCTAATGATCCAGCGTTTCAAAGAACGCGTGAAAACGGTTCTGAATTTGGCAGAGCTGGTAAGGCTGGTAAAACTTTGAGAACGGCACTCAGAACTTTGCTTTTGAATTCCGCGGATAATAGAATGGTAAGCCGTTTAACACAAGCCATGGTCAAAGTGATTCAAGCGGATATGACTAATGAAAGAGGTTTGCGTAATGTAATTGATGGGGAAGCCGAATTACTTATTGGTTTTGAGTTCAATATTGGCGGAAAGCTTGGAACTACTTTATTTGCGCCATTTGTAGCAGCAATTGATCGAATTTCAGGGGATATCACGGTTGATATTGTTCCATTTGTTCCAGCGAATATGATTGCTGCACCATCAGGAACAACGCATTTCAAAATCATATCTGCAGGAGTAGAAATTGATTTTGAGACAGAAAAATTTGTTGTTGCGAGTTCTGAATCTGATATCCTTCCTTGGGATTCAAATCCAACGGCAGATATCAATCATATTAACTCTATTACACCAGATAGTGTTAGTCCATTATTTTTGGCTCTTGGAGTTGAATTTTACCAAGAGGTTAATGGCAGAATGTACCCATTGAAAAATGGTTCTTACAATCCGTTGTCATTGGTTCAGGTAAGCGGACTCTAATATGGTTCTGGTATTGAACAGAACGTATTTTCCAGAGGGAACGCAAGGGACTTTAGAATGGAACGGCACATTAGTTTGTTATACCATCGAGTTGCCCTGGTTGAATAACCAACAACGAGTTTCTTGTATTCCCGAAGGAAAATATGTTTTGCAGAAGCGGTTTAGCCCAAAGTTCCAATGGCACTTGCATTTGAGAAATGTTCCGGGAAGAGATTTAATCTTAATCCATCCCGCCAATGACGCTAAAACAGAATTATTGGGTTGTATTGGTCCTGTATCAAAACACACTGGAATTGGAAAGGGAAGTTCATCCCGAAAAGCATTAGAAAAACTGAAAGTTTTGGTTTATGATGCTTTAGATCGCAATGAAGTAGTAAAAATAAGTATCCAATCTAAAAAAGTAGATGTATGAATATAGTTGAAAGAGCAAAATCGCCGACCCCGAAGTTTTTTAGGGTTTTGAGAAGTATTGGATTGGCTTTGTTGGCCATAAGCGGAAGTGTCATTGCAGCGCCAGTGGCTTTGCCAGTAGCGGTGGTTACCGTTGCAGGATATGTGGCTGTCGCAGGTGGCGTTATATCTGCAGTAAGTCAAATCACGGTGGATGGTAAAGCCAAAAATGAGCAAGAGACCCAAAATAAAAGTCGTGATGGAGACTAATATTTCCTTCCGAATTGGAACCGCATCAGGAACTTTGTTGAGTATTATACCCAATATCCTTTCTGAAGATATTGTAAAAACGATTATATTAGCGGTCGTAGGGGCAACAGTAAGTTTTACAGTTTCGCTCCTTTTAAAAGGATTGACAAAATTAAAAAATAAATAGTCCTGTTATGATTGGTAACCTTTTCCGGACTAAATAAGAAAGCCAAGTTGTAAGACTTGGCTTTTTTGTTTTAACGTCCCAGACTTTACATTTGCTACGGATTAAGAAAGTCAAAACTTTCAGTTAAATACTGCTTTGACAAGTACAAAAACGACTTTAAGTTAAGCCTAAACCCGCCATATTGCCAAACTGCCATTATGCGTTTGTACTACTTTCTTTTTGCCCATTCATCCATATATGTTTCAAATACATTTAGCGGCATATTGCCCCCCTGTAATATAGCATCGTGAAAAGCCATGAGATTAAACTTAGTACCTAACTCTTTTTTATATTTATCTCGCAACTCTTCAATTTTCAACTCTCCGATTTTATAGGAAAGTGCCTGACCTGGCATTGCCATATAGCGCTCAATTTCTGCAATTGCGTTATGTTCTGATATGGCTTCATTTTCCATCATGTATTTTATCGCCTCTTCTCTTGTCAGCTTTCCGGTATGTATTCCAACATCCACAACTAAACGTATGGCCCTGTGAATTTCATTTCCGTATGCTCCCATTTTCTGATATGGGTCTATGTAACATCCTAATTGTTCTCCAAGAGATTCGCAATAGAGTGCCCATCCTTCTGAAAAGACAGGATAAGAAGAGAATCGTCTGAATTTAGGCAGTGATGTATTTTCTTGTAATAAAGAAAATTGATAATGATGCCCAGGAATAGCTTCGTGTAAAAATGTTGCTTCCAATGCCCAGTTTGTTATGTTTATTTTTGTCGGGTCAATTATAGGAATGTAATAAATACCAGGGCGTTTACCATCAGTAGAACTTCGGTTATACTGAGGAGCAGCAGCCGCGGCACGAAACGATTCCACCTCTCGTATTTCAAAAGGTGTTTTGGGAGCAACACTAAAAAGCTTTTTTAACTGCGGTTGTATTTTAGTCAGCACTGCACGGTTACCGTCTAATACTTCCTGAACAGTTTTAAAGGGCATAAATTGTTTATCGGTTTGCATATAGCTAAACAGTTCTTTTAAAGTGCCAGAAAAACCAATTTTATTTTTTAATTGTTCCATTTTCGCAGTAATCCTAGTCACTTCACTTAAACCTGTTTCATATATTTCTTCAGGAGATTTACGAGTTGTAGTAAATAAATAAATATTGTAACGATACATCGCTTCACCGTTAGGTAATGCATTAATACCGCTTGTTGAACGTGCTGCATTTAAATAATCCCCGCTAAAAAATGTGCTTAGTTTTTTGTAAGCAGGAATAAGTTGATTAATAATTGCATGATTATATAAATTAGTCATGCGTACTTTATCTTCATTTGAAAATTGCTCAGGAAAATGTTTAATCGGACCATAAAAAATATTTTTGGAAGTATCGCTTTGCGCAAGGCTTTCCATTTGAGGAATCATTTTCAATACTAATGACTTTGGCAACACCATTCCTGCTTTAATGCCTTTGCGGAAGTTTGCTATGGTGGTATCTGTCCAAACGGTAAATGCATCAATCCGTTGCAACCAGTTCTTATAATCCTGAACAGTTTTAAATGGCTGATCTCCTGAGCCACCCCCACGCTGGCCCATTTTAAGGGGTAATGAAAAGAACTGTGCAAAAGGCATCCGCTCATTATGGTATTGTTCGGCTTCGAGTTCCCTAATCAGAATGTCCCTTAAAATATAAAGAGAAATACGATCTTCGAAATTCAGGTTTCCTGGTTTGAAGCCGTTTAATTCTATTTGATATTTTGAATAAAAATCATGCACTTGTTTTAAGAATGCTACCGAACCATCATTTGGCAGCATATTATTATAACGATTGTCCCCGATAGCAGTGGCTTCTGATGGAAAAAGTTTTAAACGGTCTTCGTAGTAGTTTTCAAATAATTGATGTAGCCCACTATTACCGGTGATATTTTGTGCAATCATCTTGGTTTCTCCAGAACATAGAAGAATTAAAGCGATAAAAATTATTTTCTGTATTTTATATTTCATAATAATATTTTTTACAAAGTTAATTACTTGCAATCTCTTTCAAGTTAGGTCTGCCGCCAAAGCATGAGGTATAACAGTTTTGGGTTTGGCAAAAGTGTGTTTAAAAGGATCTCCGCATTGTCTGACAAACGTAAGATCTTATTTCTCTCAAATATACATTATAATATTACACATTTTACTTTTTTATTTACTGCAATAGCGGGATAAAATGACTCTACGCATTTCGTTGATAAGATTAATGTTTTGATGGAATTCTTCTTCTTTTTGTTCCAACAACCTCAACGCTTGGACCTGTTTTTTGTGTAACTCGTGTTCGTGCGTTATTTCATCTGCTTTAGTCGAAAAACCTTTTTTGAAATCATAGATAAGTAAAAATGGAATTACGGATCCGCAAAGAGATTGGTGCCAGAATTTGGATTTCCAAAGACTGTACGCCAGCCAATACACAGTTTCTGCATCTTCGTCATTTAGAAATTGAATCACAAAACTGTTTGCAAACGGCTCTTTTTGGGGTTTGCCGCTAGTCATCCCTTTATTCAGAATAAAGATTCGGTTTCCTTTGTAAACTGAGTCTTTTTGATGGGTTTTGATAATAAAATTTAGCGTGGTTTCGGAGATTAAAAGCTAGGTTTCCTTCTATTTTCCGTTTTTTATGAATGCTGAATTTGTCGAAACCGCCTTTTCTAAAACATTTCAAAAAGAAAAAAGAAAAAAAGAAAGTCGTCTCTCCAGTGGAGGTTTTTAAAAAATCTAGTTTTTTAGAAAAAATACTACCCGACTCATTACCGTAAAAGTTGTACCGAAGCAGTTGGTTGTATATTATAAAAGACATGAAATGAAAAAAGAACGAGGGTGGAGATTTTTTCTAAAACCCGTAGGGCTTGAACTTGTATTTTTTATAAAACCGGAACTTACCTTTACTTTCTTTTTTTATTTTTTTTTCGAAGACGGATGTTGTTGTTTAGCTTTTTGCAGGGGAGTTCTTATGGAAACGGCAATCAAACACCCCCAAGCACCGCAGAAAATAATGATTGTAGCGCTAGCGGAAATTATTGTTTTTCGAGGAGCGCAGTGGCGGGGTTGCGGCAATCGAACAGCCACCCTAGACCGGGAACGAAGCGCAGTCCCGCTTTTTCTGCGGAACGAAGTGGAGAGAAGGGATAGGAGCGTGAAACGGTGGGGAAAAAATAAAAAGCAGCCGGTAGGCGTTCCTTGATTTAAGGCAAAGTGTTAACGGAGCCAACCCCAATGGCTGGGCGAAGGAGCAACCGCTTAAAAAATAAGGGGCGACAGACACCATACTGCTGGAATGCAGTGGAGCGTAGCCTGCGGAGTGTAACGGAATGAAGCGGTATTGTGGATGTAATAGCCCCGCCGAACGTAGGGTAGAGAACGTGTGAAGATGAGGAACGAAGCGGCGCAATAAAAATAGCTGCTTATTTCCAAGCTGCTATTTTTATTGTGCTGCGTAGTGTCTGCGGAATGGAGGAAGGAGGCTTTTTCTGCCGACGACTGACTGGAGCTGCCGAACGGAACAAAGAGAACGACCGAAGAGAGACCGCTTGATTGCTCGTGATATTTAACGTAAATGTTGTATTGAAATTAATTCTCTATTGAAACTGTATAAATTCGGGATAGGCTTCAAAAAAAATGAATATTGGAAATGAGTTTCAATAAAGTATAATAGAGATTTCTGAATTTTATCTTTTTTTGTTTTGTTGTGAAGTAATGCAAGTAATAAAACCTGTTAGTGAAATATTTAACCAAAATTGCCAATTTGTTTTGTCGAAGAAAGTTACGATTAATGAAATAATTGTAAATGTGATTAGAGCTATAAAAGGTGTCAGATACTTTTTAATTTTTTTGATTTTATTTATTCGTCCAGTCTTATTCTTTTTTTGAGAAACAGTCACACCATAGTCCGTGATGTTATTAGTCGTTTTGTCGTAGACAGCCCAACCGATAGAATTTGTTCCTAAATCAAGTCCTAAAATTCGTCCCATTTGTTTTTATAATTAAAGATTAAAAATATAGCAAAGATAATTATTAACAAAATGAAGTAAATGAAGACGTAAATTTAGAAATACTTGAACTAAAAGAAGATTTTGGTGCGGATGAGTGAATGGAGATAGTGTATTTTTTTATTGGGCTTAAATCAAAATAAGAAGCAACTTTTTACCACTGTAAATCTTCATAGTTAACATTGTCGTCATTAAGCTCTAATGCGGATATTTTACAATCAAACTGCTTTGCAGATTTTTCAAGAGATTTTTCATATGTACTATATTCATCAGTATAGTTACATGCCGTTTTTAATAAATTAGGTAATTGCCTAAAAGATTTTTTTCCTCTTGGCATACAAAAGTATTCAGCATTTATACGTCTCATGTATAAATATAAATTAGGATTCCCACTATAAATATTCCCCTTTATATAATTGGACAAAACACTAGCGCCTTGGGGATCATAAGAAAACATAGCTTTCTCAAACCAATATTCTAATTGCATCAAAATAGATTGATCAAGTTCCGAAATACTATAATAACGAGTATTATAACGAAGTGCAGAAATAACAAAAAGGAGATGAATCCAAGAAAGTTGACATCCATAATATTTGCTTTCCGAAAAAATATAATAACCATATTCACTAATCAGTCTTGACTCTTCATAACTTTTTCTTACTTCATAAGAAAAACTACTAATGATTTTATCTCTTGACTCAAAACCATCGTTATTGAGGTTACTTTCTTTGTTCCATAAGTTAGCAGTTACCTCGTATAGCAATGTTAAATCATCATAATTTCCCCATAGCTCTACACCAAGTCCTTTTTTAGTAGGTTTTATAAATAACATATTTATTTAGTTTTTAATTCTGTGATTGGTTATGCCACATGAGGATAATATCCCTAAACTTGTTTTTCTTTACTCTTGATTGCCTAAGAACATTTTCCCAATTAAAGTTAACCTGTATTTTTGATCTGGTGCAGTTGGATTTTGCGGATTTGTTTTTTCAATCCATTGCAATTGTTCTAATGGCTTTACATAGTTGTCCCGGAATGTTTTCTTGTTTGCATAACCAACTGCCGTCATTATATCATCTAATGCTATTGGTTCAGCGGTTAAAGACAGAATGGCGATTATGTATCTTACTTTTTTATGGAGGAGCTCGGTACTTTTTTGAGCCCAACTTGGTGTCTTTTTTATTGTGTCTTCATCAATAGGTTGATTTTTAGGCCAATCAAGATTGGATAGCTTAGTACCTTTTTGTGTCCAACTCGGTACCAAATACAAAAGACAAGTTTCCCAAGAAGCTTCAGCCAGTTCCGGATCGATGTTAATTTTGCTTAATGAAATTTCCAAATGAGAAGTATATGCGACATTTAATTCGAGCCAATTTAGCCATTTTTTTGCATAAGGTTTTAATGTAGCTAAATGTAAAGGAATAATTGTTTTGAAAATAGGACCTTCAATAAATACAGGTTGTGCATCTTCGATGTATAAAGGAAGATATTTTTTTGTGTTTCTAATTCCGGAACCAATTTCATCTGTCCAACCCAAAGCAGTGAAAAATTTGCGGATGTTTGGGTTTTTAGGATAGGGATTAAAACTGTTTAAATCGATTGGTCCACTGAAATGAGGATTATTCGGATTGGTAATTGTTAGTTGATTTTGGTCAATAATTAGTTCCGTAGCTAAAGCACTGCTATACTCCCGATGCACTATCACATTACCTATAACTTCTCTAAATACTTTATCTCTTATATCTATTCTTTGGTCACCCTCCATATAAAACTTTTCGGGTAAATGCTTATTTACAAATCCTTTTAATCCAATATAGGTGTCGATTAAATTAGTACGTAACGGAGGGGTTATTCTATCATCCCATCGGTCTTTGTTAACCTTACGCACCATTCCTTCTACTTTGTAAGCAGGTAATAGGCTTTGTATAGTTGTATCTTTTCCGAAAATTAATGCCGCCGCTAATGTTAATCCTTCTTTTTGGGTAAAAAAGTCTTTTCTCCAGAGCGAAGCATCCTCTAGCATTTTTTTATTTTTTTCAAAAAGCCAAGGATGGTCACTTTGATTGGATCTAATTAGATTACGTGCTTTGTCAAATAACTTTTCATCAAGGTCTTCCATTGTTAGATTAGGAATGACTTGACTTTCTGTAAAATAATTTCGTTTATTAAGATGCAAATCACTTACTCGTTGATTTTGCTTTGTAATATCTAAATCACTTTCATATTCTCGGATGTAAATTACGTTTTTGTGGTCGTGGACTTGAGAACTTACAGGAACTTGCATGGCTATTATCCAAACACCGTTTAATTGAACTGGAACAGGTTGTAAATATAGAGGAGGATTGATACAGTCAGTAGAATTAATTGAAGATACTAAATCTTTTAGGATTTTGTTTTTAAACGTTTCTTCAATTCCTGAAATTGTGCCATCATCTTCAATCCCTAATAATAAAGTACCTCCTTCGGTATTGGAAAAGCTTACGACTGTTTCGTATAAGTCGGAAGGAACCGACCGTTTGGCACTTTTGAATTCAATATGCTTTCCTTCTCCTTGTGAAATTAGTTGTCTTAAAAGTTGTTCTTCCATTGTTTTTTATTGGCATTTTTTGCTGTGCTAAAGTATAAAATTAACCCTATAATACATTGTCTTAATATTAGCAATTTAGTTTAAAATAAAAAATATTTCTCTTCATGGGTTACTTTTTTGTCTTTTCTCTATTAATAAGAAAAAAACAAATACTATGGAACTTACAAACAACCAATCGGAACAAGCAGTTGAAACTGCAAATGACAATCTTCAAGCTCAAATAGATGCTGTTGCTACAAAGAAAGTGGAACGTGTAAAAAGCTTTAGAGAATATGCTTTTGAAAAAGCGGGTTTGAATCGCGGGGATTATCTTTCCTTGAAGACCTATCTAAAGTGGATTAAAGACGGTCATCTTGTGGACGAAACCTATGACGAAAATGAGCAACTTCTTTTGAAGCAACAGGTGAAAAATAAAATTAGTACCAAGGAAGATGAGAAAGAAAAATTAGAGGGAGAAAAAAGAACTGCCGTTGAAGTTGCAAAACCTTCTATTGAGAAAAAAATTAAAGAATTGAATGATGAAATTCAACAAACCAAAATTGACTTGGCTGAAAATGCCGTTCAAACCGGTTATCAATCTGAAAAATACTTTATGTATGCCGGTTTAGTAATTGTACTTTCTTTTTACTTACTTTTTTTCTACGCTTCGGCCATTTATGCTTCTTTTTTCAGAAATGCAGGAAGTATATTGAAGTATGCAGGTGACGATATTGCCTTGTATTTGGACAGTATTTTTGACGTGAAGGGTATTTTCACTTGGTCCCCTTCCTTAATCATTGTTTATTTGGGAGCTTTCTTGTTTTTTGCTATTGGTTTAATCCCTCATAATATAGAGGGAGAAAATAAGAAATGGAATGTTGGACTTGCTATTTTAGGTGCTTTTATAGCCGATTCGCTAATGGCTTATAAAATAGATTTAGGAATACATGATTTGAAGGTAATGGCAGGTGTTGCCGACACGGATTGGCATTTCTATTCCAGTATCAACTTTTATATGGTGTTGCTTTTTGGGTTTTGTGCTTACTTGGTTTGGGGTTATATGTTTGAAATGATGCTCAAAGAAAAGAATAAAAAAACAGGAGATGTAAGGGCAGCTTTAATCATTAAGGGATTGAAAGAGGAAATTAAAGGATTGCGAGTGGAGCTACAAGCGTTGGAAACCAAGATTATTGAATTGGAAACGCAAATTAAAACCATCTTTTCGCAATTGGAGCAATTGAAGCAAGATTTAGAAAACAGTATGCTCAAACCCGATGCCTTGTCACAAAATCTAACCAGCTTTTACATGGGATGGCGTCAATTCTTAAATGGAACCAGTGATTTGAATGTGGAAAAAGTAAGATGTGAGGAGACTTTTAATGACTTTATGCAGTCTCAATTTAATCAAACGGCAATCCTTAATTAACTATTTCCCATTTTACGGAAAGCCGTAAGAAAAGACTTTAGCATATTCTACTTTTATAAAAATAATTGAACAATATAAAAAACTGAAACCATGAAAAACGTATTGTATATTTTAGTCATCGTATTTACCACTTCTTTTTTACTCATTTCTTGTGGTGAGGAAAAAACCAAAAAGAAGCAAAAACCATCAAACTACACCGTTGTTTTGGATTTAAGTGATCGCATTCTTTTGCCGGAACAACTCGATAAAGACTTTTATTTGATTGAAAAATATTTTAAAGCTTTCGAAGAAAATTCAAGACACAATTTGGTTTTAACATCGAAAAATCGATTTTCCGTTAAAATCATTCCACAAAAAAATAGTCCATTAGCTGCAGATCACTATGAAGATTTGCTACAACTTTATCTTGATGAAACCGAAGTGAAGGACAAAAACAAATCGCTATTAGCTTTGTCACAATCTTTGCCGAAGGTCCTGAAAGCACTTAAAAAAGAAGCTTTGTTTGGAAAAACTTCAAGTAATTATTTTGGAGTAGATATTTGGGCTTTTTTGCACGACAACGGAATGGGATTGAGTAAGTTCGGTTATGACAATACGGTTTTGGTTCTTACAGACGGTTATTTTGATTTTGAAAGTCAAACTCATGTTATCAAGGAGAAAAACCAATATACGAGTACCCATTTTCTAAATGAATTGACTGCAACTGATTGGAAACAAATTTCGGAAACAAAAGAATATGGTTTGTTACCCATAAAATTAGAGAAAAACACCAAATGGATTGTTGCCGGGTTTTCCGGTAAGAAAGCCAACGATATTTTGCAAACGGAGAAAATCACTTATTTCTGGAAAAAATGGTTGACACAATCCGGAGTTGCGGTATCACAATTTATTTTGAATAGTTCAAAAACCGAAATGAGTTCTAACTTATTAGAACAATTACGCTAATACGTTTGTTTGTTACCCTTGTTTTTTTTGAAACCAACCCGGATTGGGTTGGTTTTTTATTCCTTCTATAAATTACAAAATAATCAAAAATGAAAAAAATATTTTTACTAATCCTATTGGGATTTACACTCACATCAATCGGTCAAGAAACGGAACCGGTTCAGTTTAGAAGAGTTTACACTATTATGACTAGCGCAACCGAAGAAGTAGGTGCAAAAGAGGAAGTGGAGAAAAGAGAAACTACCTTGTTTTATAATTATCAGGGCACTCGTAATATTAAGATATACAAAGAAGACGGAAGCACAGAGATTTATGTGAAAACGGGTCCAATAGAAGAAGGCAAAACCGATGGTGGGATTGCTTGGCAAGGAGGTTTGTACCTTGGAGAAAATGGAGCGGAGATATTTATTCAATTATTTGATGACCAAGAATACGGCGTTAGATTACTATTTACAGGAGTCGGGATTATTTGTCTTCAATAAGCAAGTTAGAATTATTGAAGAAAAACATATAATGGGCGTTTTATATAGAATAAAAAACAGCAAATGTGAACTCATTCAATCATAAAACTTTGTAAATAGGGCAATTGCTGTTTCTTTTAAAAAAAAATAAAAAACTAAGGGTTACCTTTTCATTATTCCTGTATTAATGAATATAAACAATCATTAACAATTTTAAATTTACTTATTATGAAAAAAATTATCTTCATCATCGCGTTTTTATTTACAACTGCTTTTACTTTTGCTCAAGTTTCTGTAAAAGGATATTACCGAAGTAACGGAACTTATGTTCAACCACATCAAAGAACAGCACCTAATGCCACCAGAAACGATAATTACAGCACGATAGGCAATACCAATCCTTACACAGGGGAAGCCGGAACACAATCCAGAGATGAGAATTCCTCTTCTTCAAGTTATACCAATAGCAGCTCGTCATACAGCTCACCAAGTTATTCTACGACTACTGCTACTTCTCCAAGTTATTCTACAACTTCTACTCCAAGTTATAGTTCAAGCAATACAATATACACAGGATCACGAGGAGGTCAGTATTATATAAACAGTAATGGGAATAAAACCTATGTCCGAAGAAATTAGGTTAATAAATTTCAAATGTCTTCAATCTCTTGAATTATATCCAAGGGATTGACATTTGGTTTTCAAACTTTTATTTTGGTTATTCTTTATTAAGTGCTACCATCTCAAAAAAAACACTTATTTTGTAACTTGTTTAACACTTCCTACAAAATATAGAAGAGATGCCAATAATTACCACAACGAAGTTTGGACATTTGAAGGATAAAGAATTAGTAGTTCTTATTCAACAAAACCAAGATTATCTGGGAGAAGTTTATAAACGATGCAAATCGTATAGCATACAATTTATGCGAAAAATGACCAACGGTTCAATGAAAGATTATGAATTGGACGATGTATTCCACGATTCGATTTTGGTTTTGTACGAAAAAATCATTGCTGGTAATTTCGAATTAACAGCTTCTTTGCAAACTTATTTGAATTCGGTTTGCCGTTTTCAGTTGTTAAACAAGATAGGAAAGGACAAGGTGAATTCGGACTATCAAGACAATTCTGTTGATGAAAATGATGACTATCCAATGAGTTATAAATCGACCATTACGGATTGTCTGGATGAAATAGAAGATCCGAAAGAAAATCAATTTACAGCTATAGAACGTGCGTTGGTAATTATGAAAGAAGCCGGTGGGCATTGTTACGAATTGCTGACTTTGTTTTGGTATCATAAAAATTCAATGGTAGAATTAACGCAACATTTTGGTTATAGTAATGCTGACAATACAAAAGTGCAAAAATCAAAATGCCAAAAGCGATTAGAAAAAATGGCTTTTAACGAATTGAACAATTAGAAATGAAAACAGCTACTGTCCTAGTAAAAAATATAATCCTTCCCCAATTGGAGAAAGACCCAAAGTTTGATGTTCAAAAAACGAATGCTGATTTTTGGGGAACCTTTACCAACGATTTATTGCGCTTTGAAGAAGATGCCAAACCGCTTTATGCTTCAATTTACAGTTTGGAACTGGATGGTGCCGAAAAAGTGATTTCTAAATTATCGGGTGTTTATTCAAAGTTGCTGAAAGAATTAGCCGAAAGTTATGTTTTAGGGCAAAGCTCGGAAGCCACTGAATATTTGCTAAAAAGCAACAATGACCATTTTTTAAAAGAAGTTCGCTTTTTGCAAACGATGGAACAAGCCATCAAAAGTGTGGAGCGCAAACGTATTAAATCAGATTTACCCAATACCTACGACCGACTTGCTTTTGAACTTTCCGAAACTGATATTACCAACGCCACTAAAAAAAAAGGCCGTGAAGATTTAAAAGAAAAGATGAAGCAATGGGATACCGAATTGGTTGAAGAAAGTGACATGGTTCCTGTTTTTTCTATGCTGAAAAATGAAAATAAAAACAAGAAGCAAACGAAAGTTATTTCGTTGTCTTGGATGAAATATGCCGTTGCCGCTTCTATAATTATTGCTACGGGGATATTCTATTTTAAAAATCCAAATTCTGGCATCATTCCTGCCGAGAATGGTGTGGTGACAACCGAAGATAAAAAAGGAACTACAGAACATCCAATAAATCGTCCTGTTATTGAAGCCATTGTTCTAGCAGAAATTGAAACAAGTTCAAGAAGTATTACTGTTTTAGAACCTTCATCATTAGGCTTCACTCCTTCGGATAAAAAGCCAAAAGTTACCGTGTATTTCAAAGATGCTACACAACGTATTATTTCATTAGAAAAATTAATCGAAAAAAATAAAGTAAGCAGTTCTGTTGATTCTAAAATTTTAGATAAGTACAAAGCAGAATTAGCCGACTTAAAAAATCCAAACGAAAAGTATTCCTTTGATGGAAAAACACTAACTCTGTTTTGTAAGTATGACCCAAAACAATACGGAATTATAGTAACGGAAGACCAACGCTATTTCCTTAAAAAAGGAAGTGTTTTTTATAATTTAAAAATTTCATCAGTCTCTTTGCCTTTAGAAAAAGTGACCGACGCTGCTACAATAGAATCATTAGAAAAAATAACCTTTGAAAATGAATAACCAAATCTCATATACCTCATTCAAAAAGAAAAGCTTTGCTTTTATTTTTGTGGTTGTCATCGGTAGTGTGTTTTCTGTTCATGCACAAAACAATGCTGAGATTCAGATTAATGTCGTTTTCAACCAATTGGTTACGGCTTATGGCAGTACGAAATCTGCACCTCAACTGGTCATTTTGAAAGACAAGCCCAAACAAAAAACACCTGCGTTTTATCAAGCCTCTCCAAAACCTGTGGTGAAAATGGATATCTATTTGTACACATTATGTCGCACTTTTGGAAAAGATAGTTTGAATGCTTTAGCAGTAGTTATTAGTCACGAGTTGGCGCATTATTACAATGACCATACTTTTTGCTCTGACTTTGCTTTTGCGATACGAAAAGACAATACCACTTTGAGCAGTAAACTCAAGGCATTGAAACTCGAACGTATTGGCTATGAAACCCAAGCCGATCATACCGGTTTGTTTTATGCCTGTATAGCAGGATACCAACCTTTGGAAGTTTCCTCTCGTTTGTTGGATGCTATTTATACGGATTACCAACTTAAAGATAACGAACCTGGTTATCCCACTAAAAGTGAACGCAAAGTAATTGTTGCCACTGCACAAGCCAAGATAACGGACTTGTTCCAACTATTTAAGCAAGGCAACCAAGAGTTGGCCAATAAAGAGTATAGTAAAGCAGCAACCGATTTTGAAGTATTGACACAACATTTTCCCTCACGAGAGAACTATAATAATTTGGGTGTGGCCAGAACAATGGAAGCATTGCAATACCAGCCTTTGAGTAGAGGTGCCAGTTTGTACCCAGAACGTTTTGTATATCCTATTGCAAATGATACGATAAGCCGATTGCAACAAACCAGTGGAGAACGCGGTTTTGACGAAGAGCATAGTGAATTGATGCAACGGTTATTAAAAAGCGCCCAAAAAGATTTTGAAAAAGCCATTAGTTTAGACCCTGATTATGCAATTTCCTATGTTAATTTGGCCTGTGTCTTTGATTTGTTAGACAATCCAGAGGCCGCTATTGGAAAAATAAAAGAATTACCTAAAGCAGCACAAGAAAGTAAAGCCGCCCAACGCATTTTGGCGATTGCTTATTATAATGCCGATATGGAGGAAAAGGCGGAGAAGATTTGGAAGGAATTAGAAAAGTAATTATGAGAAATGTTTTTAAAGGATTTGTATTTGGACTAATGCTTAGTAATATATCTTATAGTCAAAATTACATGGATAGTATTTCTAAATATTATCTAAAAGATAATAATCAAAAAACGATTTATTTTGGTGAAAAGTTTAAAAAAAGTTTAGAAGACATAGGACATATTGATAATGAAGGTTATGCCGCAATTTTAGATATATTATCTTCTCAATATATTGACATAAGTGATTTTGACAAAGTGGACATGCTAACTTAGCAATCACAGAAAGTTAAGAAATAATCTTAATTTTAACCTATGAAACAAGTCCGCAA
>NZ_VJZP01000042.1 GCF_007097265.1 Flavobacterium gawalongense | reverse complement strand
AAATCCTGTTACAAGCGTTTTTTTATTGTCTAAAAAAGAACGCTAATCAAAATAAACGAGGTTTTTCAGTACCCTCCCGTTTCCAGTCGTCTTTTTTACTATATGAAATTACTTTATTAAGCGATTTTTGCAGGAACAGCGATTCTATCTAAAATAGTATTGAATGTTTCACTAGGACGCATCGCTTTTTCAGTCAATTCCGGATTAGGTTGGTAATGACCACCAATAGCTTGAGGTTTTCCTTGTGCTCCAATTAACTCTGCATTGATTTTGGCTTCGTTTGCTGCAAATGCTGTTGCAATAGGAGTAAAGATAGCTTTCAATTCCTCGTTTTTATCTTGGGCTGCTAATGCTTCTGCCCAATACATTGCCAAGTAAAAATGAGAACCACGGTTGTCAATTTCGCCAATTTTACGAGCTGGAGATTTATCATTAGCTAAGAATTTCTCCGTAGCTACATCAAGAGTTTCTGCTAAAATAATTGCTTTAGAATTGTTTAAAGTTTGACCTAAATGTTCTAATGAAGCACCTAAAGCCAAGAACTCACCAAGTGAATCCCAACGTAAATAACCTTCTTGTGTAAACTGTTCTACGTGTTTAGGAGCTGATCCACCTGCACCAGTTTCAAACAAACCTCCACCATTCATTAATGGAACGATAGATAACATTTTTGCGGATGTTCCAACCTCTAAAATAGGAAATAAGTCAGTTAAGTAATCACGCAATACGTTTCCTGTTACAGAAATAGTATCTAGTCCTTTAATGATTCTTTCTAATGTGAAGTCAGTTGCTTCAATAGGATTAAGAATGCGAATGTCTAAAGCTGTTGTGTCGTAATCTTTTAAATATTTTGTTACTTTTTCGATTAACTCTCTATCATGCGCTCTGTTTTCATCTAACCAAAAAACTGCAGGGGTATTTGATAAACGAGCTCTGTTTACCGCTAATTTAACCCAGTCTTGAATCGGAGCATCTTTTGCCTGACACATTCTGAAAATATCTTTAGCTTCAACAGTTTGTTCCATTAAAACGTTTCCATTAGTATCTACAACACGAACAACGCCGTCTGCACTCATTTGGAATGTTTTGTCATGTGAACCGTACTCTTCCGCTTTTTGCGCCATCAAACCTACGTTTGGTACACTTCCCATAGTTGTTGGGTCAAAAGCACCATGTTTTTTACAAAAATCAATTGTCGCTGTATAAATTCCAGAATAGCATCTGTCTGGGATAATGGCTATAGTGTCTTGTTGTTTTCCTTCCTTATTATACATTTGTCCCGAAGTACGAATCATTGCAGGCATTGAAGCATCAACAATTACATCCGAAGGAACATGAAGATTAGTAATTCCTTTTTCAGAATTTACCATCGCTAATGCTGGTCCGTTTTCTATTGCTTGGTTTAGTGCAGTTTCCACTTCAGCTTGCATCGGGTGTCCTGCAATTTTTGCGTAAACATCACCTAAGCCGTTTCTGGTGTCAATATTCAATTCATTAAATAAAGCGGCGTATTTTTCGAAAACAGCTGCGAAATAAACTTCTACGATGGCACCAAAAATAATTGGATCAGAAACTTTCATCATAGTAGCTTTCAGGTGAACTGAAAGTAAAACGTTTTGCTCTTTAGCTTCTTTGATTGTTTTAGCAACAAAACTTTTTAAAGCGTTTAGGTTCATAACAGAACTGTCGATTATTTCACCTGCTTTTAGTGGAGTGCTTGCTTTCAAAACAGTAGTTGAACCATCTTTACCAACAAATTCTATTTTTACATCAGTAGCATCAGCAATGGTGATTGATTTTTCACTTCCGTAAAAATCGCCACTTTCCATAGAAGCTACCTGTGTTTTTGAGTCAGATGACCAAGCTCCCATTGAATGAGGGTTTGCTTTAGCGTAATTTTTAACTGCTTTAGGAGCTCTACGGTCAGAATTTCCTTCACGTAAAACTGGATTTACTGCAGAACCTAAAATTTTAGAATATTTAGCTTTGATTTTTGTCTCCGCTTCGTTTTGTGGTTCTTCGGGAAAGTCAGGTAAATTATAACCATGAGATTGTAATTCAGCAATAGCCGCTTTTAATTGAGGAACAGATGCCGAAACATTTGGTAATTTTATGATGTTTGCTTCTGGGGTTGTTGCTAATTGTCCAAGTTCTAATAAAGCATCGCCAGTTTTTTGATCTTCAGTCAAAAACTCAGGAAAGTTTGCCAAAATTCTTCCGGCTAAAGAAATGTCTCTAGTTTCAATTTCAATATCAGAAGTTGATGTAAATGCTTGTACAATAGGTAGAAATGAATAAGTTGCCAACAAAGGCGCTTCATCAGTAAGGGTGTAAAAAATTTTTGATTTCTGTGTCATTTTTGTATTTTTATAATCTAATCACGGTTAAATGTAGCTTAAGTAAGGTGTTTCACTTGAAATAAGGCGGACAAATATATGAAAATCAGATGTAATAGAAGGCGCATTTTATATAGAAAAATACGAATTTTAAGATTACTAACTAGTTATTCTGAATTTGTTAGTTTTATAAACCCTTAAATCCTAAATTAGGAATTTATGAGGGGAAAAATTAGCAAAAAAAAAGTCCCAACATTGTTGGGACTTTTTTATAGTAAAGAGACAGTTGACTATCTTCTTTTGTCTTTAATTTTAGCTTTTTTACCAGTAAGTTCTCTGAAGTAGAAAATTCTAGCTCTACGAACTGCACCTTTTTTGTTGATTTCAATTTTTTGTAAAGCTGGTAAGTTTACTGGGAAGATACGCTCAACTCCAATAGCACCTGACATTTTACGAATAGTAAAAGTTTCTGTGTTACCAGAACCTCTTCTTTGAATAACAACTCCTTTAAAAAACTGTGTTCTAGTTTTTTCACCCTCTCTAATTTCGTAGTAAACTGTGATAGTATCACCAGCTCCAAAAACAGGGAAATCTTTTCTAGCTACTAATTCGTCTTGAACGAATTTCATTAAATCTGCCATGATAATTTTAATTATGGTTTTTATTAAATCAACATTCACGGATCTCGCCAGAGGTTAATCTAAATTTGGGTGCAAAGATAAAAAAAATGTTTAAAGTTTAAAGTTTTTCTTGTTTAAAGTTTAGAAGTTGTTGAATACCAACTTTAAACTAATTTTTCACTCCTCCAGTAAATCCGGTCTTCTATTCTTTGTATGTTCATACGCCATATCTTCCCGCCATTTATCAATTTTGGCAAAATTTCCACTGGTCAAAACATCAGGAACTTTCCATCCTTTGTAATCTGCGGGGCGCGTGTAAATAGGTCCTGACAATAATCCATCCTGAAAACTATCCGTTAATGCTGAAGTTTCATCACTTAAAACACCCGGAATCAATCGGATTAAAGCATCCGATAATACCAAAGCGCCCAGTTCACCACCAGACAATACATAATCACCAATAGAAATTTCCTTCGTGATAAAATTGTCGCGCACGCGTTGATCCACACCTTTATAATGCCCGCACAAAATGATAATATTTTCATACATCGACATCGTGTTCGCCATTTTCTGGTTCAGGGTTTCCCCATCCGGTGACATATAAATGATTTCGTCGTACGTTCTTTCGCTTTTCAAATGCGTAATACAAGCATCAATAGGCTGCACCGTCATCACCATTCCGGCACCACCGCCATAAGGATAATCATCTACACTTTTTTGTCTGTTGGTCGTATAATCCCGTAAATTATGAATGTGGACTTCCACCAATCCTTTGTCGATGGCACGTTTCATAATCGAAGCCTCAAACGGACTTCGCAATAATTCTGGAAGAACGGTAACAATATCTATTCGCATTTTTTCTTTTCTAAGTTTCAAAGTGCAAAGGTACAAAGTTTTTCTATGCTGAACTTGTTTCAGTATCAGGAGCTATTTCCAGCTTTTCACTCTATCTTTCCTTGCTTAAAGGAAGCAAGGAAAGGATGCCGTTTCAATCTGGGCTAGGGTTTTTTGGAATTAGGAGGTTTTAAAGAAGTTATTAAGTTTGAAATATTTTCTAAATTGCATTCCTGTTTAATCCCCAAACTTTCAAATAACTAAATCAACGAATCCCCAATTCCCTTTTTAAAATTAATTTCGTAAATTTGCCTTTCAATAAAAATTAAACAAAAATGGAAAACGGAATATATGCTAAATTCAACACCACAAAAGGTGCTATTTTAGTAAAACTAGAGCATGAATTAACACCAGGAACAGTTGGGAACTTTGTAGGATTGGCCGAAGGAAACTTAGAAAATAAAGTAAAACCTCAAGGGGTTAAATTTTATGACGGATTAAAATTCCACAGAGTAATCCCTGACTTCATGATTCAAGGTGGTTGTCCACAAGGAACAGGAACTGGAGATCCAGGGTATAAATTTGATGATGAATTTCACCCAAGTTTGAAACACAACCGTCCGGGAGTTTTGGCTATGGCTAACTCAGGACCAGGAACAAATGGTTCTCAATTTTACATTACACACATTCCAACAGAATGGTTGGATAACAAACATACTGTTTTTGGACATGTAGTAGAAGGTCAGGATGTAGTTGATGCAGTTGCTCAAGGGGATGTTTTAGAGTCTTTAGAAATTGTAAGAGTAGGTGAAGAAGCTAAAAATTGGAATGCAATTGAAGCCTTTATCACTTTTAAAGGTTCACGTAACAAACGCGATGCAGCTTTAAAAGCAGATGCAGAAGCTGCTATGGAAAAACTAGCAGCTGGTTTCGAAAAAACAGAAAGTGGTTTGCGTTATCAATTCATCCAAAGAGGTGAAGGTGAAAAAGCAGAAAATGGAAAAATTGTTTCGGTACATTACACAGGACAACTTCCTGACGGAAAAGTTTTTGACAGTTCATATCCTCGTAAAAAACCAATCGAATTTCCATTAGGAAAAGGAAACGTTATTGAAGGTTGGGATGAAGGAATTGCCTTGTTGCGCGTAGGTGACAAAGCACGTTTCGTGATTCCGGCTCATTTAGGGTACGGATCTCGTGGTGCTGGGGGAGCAATTCCACCAAACGCCACATTGATTTTTGACGTAGAATTAATGGACGTTAAATAGTCTACAGTATTCAGATAGCAGATTCCAGTTATCAGATAAAATTAAAAAATCCCAAAACGAAAGTTTTGGGATTTTTTTTATGTAATAAATGGACTTGTTGCTATTTTTGAATTCGAGTGATTTCAAATCTATGAATTTAAAAATTCAATCAAATCCTTGTTTAATTTATCTTTTTCAATATAAAATAAACCATGTGGCGCTCCTTCATAAACAATAAATTTATTGTCCGGTATTAATTTTGTCGCTATTTCAGAGGTGATTTCAATAGGAACGGTTTTGTCCTCATCTCCATGAATGATTAATGTAGGCACATTTACCGAAGCCATTTCTTTACGAAAATCGGTTGAGGAAAATGACTTGGCACACTCTAAAGTCGCTCGCGGTGACGCAAAAGAACACAGCATTCTATAATAATCCAATAAAGGCGTACTTATAGGTTTACTGATAAAACTCACTCCGAAAAATGTTTTTCCAAAACTATCCAGAAAACCAATTCGGTCTTCTTTAATTTGTTCCGCCATACCATCGTATTTTTCTTGTGGAACGCCATCTGGATTAGAATCCGTTTTTAGTTGAAATGGCGTTACAGAAGCGATAAGTACCGCTTTTGAAACTCCTTTTCCGCCATGACGACTGAAATAACGGACTACTTCACCACCTCCCATAGAAAATCCAACAAGCGTAGCTTCCTTTAAATCCAAATGGTCAATAATAGTTTTTAAATCATCGGACAAAGTATCATAATCGTATCCATTCCATGGTTGTGATGATTTTCCAAAACCACGACGGTCATAGGTAATAACTCTAAAATTATTTTGAACCAGAGCATCAATTTGGTATTCCCACATTTCATTAGATAGTGGCCAGCCATGAATAAGAATTACAGGTTTTCCTTCGCCATAATCTTTTACATACAGTTTTACCCCCGGTGCTGTCTCAATATATTTATCTAATCCTATTTTAGATCCAGAAAAATGGTCTCCACTTAGTGATTCGCTTCTGTTAATTTGATTCGTTTCCATAACATTTACTGTTTACAAGATGAATTTAGTATTCCTCTTTAGGGTAAAATTAGATGTTTTTGAAAAAAATAGTATTACAGAATTAGTATAAATAGTTGCAACTTTTTTTGTTTTCGAACATAAAAAGAAAGCATTCTGTTGAAAGTCAGAATGCTTTTTTTATAATTGGATTTATTTCCACTTTATATTGCAACCAATACTTGGTTTTTGATTGGGATTAATTATTCGATTGTAAATCACGCTGTCAATCGCACCACGTAAATCGTTGCCACTAAGCGGAATTCCATTTCCCGGTCGGCTATCGTCCAACTGACCGCGATACACTAATTCGTTTTGGTTGTCAAACAAGAAAAAATCAGGCGTACAAGCCGCATCGTATGCTTTGGCGACTTCTTGGGTTTCATCATAAAGATAAGGAAACTCAAAATTATTTTCAAAAGCGAATTCCGTCATCAATTCAGGTGCATCTTGAGGAAATTTTATCACATCATTACTTGAAATGGCAATGATTCCAATGCCTTGTACATGATAATCATTGGCAATCATCAAAATTTCTTCTAGAACATGATGCACAAAGGGACAGTGATTGCAAATAAACATCACCAAAGTTCCTTTTTCGCCTTTTAAATCCACAAAAGAAAACCATTCGTTGGAAGTGGTGTCTTTCAAATAAAATTCGGGAGCAATAGTTCCAAGCGGAACCATCTTTGAAGCAGTTTTTGACATTGAAGTTTTTCTAGTTTAAAGTTTCAGGTTTAAAGTTAAGAAAAAAGGATTGTGTTTTAGATTTAAAATACTAATTTTAGTCTGTGAAGCGTTTGATTTACAACTTTAAACTTAAATAAAAATTATGCTATCTTGGTCTGAATTCGAAAAAGTAGAAATGCGTGTGGGAACTATCCTGGAGGTTAATGATTTTCCCGAAGCCCGAAAACCGGCTTATCAGTTAACAATAGATTTTGGTTCAGAAATCGGAATCAGAAAAACATCGGCACAAATCACCCAACGCTATCAGAAAGAAGAATTGCTAAACCGACAAATTGTTGCGGTGGTCAATTTCCCTAAAAAGCAAATAGGAAAATTCATGAGTGAATGTTTGGTGTTAGGTGCAGTAGGTTTAGCAGGCGATGTGATTCTATTGGCTCCTGATTTCAAAATAGAAAATGGGTTGCAGATTGGGTAGCTGCCGTATTTTGTTCTAAAAAGCGTTCAGTTTTTTGATTTATTGTCTTGTGCCGTAGACTTGCTAAGAATGCTATAGGATATAATGCGAAGTTTTCTTCAGGTATATGTTTTGAAAATGTTTGTCTGATAGTTTTATGTCAATTTGCAATTTGATATCATTTTTTCAATAACTCAATATTCGCAATCAATGCTACTTCCTCGCTTACCATAGTGCCCCCAGCTTCTATTGTGTCATTCCAAAGCAATCCAAAGTCTTTACGATTTATTTTTCCCTTTAACTCAAAACCTGCTTTTACATTCCCCCAAGGGTCTGTAGCCATGCCTCCATATTCTACATTCAGGACAACCGGTTTTGTAACATCTTTAATGGTAAGATTACCGGTCAATTCAAATTTAGTATCGGCGGTTTTTGTGAACCTCGTTGAGGTAAATGAAAGTTTAGGAAACTTTTCCGCTTCAAAGAAATCAGCACTTTTTAGGTGTGTGTCTCTATGCTCATCATTAGTGTTGATGGAATTGACATTGGCACTAAATGAAAACTTTGCGTTTTCAAAATTGTCACTTGCCTCCACAGTGCCTGTTATTTCATCGAATCTTCCCGTTAAAGTAGCAATCATAAGATGTTTGACTTTGAACTGTACCGCTGAATGCGCTGGGTCTATTACCCAATTTATATTTTCCATGGCGTGTTTTTGTTTGGATGTTAATTTTAATTACAAATAATATATAAAGTTACGAGTTATTGAGTTTGATTGTTGTTGATTATTAAGTAAATATATTTTTTTAAGGTAGGTTTAGTCCTCCGTCAAATTGTTGCGGTGGTCAATTTTCCTAAAAAGCAAATTGGGAAATTCAGGAGCGAATGTCTGATATTAGGTGCTGTAGGTTCAGCAGGCGATGTGATTTTACTTTCACCTGATTTCAAAATTGAAAATGGATTGCGAATTGGGTAACTTCAAAAAATAGTTGTAAAATAGCTGAATTAACAATAAAAATTTCAGTTATAAAAATGTTAATAACTTGTAATACAGGATATTGAATGAAAAAATAATGTAAATTTACTTCGCACTTAATTAAGCGTCCATTCGATTCGCTTCAAATAACTTTGTCGTTTGATTAGTGCTAATCCTTTAAATGATTTAAGAGAAATCCAATTATTAGTGGAATCTTCTAAAAGTTAGGGAAACACAACACTGTAAAAAAATTAGGGCCACTCAGCCCATTGATTTAAAACAAGATTATAAATTAAATACACATTGAAGATGGAAAAGCAAAAAATGATTGACGTATTGCATTTTTGTGCAGCACAGTGCACACATTGTTATGATGCATGCCATTTGGAAAAACAAATGGATATGTCCTGTTGTATGATGAACGATCAGGATTGTGCTGATATATGTCGTTTAACAGCACAATTATTAGAGCGAAACTCTGAAAATGCAGCTGTCTTTTTAAACTTATGTTTAGAAATGTGCGAAAGATGTGCCACCGAATGTGAAAAATATCCGCAAATGGAACATTGCAAAAAATGTGCTGAAGCATGCCGTAAATGCGCCGCAATGTGTAATGAACAACAATTGACACATTAGGAAAAAGGCTATCGTTATTTCATAATATTCACAATAACGATAGCTATTATTATGTTTCAAAACAAAACGATTAAATAGAATGTCATGCCTTGGACAAGAACAGATTATCCAAATTCTCTAAAGAATCTTCCCCAAGTGGTTCGCAATAAAGCCATTGAAATTGCCAATGCATTGTTCAAAAAAGGCAATATGGAGGAGGGGAGAATTATTGCCACAGCAATAAGTCATGCAAAAACGTGGGCAAACAATCGCGGATTAATAACTAAAATGTTTCCAAAAAAATTAAAAAACAAAAAATGACTTAAAATAATTCCATTTAATAAGCCCAATTATGAACCTTATTATACTATATATCATGTCGACAATAATAAGTACCATCTTGACAATAAAAAGTCCTGCTTTTAAGAACAATGAATTTATCCCTTCAAAATATACTTGTGATGGGTTAAATATAAACCCGGAACTCATAATAGAGGATATTCCTGTAAATACTAAAAGTCTGGCCATCATAGTAGATGATCCGGATGCTCCAAATGGAACATTTTGCCATTGGCTACTGTGGGACATTCCACCAAAAACTACTATAAAAGAAGATAGTAGACCCGGAACCCAGGGTAGAAACAGCATCCATGAGAATAAGTATTTTGGGCCATGTCCTCCAAGTGGCACGCACCATTATCATTTTAAAGTGTATGCTTTAGACGCTAAACTTAATTTACCACCAAATACTGGCGAAAAAGAACTCTTAAATACTATGAGAGGACATATTATTTCCTCGGGGGATTTAGTAGGTTTGTATAAAAGGTAGCGTATTGGATACTATTACGACCTATTAATTTTATCAATCAATTGTTGCAATATCAATTGTCCTTCTTCCCAAAATTCAAGATTTGATTCGGAGTTGATATGTCCTTTTTGACCAATATTTATAAAATCACTACCCCACATTTCAGCAAAATATTCTGCTCTTTGTGATGATATATATGGATCATTTTCACTGGTAACTACTATGGAAGGAAAGTGCAATTTTGACAACGGTATTGGCGAAAAGTTCCAAATGCTCTCTGGCGTATGCTCAGGAGAATCAACATCCGCTGGAGCAACCAGTAAAGCACCTATTATATTAGGATTGCTGTTTACAGAAGCCCAATGCATTACTAAGGAAACCGCAAGACTGTGAGCCACCAAAATTGTTGGATTATCTAATTTTAGGATCGCCTCATTCAGTCTGTCGAGCCACTTCTCTAGTTGAGGTTCGTTCCAATTGTCCTGAATTACCTTAGTGGCATTTTTATATTTTTTGAGCCAGTAGCTTTGCCAATGGTCTTCTCCGGAATCACCCAGTCCCGGGATAATTAATAATTTTATTTCCATTCTAATACATAATAATATAGGTTTATCTAAAAAAATCTAAAGTGTTTAGAGAACTTTTTGGAATAAAAATATACAATTTTATCGAAATAGAAATCCTTTTTTAGTAATAAAAATGAAGAACGATTGCCCCTAATAGTTACATTTTAGGCGGATATAAAAAAAGTCCAAAAATCAACTGATTTTTGGACTTTTCGTTTTGTAAGTAGGCAACTAAACATTAAATATCATCAAATTCTATATCAGTAAAAGTTGATGTTTGCGGTATGATTTCATCATCATCTGTTTTCTCAGCTGCATATTCTTTTTTGAAATCTTTTTGGTGTCTCTCAGAGATTACTTCTTTCCCTTTGTGGTTCAAAACATAAGAAGTCATTTCTCCTAGAATTTCTGCGAAGGCAGCAAAGTCCTCTTTGTATAAATAAATCTTGTGTTTCTTAAAATGGAACGATCCGTCTTCTTCGGTAAATTTTTTGCTCTCGGTAATCGTTATGTAATAATCATCAGCTTTAGTAGCTCTTACATCAAAGAAATAGGTTCTTCTTCCAGCACGTAAAACTTTAGAAAATATCTCTTCTTTTTCTAACATGTCATTTTCTCTCATAATCCTTTCTGTCAATTTTTTATTTAATAGCAATCAAAAATCATAAAAATTTATTTATTATACAACAATTATAGTAATTCTTTTTCTGAAAGTTGTTTTAAATACAAGGATGCATAATACCCTTCTTGATTTATCAATTGATTATGAGAACCTTGTTGGATAATTTTTCCTTCTTCAAGAATGATAATATTGTCTGCATTTTTTGCCGATGAAACCCTATGACTAACAATAATGGTCGTTTTATCCTTGCAAATCTCAAATAAGTTATTCAAAATCGCTTCTTCGGTTTCTGTATCCACGGCTGATAAACAATCATCAAAAAGTAAAATAGCCGGGTTTTTAATAATTGCTCGGGCTATAGAAACACGTTGTTTTTGTCCACCCGAAAGAGTGATTCCTCTTTCTCCCAGAATAGTATCGTACTGTTTGTTAAAGCCAATGACATTGTCATGCACTACGGCATTTTTTGCAGCAGCTTCCACTTCCTCATCAGTCGCATTTTCTTTGCCGAATTTAATGTTGTTTTTGATACTATCCGAAAACAAAAAGGCATCTTGTGGAACAATTCCGATGTTGTTTCTTAAATCATATAGATTCAAAGTGCTTATTTCGTTTCCATCAACAGTTATTCTTCCATCTGTTACTTCATACAAGCGGGAGATTAAAGAAGAAATAGTTGATTTTCCAGATCCTGTTTTTCCAAGAATCGCCAGCGTTTCTCCTTTTTTTACTTTAAAGGAAATATTTTTTAATGCTTCTATATTCGTGTCTTCGTAGGTATAGCTCACATTTTCGAATGAGATAGTACCCTCAATAATAGATTTATTTGGGTTTTTATTTTTTATTTCCGGTTCGATTTTCAGGAATTCATTAAGGCGCTTTTGCGAAGCTTCGGCCTCTTGAACCATTGACGAAACCCATCCTAATGAAGCAACCGGCCAAGTAAGCATATTGACGTACAAAATAAATTCGGCTATAGTACCAATGCTTTTTATAGTCCCATTGATATACATTAGACCACCAAAATAAATCACAACCAAGTTACTAATTCCTATCAGCGCCAGCATTAACGGACCAAACAATGATTGTACTTTTGCCAAATTCAAACTCTTGCTTTTGCTTTCATTCGCTAAGTCCACCATATTGTTTTGATGTTGGTCTTCTAATGAATAGGCTTTTATCACTCGGATTCCAGAAAATATTTCTTGCGAAAAACTCGATACTTTGGACAAATACTGCTGGAAAATAGTGCTTCTTTTATTGATTTCAGAACTTAATTTGAAAATGCAATACGATAATACAGGTAAAGGAAGAATGGTGTACAATGTTAATCGTGGCGATACATTGTACATATAACCAATTACAATTGCAAAACGAATAAAAGTGTTAATCGTATACATTACTGCGGGCCCCACGTACATTCTTACTTTTGAAACATCTTCACTGATACGGTTCATCAAATCACCTGTACGGTTTTGCTTATAGAAGTTTTGTGATAGGTTTTCATATTGACGAAACACTTCGTTTTTTAAATCGAACTCAATGTGTCTCGACATAACTATCAGGGTTTGTCTCATCAAAAAAGTAAGAAAACCAGCTATAATGGTAGTGGCAATAATCAGTAAAATATTTGAAATTAATTCTTGACGAATGACATCCGCAGTAATGGTTTTATCCTTAGAAAATGATTCAATTACCATGAATGACTTGCTAATCAATTTTGGAGTAAACAAAGAAAATATTTGTGCGATAATTGTAAATAAAATACCAAGAGAAAAACTGTATTTATATTTGATAAAATATTTATTTAAATAACGTAATTCTTTCATTTTTTTAAGATATTCTGTGTTGAAAAAGTTTTATTTGTTGATTAACAATCAATTTTTGATAATGTTTAAAATTGATTTATTTTTGTTATAATTGCGAAATTAATAATTTCAAACTAAAATATTAGGACATGTATATTTTTTATGTAAATTTGATTTGTCTTTTTGACGAATTCATAATTTATCACTATAAAAATTAATACTATGAATGCAGCTTTCACAACTGGAAAGGAACTTCAAAAAATGGATCCCGTTTTTGGCCAATTATCATTTGATGATCACGAACAAATTGTATTTTGCAACGACAAAGATACAGGTTTAAAAGCAATTATTGGTATTCATAATTCGGTTATGGGTCCCGCTTTAGGTGGTACGCGTATGTATAATTATGCCAATGAATGGGAAGCGCTAAACGATGTATTGCGACTTTCTCGTGGTATGACTTATAAAGCTGCCATTACAGGATTGAACATTGGTGGAGGTAAAGCGGTTATTATTGGCGATGCCAAAACTCAAAAAACACCTGAGTTGATGCGTAAGTTTGGTGAATTTGTGCATTCTTTAAGCGGAAGATACATTACTGCCGAAGATGTAGGTATGGAGACTAAAGACATGGACATAGTAAGAGATGTAACACCTTATGTTACTGGAATTTCTGAAGAAAGAGGTGGTTCTGGAAATCCATCACCTGTAACTGCTTACGGAGTATATTTAGGTATGAAAGCAGCCGCAAAGCATCAATTTGGTTCTGATGTTTTGGGGGGTAAAAAAGTATTGGTTCAAGGAATTGGTCATGTTGGAGAAACTTTAGTTGATTGTTTGACAAAAGAAGGAGCAATAGTAACGATTACTGATATTAATGAAGAAAGATTGTATGAAGTAGGAGCTAAGTACAACGCTAAAATATTCTCAGGCGAAGATTTATATAGTGCGGATGTTGATATTTATGCGCCTTGTGCCATGGGAGCAACTATAAATGATGCAACCGTGCATAAAATTAAAGCAAAAGTAATTGCTGGTGCGGCTAATAACCAATTGGCAAATGAGAATATCCACGGAGCAATTTTGCAGGAACGAGGAATTCTTTATGCGCCAGATTTCTTAATTAATGCGGGTGGTATCATCAATGTTTATGCGGAATTGGCTCATTATGACAAAGCTGAAATCATGCGTAAAACAGAGAATATTTACAATACTACGCTGGAAATAATTGATTTTGCCATTGCAAACAAGATGACTACACATCATGCGGCTTTGACGATTGCTCAAAATAGAATTGATCAAAGAAAGATAGAAAACAGTAAGAAGTAGTTTTCAGTGTTCAGTATTCAGTGTCCAATTATTGCCGTTCACTGAATACTGATCACTGAATACTTTTAAAATAAGCGATTATATATTTTATTTTAAAAAATGAAATACTTATTTTTGCAGACTAATTAATAAAAGTTCTTACAAGGTGGTAAATAGAAGACACATACGCGTTAAAGTCATGCAATCCATTTATGCGATGCATCAAAGCGGTTCAGATAATCTGGAAAAAGAAGAAAAATTCCTTTTTTACAGTATCGACAATATTCAAGATTTATACCTTATAATGCTTTCTTCCCTGATTGAAATTTGTAAAACAGAAACTGTCTTTTTGCATAAATCCAGTCTGAAACATCTTGCAACTCCTGAGGAACGTAAACCCAACGAGAAATTCATCAAAAACCGTATTTTTCAAATTCTTTCCGAAAATAATTCACTAAGTATTGCGCTGGAAAATCGTAAAATCAATAATTGGACTTTAAACGACGATTATATTTTATTATTGCTGAATGATATAAAGGCGAGCAAATTGTATGCAAAATACATGAGTGATTCGACTAATACATTTGAAGAAGACAGACAGTTTATCGTTGATTTGTTTATGGAAGTAATTGTTCCTAACGAAAAATTATATGAATATTTAGAGGATGATAAGTTAACTTGGGTTGATGATATTCCGTTAGTGAATACACATATTATCAAGCAATTGAAAGCGATTAAATCTGGTGAAGACGACAATTTCAGAATGCCAAAATTGTATAAAGACAATGAGGATAAAGACTTTGTTAAGGATTTGTTTCGAAAAACGGTCTTAAACGAATCCGAATTAGCCAAAGAATATATTGATAAAACACCCAATTGGGATAGTGATAGAATTGCCGAAATTGATACCATTATTCTTAAAATGGCAATTTGTGAATTTTTGAAATTTCCATCTATTCCTGTAAAAGTTACCCTTAATGAATATTTAGAAGTTGCTAAAGAATATTCTACACCAAAAAGTAGTATTTTTATCAACGGAATTTTAGATAATTTAGTAAAAGAATTACAAACCAGCAAAAGAATCATTAAAGCCGGTCGTGGTTTAATGTAATAATTAACAAATAAAAAGAGAATTAAAATTATGGAACAATTAACTCAATTTGCACCGTTTTTATTAATGTTTGTGGTGATCTATTTCTTTATGATCAGACCACAACAAAAAAGAGCGAAAAACGAAAAAGAATTTGAAAGCACTTTGAAAGTAGGTGACAAAATCATTACTAAAAGTGGTCTTCACGGAAAAATTTCTGAGTTAGCTGATACCACTGTTGTTGTTGAAACGATGTCAGGAAAGCTTAAAATGGAGCGTTCAGCTATTTCTATGGAAATGAGTGCAGCATTGAACAAAAAATAATTTTCGCTTTAATGAATAAAAAAAGTCCCAACCGATTATTCGGGTTGGGACTTTTTTTTGATAAAAAATAATCTTATTATTTTTTATTCTTCTTCGCTTTCTTCGCTTTTTTAGATTTTGCTTTGGCTTTTTTAGCTTTTATCTTTGCTTTGACTTTCGCTTTTTTAGCTTTATCCTTTTTGGCTTTTTTTGCCTTTTTAGCTTTTGCTTTCGCATCGGCTTTTTTAGCGTTTTTTTTATCTTTTACTTTCTTTTTAGTCTTCTTTTTATTGTCTTTTTTATTTGAAACAGCGGTGTTTTGATCTAGATTAATCGCAGAAATTTCTATAGTTTCCGTTATGATTTCTTCTATTACTGGTTCTATTATTTCAACTGGTTCTTCTAAAGGTTTGGTTACTTTAGTTTTTCTAGCTCTAATCGGTTTGTCAATTTCAGGTTTTGCGGGAGATACTGGAGCAGTTTCCGCTTCTTTCTTTTGTATCATAATTTATAGTGTTAGTATTATTTTTATCCAATTAAACCAAAAGTTGTTCAGGTATTAATAAATTGTTAAGTGCCTATAAGTAAATATAGTGATTTAATACGTTGGTTTTTAGTATAGTTCGCAAAAAAAAACTTTCTAATTTGCGATAAATAGTATCTGGGATGGGAGTTTAAATTGGCATGTTTCTTTTTCAAAAGCTTTAAGGAGCGTTTTTGAAAATGAATTTCATATAGCATATTAGGAAGTGATGGCGAGAGTATACGGGAGTGTAGTCTATGGGTTGAATAAAAAAAATCCCAACCTGATGCTTCAGAAATGGGACTTGATTTTATCGGTATTTGTCATTTAAGCCAATGTTTTCAAGTATCATTGGTTTTATTTTTTCGATTCTGGACCGTTTGGTTTCTTCTCGTTTTGCGGTTTCTATATATTCCAAGAATTCCTTTTGTTTGTAAGGCGAGAATTTTAGAAATGCTTTTGCTAAATTCGGATCAGCATCTAATTCTTTTTGGAAAAGTTCAGAAACTATAATTTTTCCTTTTTCAGGTTTAAGATGTTTTCCTTGTTTTTCATTGGTAATCGCTTCATGAATATAATCTAATGCTGCCGCTTCATTGACTTCTTCTTTTGATGAAAAGCGCCATTGTTGTAATGATTTAGTAACACCTTCTTGTGCATTAACCAAAACCTGTTTTTCATCTTTCAGGAAAACGCCATTAAAAAACCAAATCGTAAAATAATTTTTGAATCCTCCGACTCCAAGTACATTTTTATCATTGAGGACATAAACGCAACCGCCCCATTTCGTGGTTTCGATCAGTTCCGTTTTAGCAATAATTGATTTCAGCCTAATTCTTCTGACCAACTATTGACTTTATCCCAGGTATGTGTATTGGTTTTTAGGGGCTCCAACTATTTTTTATTTTTAGCTATTTCTTCCGTTTTAGTGAAATCACCCGCTGCAGTCAATTCGGCAATTTTTACAATTACGTTAACTGCTTTTTGCATGCTTTCTACAGGAACATATTCATATTTTCCGTGGAAATTATGCCCGCCAGCAAAAATATTTGGGCAAGGTAACCCTTTATACGATAATTGAGAACCGTCAGTTCCGCCACGAATAGCTTTTAGAAGTGGTTTTATATCCAATTCTCTCATAGCCTTTTCTGCAATATCCACAATATGTTTTACAGGTAAAACCTTTTCTTTCATATTGTAATATTGGTCTTTTATTTCGGTAATAACAATATCTTCGCCAAATTGTTTTGCAAATTTCTTGTTGATTTTTCGGGTGATTTTCTCGATTAATTCTTTGCGTTTTTCAAATTTTTTCTTGTTATGATCGCGAATTATGAGTTCCAAAACCGTTTCTTCGATACTTCCCGTTAAATGATGTACGTGAAAAAAACCTTTGTATCCTTTTGTTGTTTCGGGTGTCTCATCAATTGGTAATTCATTGATAAAATCATTAGCAATCAACATAGAATTGATCATTTTTCCTTTGGCATAACCAGGATGCACGCTTTTTCCTTTGAAAGTAATTTTGGCGCCAGCCGCATTAAAATTTTCATATTCCAATTCGCCTATTTGACTGCCATCCATGGTATACGCCCAATCCGCTCCAAATTTAGCTACATCAAAATGATGTGCGCCACGACCAATTTCTTCATCTGGTGTAAAACCAACTCTGATTTTTCCGTGCTTGATTTCGGGATTGTTGACAAGGAATTCCATTGCGGTAACAATCTCGGTAATGCCGGCTTTATCATCAGCACCCAGCAATGTTGTTCCGTCAGTGGTTATCAAAGTCTGTCCTTTATACAACAACAAATCTTTAAAATAGCTTGGTGATAATACAATGTTTTTATCGGCATTTAATACAATGTCTTTACCATCATAATTAGGAACAATTTGAGGTTTTACATTAGCACCGCTAAAATCTGGGGAAGTATCAAAGTGCGAAATAAATCCGATGGTAGGCACTTCATGAGTCACATTACTAGGCAAAGTAGCCATAATATAGGCTTTGTCATCTATTGTTACGTCTTGCAATCCAATGGCTTTCAATTCCTCAACCAGTTTGTTGGCTAAATTCCATTGTTTTTTAGTGCTTGGTGTAGTTTCTGAGTTGGGATCAGATTCTGTATCTATAGTTGCATAACCAATAAAACGGTCAATAATATGTTGCATAAAGTATTTTTTAATGAGACACAAATATACAGTTTATTTAGAAAATGATTTTACTTAGATGAGTTTGTCTTTTCTTTGTATCTATTAATAAGTAGCTGAAATTAATAAGCAAAAAGCCAAAGATATAATCAAATACTTAACATAATAAACGAAGAAATTGCATACTTTTTTAAATGAAAGTTTAAATTAAGGTTTGCACAATTAATACTTGTTTCCAATAAATGAAAATGATTTATAAAATTATTTTCCAAATATTTAATTATCGAATAGATAGTTCTATTTTTGCACCACCAACACAACAACCATGTATAAATTACTTATTCGCCCGATACTTTTTTGTTTTGATCCAGAAAAGGTTCATTATTTTACTTTTTCATTGATTCGTTTCTTGTCTAAAATCCCAGGATTTTCATTTGTTTTTAAATCGCTTTACGAGGTAAATGACCCAAGATTAGAAACCGAAGTTTTTGGATTGAAATTTAAAAATCCGGTAGGTTTAGCTGCTGGTTTTGATAAAGATGCCAAGTTGTATAAAGAATTGTCCAACTTTGGTTTTGGTTTTATCGAAATAGGAACTCTTACTCCAAAAGGACAAGAAGGAAACCCTAAAAAGCGTTTGTTCCGTCTTAAAGAAGATAGCGCGATTATCAACAGAATGGGGTTCAATAATGGCGGAGTTCAGGAAGCCGTAGAACGATTAAAAAATAACAAAGATGTTTTAATTGGCGGAAATATTGGAAAAAACAAACTAACGCCAAACGAAGAAGCAACATCAGATTACGAAATTTGTTTTGATGCTTTGTATGACTATGTTGATTATTTTGTGGTGAATGTGAGTTCCCCAAACACGCCCAATCTTCGTGCTTTGCAAGACAAAGAACCATTGACACAATTGTTGCAAACATTGCAAAATAAGAATTTGGCAAAGCCAAAACAAAAACCAATTCTCCTGAAAATTGCCCCTGATTTAACCGATGAGCAGTTACTGGATATTATAGATATCGTAAAAGAAACCAAAATTGCAGGAGTTATTGCTACCAATACAACCATTTCACGCGAAGGATTACAATCCGAAAACAAAATAGAAATGGGAGGTTTGTCAGGAAAACCATTAACGCAACGTTCCACTGAAGTGATCCGATTTTTATCTCAAAAAAGTAAAAAAGCGTTTCCTATTATTGGAGTAGGAGGAATTCATTCTGCCGATGATGCGATTGAAAAATTGGAAGCAGGAGCCTGTTTGGTGCAATTGTACACTGGTTTTATTTATGAAGGCCCGGGATTAGTGAAAGCCATAAATAAAAAGATTTTAGAAAGATTGCAACAACCCAAATTTTACTAAAAGCCCTGTCAATAATGCAATGCCAAAACTCAATAAGGTTCCGATAAGAACATATTCAGTAAGTTTTCGGTCTTTGGCTTCTTTTAAATCTCCAAATCTGAAAATAGATTTTGCAGCCAATAAAAAACCAATGGCTTCAAAATGGGCAGTAATGACAAAATAAAAAACGAAAAGGCGTTCCAATATTCCAATGTAATTTCCGGCATTGGATAAGGAATCGTCGCTTGTTTTGTTTTCAGGAGTCCAAATAGAAATAATATTCTTTATAAGTATCGATGTAGGTTTTGTCAGTAAAAGTATTCCTGTCGCAAAGATCCAAAATCGGTTGTCGAATGCTGTAAAATCAATACGTTCGTTAGTATAAAGTAGCGTAATTACTATGATTACAATAAGATGTAACAGTTGGTCAATTACAAACCAGTTGCGTTTTGTTTTATTTTTTTGAAAATGTAATTTCAAAAAATCAATTCCTCCATGCGTTACCGCCAGTAAAATGGCAAACCAAACAAAATCAGTCCCGCCAATTAAAGCCCAAGCCAGAATAAAATGAAGAAGTGTATGGATATAAAGATAAATGCTTTTGTGTTTTCTGCTTTCTTTATCTAAAACCCAAGATGTAGGTTGCAATAAAAAATCACCAAGCAAATGTGCAAGAAGTAGTTTTATGAAAATAATCATACGTTAATGGTTTTAATTTTTTTTCTGAAATGATTGTCTAGTTCCGTAACCAAATCAAATTGCGCTCGTTTTCGTCTTCGGCTTACCGCAGCTTGATTTATGCCCAGTTTCAAACCGATTTCTTCCTGTGAAAGAGATTTATTTTCTATAGCTGTCAGAACAAATTCAGCCGATTGGACTAGCCAATTGTCCATAAAAGTTAGCCCTAAACGAAGCATTAGGTTCATTTCAGTGTCAAAATCAGGATTGCCGGAATTAATGGCTAAGGTAGTTTTTTGCTTTTTTAAAGTTTCAAAAAGTTCACCAGAATGTACAAAAGCAGTTCCATTACTTTCGGAAATTTTTTCTGCTTTATACGTTTTATCTCCAAAACCAATGCTCATTCTCGCATCAAGTTTTAGGGTTTTTAGATAGGCCTTAATTTGTAAAGCTGTGAGTAGCGCTTCCTCGGGATTTATAACTTCCAGTTGAAATTCGTCACCACGATAAATTTCCCATTCACTCGGGTTTTTACCTTTGGTGTTTAATAATTTTTTCAAACCGTCAATCCAAATTTTAGAAGGTAGTTTTCTTGAATTAATAATATCTCCAGTGATTATGCTTGTCATATCCAAATATAATTAAAAAATTAAATTCAATTTTAAAAGTTAAAAATAAAATTATTACCAAATAACGTAATAATATTTAATATTACCAAATTATGTAATATTTATAATTATTACCAAAATACGTAATAATGTTAATTTACTGAAATTTAAAATTCATAATTTAAAATTCATAATTGTTTTCCTATCTTTGGTTTTCTATGGAGCCAATAAAAATTATAGAATGTCCACGCGATGCCATGCAAGGTATTAAGCAATTTATTCCTACTGAAAGAAAGGTATCTTATATACAATCTTTATTGCGCGTAGGATTTGACACCATAGATTTTGGGAGTTTTGTCTCTCCAAAAGCGATTCCGCAAATGCAGGATACTGCCGAAGTTCTGGCGCAACTTGATTTATCTCAAACCAGAAGTAAACTTCTTGCAATAATAGCCAATACACAAGGGGCAATATTAGCTTCTGTTCACCCTGAAATACACTATTTAGGTTTTCCGTTTTCAATTTCTGAGAATTTCCAAATGCGGAATACTCACAAAACAATAGCGGAATCATTAATCACGTTACAAGAAATTCTTGAAATTGCTGATAGAGGCAATAAAGAAGTGGTTGCTTATCTTTCTATGGGATTTGGTAATCCGTATGGAGATCCTTGGAATACAGAAATAGTAGGCGAGTGGACTCAAAAATTATCCGATATGGGAGTGAAAATCCTATCGCTTTCGGATACAGTGGGAAGTTCAACACCGGATGTAATCTCCTATTTATTTTCGAATTTAATTCCAAAATATCCCGAAATAGAATTTGGCGCTCATCTTCATACAACACCTAATAAATGGTTTGAGAAAATAGATGCAGCCTACAAAGCGGGTTGCCGTCGTTTTGATGGAGCCATTCAAGGTTTTGGTGGATGCCCAATGGCAACTGATAATTTAACAGGAAATATGCCAACAGAGAAATTATTGTCCTATTTCACTTCACAAAAAGAAAATACAAATACAAGCCCGATGAGTTTTGAAAGCGCTTATAATGAAGCTTCTAAATTATTTGGAGAATTTCATTAGAAAAAGATCTATTTTAGATTTTTACAATATTGACAAATATAATAATAAGAACTTTGATGCGTTCGTAGTTTAGTAAGTATGAGATTGATTTTAACAAATAATAAAATGAGACCACTGGTTTTTCATAGGATTTTAGGAATACTAATTCCGGTACTGTTTTTCTTTTCATGTACAAGTGATCTTGACTTTAATCAGGTCAATGATTTAAAATTAGAACCTGTTTTTGTTTCAAATTTGGCTCATTTTGATGTTCCTGCAAATCAATTTGTGACTAATGGTGTAGAACAAGTTGTAACTGTTGACACCCCAACGATTGACATCTTTAATGATGCTTTTTTTAAAGACAATTTAGTAAGAGCTGATTTCTTTTTTGAAATTAATAATACTATAAATAGGGCCTATACTTTAGATCTAGTCTATCTGGACAAAAATAATCAGGCTCTTTATTCTACTAATTTTGCTATACCTGCCTATACTGGCGTTGAAAATTTGGTCACTAAAACCGATGTGTTTGCAAATGCTAAACTTGATTTGTTGAAAAGAACCACTAAAATTGCTTTCATTCTTAAGATGCTTCCTGGTCCGATATTAAGTGAGAGCAGTACCGGGAGTTTAAAATTACGTTCAGGTGTAACCGCTTATTTAGTTGTAGAATGAAAAAAATAATCTTGCTTTTTGTTCTATTTGTATCGGTTGAATGTATTTCTCAAAACAAACAAATTTTATATAATTTCACTTCAGTGCCTCAGTCTTTAATGACTAATCCAGGTTCTGATGTGAAGTACAAATGGTATTTTGGAATTCCTTTATTATCGGGTATTTCTGCTAATGTAGGTTCCAGCGGTTTTTCGGCCTATGATTTATTTGCCAATGACGGAGTGGATTTTAATGTAAAATTGCGAAATGTTGTATTCTCCACTACCAGAAAAGATAAAGCTACAATAAACGAACAAATAGAATTATTCAACGGAGGCTTCAAAGTTGGCGATTGGCAAAGTAACTCATATATTTCCTTTGGAATGTATCAGGAATTTGATTTTCTGAGTTATATGCCTAAAGATTTAGCTATACTTGCTTTGGACGGGAATAGAGATTATTTAGGAAAAGTGTTTAATTTGGGAGATTTAAATGTAAAAGCTGAAATGCTTTCGGTTCTTCATATCGGATATCATAAAAACATAAAGAATAACTTAATTGTGGGACTTCGAGGAAAAATTTATTCCAGCGCTTTTAATGCTACTTCGACTAAAAATTCTGGATATATTTATACCATTCCTTCTACTAATGGAATTTACGAGCAAGTTATTTCTTCGAATTTAGAACTTAATACTTCTGGAATTTCAAAATATATCGATGAAGATTATTCAGGAGATGTAGTAAGAGATATTAAACAAAAAGTCTTTTTTGGAGGTGATTTAGGGCTTGGTTTTGATGCAGGGCTTACCTATTATCCCAAAAAAAATATTCAGTTTACGGCAAGTCTTGTTGATGTTGGATTTATAAGGCATACTAAAGATGTAGAGACTTTTACGTTTAAAGGGTATTATAAATACGACGGGATAAATCCTAAATTCACAAATGGGAATGCGGCAGGAAATGTATATCAGGAATTTAAAGATGCTATTCCATTGGATACATTATATACTAAATACACGACCTGGCGTCCCGCCAAGTTTAATTCGTCTATTCAATATTCATTTGATGATTCAAGAAGTAAAGATTGTAATTGTGACGGCACTGATTCTGGATATAGAAATGCTGTTGGCGCTCAATTATTTATTATGTCAACCCCAAGAACGCCTTTTATGGCTTTTACAACGTATTACAGAAGGAATATTTTCAATAATTTACAAATGAAAGCGACCTATACTTTAGATTCCTATTCGTATAAAAACATTGGATTGGGATTGTCTGCACAACTTGGAAAACTCAATTTGTACGTTCTTGCGGATAATCTGTTAGAATATCATGATTTGGCAAAAGCCAATAGTCTTTCTTTTCAATTTGGACTTAACGTTATTTTTAAAGACAGTGACGAGCCTTATTAAAGCCTAATTGCGGATTGTCTGTTTTTTTTGTTTGCTGAGTTTTACGGATTCTTTTTTCTCTTTAACCATTTGTAAATTTCTATCCAAAGTACCGAAACAAATCCCACTAAAATGCTCAAACCTATTTGGAAACCCGAAACCCTTTCGAACTCAAAAAAATGAGCGAACAGAGGAACAAACAGCAATAAAGCCGTGATCAGAATGGTTATTCCAATTATCATTATAACTAAATTGTTTTTATAGCCTAAAGTGGTAAATATGGAGTAATAAAAAGAACGATTGGTGAGTGTCAGAAAAATATTGGAAGCTATCAATGTAAGGAAAACGGTAGTTCTTGTTATACTTTCCGAGCAATTATCAGCCACACAAAAACGATAGACAAATAAAAGCCCCATTGTGATTACAAGACCCTGAATAATACTAATGGCAATTTCTTTCAGGTTGAAAAAAGTATTGGTAAAAGGTCTTGGTTTGAGCAACATCAAATTGCGCTCCACAGGTTCATTTTCGTAAATTATGGAACAGGTTGGGGCCCATAATTATTTCAAGGAAAATTACGTGAACCGGCGAAAAAATATTTGGATAAATCCATCCCAATGCCAAGGGAATAAACACGATCATTATGATTGGGATGTGTATGGAAATAATGTATTGTATGGCTTTTTTTAGATTGTTATATATTTTTCTCCCCATAGCAATGGCATCAATCATTTTAGAAAAATCATCATCAATAAGAATAAGATTGGCAGCTTGTTTAGCAATTTCAGTTCCCTTTTTACCCATGGCAATTCCTATGTGAGCTGATTTTAAAGCGGGTCCGTCATTTACGCCATCGCCTGTCATGGCTACTATTTGATTGTTATCTTTCAGGGCTTTTATGATTTTGAGTTTGGCCTCAGGAAACATTCTCGTAAAGATGGTGGTTTCCATGACTTTTTCTTTTAGCGTGATGTCATCCATTGCCATTAATTCATCTCCATTCAGTGTTTTTTCAGCGTTTTGAAAACCAATTTGTTTAGCGATTGTGGCAGTTGTCTCGGCATTATCACCCGTAACTATTTTTACCTGGATGCCAGCTTTATAAAATGTTTCAAATACAGTTTTTATGTTCTCTTTTGGAGGATCGTAAAAAGCAACTAATCCTTTAAAATGAAACGAAAATTCTTGTTGTTTTTTGGGATAATTTGTTCCTGAAAATTCAGCAACGCCAACTCCTAAAACCCGAAAACCTTTCGTAGCCATAGTTGTCATTGCGGCAAGGATTTGTTGTGTTTCTTTTTCTGATAAATTAGAGCATGCAATTAAAGCTTCCGGAACACCTTTGGCAGCAATGATTCTGGTTCCATTTTGGTTTTCAAAAACATAGGTTCTTTAACCATTTCAATTAAAGAAGTTAAGAACGTATTTTTATCCTGATGTGCTAAGGAATTAGGGCCGTATTTTGCTCTTGATTGCAAAACTTCATCACCTGAAAGCCCTTTTATTTGTTGTTGAGGTTCTGTCATATCAAAAAAGCCAGGATTTTATGAATTGCGAAGAATCAGGCTTAGTTATAGGTGTCGAAATAATCAATGAAATGCAATTTAATCATTATATTGTAAAAAGTAGTCGTTTTTTCGCTTAAGATTGTCTATATTTGCACGCAATTTAACTACAACTACAAATTGCAATGATCGCACACAATTCTAAGATTATCGGTGAAGGATTAACTTACGATGATGTACTATTAGTTCCCAACTACTCAAATGTGCTTCCACGCGAAGTGAGTATCCAATCAAAATTTTCAAGAAACATAACACTTAACGTTCCTATTGTATCAGCAGCTATGGATACCGTTACCGAAAGTGCAATGGCAATTGCTATGGCACAAGAGGGAGGAATTGGTGTTTTACATAAAAACATGACGATTGAGCAGCAAGCTGCTAAAGTACGTAAAGTAAAGCGTGCCGAGTCAGGAATGATTATAGATCCGGTTACCTTACCATTGACTTCTACAGTTGCTGATGCTAAAAACGCGATGAAAGAATTTGGAATAGGTGGTATTCCAATTGTTGATGAAAATAAAAAACTTAAGGGTATTGTTACCAATAGAGATTTACGTTTCGAAAAAAATAATGCCAGACCTATCATTGAGGTAATGACAAGTGAGAACTTGGTAACAGTTGCCGAAGGTACTTCACTGGAACAAGCCGAAGTAGTTTTGCAAGGATATAAAATCGAAAAGCTTCCAGTAGTAAATGCGGATTATAAATTAGTTGGTTTAATTACGTTTAGAGATATTACCAAACTGACTCAAAAACCAAATGCAAATAAAGACAAATACGGACGTTTACGTGTAGCGGCTGCATTAGGTGTTACTGCAGATGCTGTTGAAAGAGCTACTGCTTTGGTTAATGCTGGAGTAGATGCAGTTATAATCGATACCGCTCACGGACATACAAAAGGAGTTGTAGATGTACTAAAATTAGTAAAAGCTAAATTCCCGGAATTAGACGTTATTGTTGGTAATATTGCCACTCCTGAAGCAGCTAAATATCTTGTTGAAAATGGTGCCGATGGTGTGAAAGTAGGAATTGGACCAGGTTCTATTTGTACTACTCGTATAGTTGCGGGTGTTGGTTTTCCTCAATTTTCTGCGGTACTTGAAGTAGCAGCAGCTATAAAAGGTACTGGAGTTCCAGTAATTGCTGATGGTGGAATTCGTTACACAGGTGATATCCCTAAAGCTATAGCTGCAGGCGCGGATTGTGTGATGTTAGGTTCATTACTGGCCGGAACAATGGAATCTCCTGGGGAAACCATTATTTTCGAAGGAAGAAAATTCAAATCATACCGAGGAATGGGTTCTGTTGAAGCGATGCAAGAAGGATCTAAAGATCGTTATTTCCAAGATGTGGAAGATGATGTGAAAAAACTGGTTCCAGAAGGAATTGTAGGTCGTGTACCTTACAAAGGGGAATTGAATGAAAGCATGCAACAATTCATTGGTGGTCTTCGTGCCGGAATGGGCTATTGTGGTTCAAAAGATATTCCAACGTTACAGGAAACAGGACGTTTTGTTCGTATTACCGCAAGCGGAATCAACGAAAGTCATCCACATAATGTGACGATAACGAAAGAAGCTCCAAACTATTCAAGATAGTTTTTATTAAAAGCATAAAAAAAGGCATAATTAATCCGTTTTAAGGGTGTTAATTATGCCTTTTTTATTGGTGTAAACTAGATTTAATCCGGTAATTCAGATGAGTCAGACAAGTCCGCCAGATTGTTTTTCAAATGCTGGCTATCCCAACTGTGATTAGTTGCCGCAACTTGGGAATAGATGTCACTCTTTAATAATTGTTCTTGTAATTCAATTTCTTCCTTAATTGTAATCATATATGCCATTTTATCATGACGTTTTTCGGCCAGTTTACGTGTGGTGATTTCATCGTATTTTATAAATTGTTGACCTTGTCTGGTTGCCGTATATTTTCGAAGGCCTAATTCGACCAATGCATCAACACCCATATTAACTGCGCTGTATAGAGTTTCCCTGTATATATGTTCGACTTTATGATCGATTAATTCATAGGCATCATTTCGATTTCGGGCACGGGTTAAGATTTTTAAATTTGGGAAATGTTTTTTTAAGGTTTCAATTACTTGAAGATTTACTGTTGGATTATCTATGGCAGCAATAAAAATTTTCGCATTCTCACAACCAGCAGCTTTCAATAACTCTAATCGGGTTGCATCCCCATAATAGACCTTGAAACCCATTTTTCGTAATAAATCGATTCGGTCTGAATCATAATCCAGAATAGTTGATTTTATTTGATTAGCTCTCAATAAACGGCCAACTGTACTTCCAAAATGCCCAAAACCAGCTATGATAACGGGATTATCCTCGTCAATATAATCATTGTCTTTTTTTATTTCTTTTTCCTGAATTCTGGTGTTGGGATAAATTATTCGCTCATTTATTAGTAGCAGAAAAGGAGTCGCAACCATACTCATGGCAATCACTGCCATAATTTGATTGGCTAAAATATTAGGTATAATATTTAATTGTATACAAAAACTCATAATCACAAAACCAAATTCACCAGCTTGACTCAAACTAAAAGCAAATAGTAGATTTTGATCTATTTTCTTTTTATAAAATCTACTGGTCATAAATAGAACTATAAATTTCACTAAAGTTAGAATCGCTCCAAAAACAAAAATAAATAATGGATTGTCCATAATCAATTGGAAATTTATCGATGCGCCGACACCCAGAAAGAATAAACCTAAAAGTAACCCTTTAAATGGTGCAATATCACCTTCTAATTCATGACGAAATTCAGAGTTGGCAAGTACCACCCCAGCCATAAAAGCACCTAGCGCAGGACTTAATCCAATCAAATGCATTAAATAAGAAACACCAACTACCAATAACAATGCTGAAGCGGTAAACAATTCCTGCAACCGAGTTTTTGCGATAATATGCAATAATGGAACAAATAAAAAGCGACCGGCAAAATAGATTATCGAAATAATTCCAAGTACAATTACCGTTTGCAACCAGCTGGCATAACCTGTAATTAATGATTGTGGTGCATCATTTGTTGCCTCAAGATTTACCGTTGACAAAAGAGGTAAAAAGGCTAAAATTGGGATTACTGCAATATCCTGAAAAAGTAAAACCGCAAATGAGGAACGTCCCACTGACGTATTTGATAATCCTTTTTCTTTTAAGGTTTGTAATACAATGGCAGTAGAAGATAATGCCAGTGCCAGCGAAATGGCTAATGTGGTTTCCCATTTCCAGTCCATGAAAAAAAGGCATCCAAGAAACAGAATGAGGGTTGTTCCAACCAATTGTAAAGAACCCATTCCCAGAATGAATTTCCGCATTTTCCAAAACTTACTCGGTTCCAATTCCAAGCCAATCAAAAACAACATCATTACAACACCAAATTCGGCAAAATGCATGATATCCTGTCCTTCCTGGCCAATAAAACCAAGAACATAAGGCCCAATAATTATTCCAGCTAATAAATAGCCTAAAATGGAGCTCAGCCCTAATTTTTTAGCAATAGGCACACAAATTACGGCTGCTGTCAAATAAATAATTGCCTGAAGTAGAAAATTCGTATCCATGTTATGTTTTTATTGTAGCAAACCATTCATTTAAATAATGGTATTGCAAAATTTCATCCGTATCTAAATCATTATTTTCTAAATAGTCGAGAAAATAACCATAAATCAAGCCGTTTTTTTCATAATCTTCTTTGGTCATATTATGTGTTCCATGTATTACAAAAGGGGGTAAATAGGTCATATTACACACTTTTGCTGTTTGATTAAACGGTTCCAGTAATTCAAGAATACTATAGCGATCACTACCGGTTTCGCAATAATTTTCCTTGTTGCCACCTGTAGTAATTACCTGAAAAATAATTTTATCTTGCAAAGCCTTACCTTTTTTTCCATAAGCCCAGTTGTGTTCCAATACCATATCAATCCACTGTTTCATCAATGGCGGACAACTATACCAATACATAGGATGATGCCAAATGATAATGTCGTGTTGGCTTAACAAAACCTGCTCGTGTTTTACATCAATATCAAAATCCGGATATTCCTCATACAAATCATGAAAAGTAATGTTCTCTGAATCGGGAATATTTTCCACCAAGGCTTTATTCGCATGTGATTTTTCGAATAGTGGATGGGAAAATAGGATTAAGATTTTATTTTTAGGCATAAAATTTATTTTAAGCTTTTTGTTTTTATGTGTTATATAATTGATTTACACTGTTCTTTAAACAATAAAAACTTCATGAAAGATATAAAATAATGCTTAATTTTAATAATACAATGCCATTCAAAAGCCCATTTTTACAATATTAATAAATAATAAACAGAAAATCCCGTCAAAACAAAATGTGAAGCTTCATTCAGACAGGATTTAATTAAAGACTTGTTTTGCTTAGCAATAATTCATCCAAAATGGATTTGCAAAAACAATATAGGTATAGGCGTTTAGGTCGCAATTTATTATTTTTGCCTGATGGCAGATAGAAATATTTTTAGAGGAGTGAA
>NZ_VJZP01000041.1 GCF_007097265.1 Flavobacterium gawalongense | reverse complement strand
ACAGAGTAGTTAAGCCCGCCTGCGCAGATGGTACTGCAGTTATGTGGGAGAGTATGTCGTCGCCTTTCTTTAATCTGGACCCGTTTCAGATTCTATTAAATCCTCATCATTTACTTGATGGGGATTTTTTGTGCGCAAAACTTTTTTGTCGATAATAAAGGATTAATCGAGTTAAGAAAAAATTAATTTATCCTGCTTAAGTTTTTGTTCAGACTTGTTTTAAAACATTAAATTGTATTTTTGTTGAACTATATAAAATTATAATATGAAAAAAATCATTTTGCTTTTGGGATTTATTATTAATTTAAACATGCAAGCTCAAGAACGTCCAAAATTGGTTATTGGTATTGTTGTAGATCAAATGAAGATGGAATATTTATATCGTTTTTCGGATGATTTTTCACCTAATGGTTTTAAAAGATTAATGGGTAATGGATTTACTTTCCAAAATATGCATTTTAATTATATGCCTACTTATACCGGACCAGGGCATGCGTCAGTATATACGGGAACTACTCCTTCTACACATGGAATTGTAGGAAACGAATGGTTTAGTAGAAGTTTGGGTAAAGAGATGTATTGTACAGATGATGCATCAGTAAAAACAATTGGAGATGGGACAGCTAAAGAAGGAGAAATGTCTCCTAAGAATTTGCAAAGCACAACTATTACTGATGAATTGCGATTAGCTACAAATTTTAAAGGAAAAGTAATTGGAATGAGTCTTAAAGACCGAGGTGCTATTTTACCTGCTGGACATTTTGCCAATTGGGCTTTTTGGTTTAGTAAAACTGGGGCTTTCATTTCTAGTTCTTTTTATGGTTCAACATTACCGGATTGGGTCACACAATTCAATCTGGAAAAAAGATACATGCCGTATATCACTAAAGGTTGGGATTTATTTAAACCTGCGGCAACTTATAACGAAAGTCTCCCGGATGATAATCCTTATGAAGGAAAATTGTACAATAGTACAGCACCTGTATTTCCATATAATTTAAAAGATATGTACGATAAAAATGATGCAAGTGTAATACGTGGTACACCATTTGGAAATAATCTTTTGGCAGAATTTGCAATGAAAGCAATTGAAAAAGAAGAATTAGGGAAAGATAATATTACAGATTTCTTGACTGTTAGTTTTTCTTCGACCGATTATGTTGGACATTTACTTGGACCAAGATCTATAGAGTTACAAGATACTTATTTACGTTTAGATCAGACAATCGCTGAGTTTTTAGCTTATTTGGACAAAACGGTAGGTAAAGATAATTATTTGCTTTTCTTAACTGCCGATCATGCAGGTGCTGAAAATGCAAACTATCTTAGAGATAATAAATACAACGTTAAAAGTATTAATCCTAATGATGTTGTAAAGGGATTGAGAGACTTTTCTATTGCTACTTTTGGACAAGATTTAATTTTAAATTATTCTAATTTTAATCTTTTCTTTAATAAAGAAATTATTAAGTCTAAAGGGTTTGATTTGACAAAAGTAAAACAGGCTTTCAAAGACTATTTGATGACACAGGAACAAGTCAAAAGAGTCTACACTGAAGAAGAAATTCTAGGGTCTACCGGAAATGATTATTACCTTAATTTTATTGCTAAAGGTTATGATCCAACACAAGATGGTGATCTTGTTATTCTTGACAAAGCTGCTTATATAGAATATCAAGGAACAGGAACTTCTCATGGAACGCCATATAGTTATGATACGCATGTACCAGTAATATTCTATGGTTGGCATGTTAAGAAAGGGGAATCATTTTCGAAGAAATATATCACACAAATTGCACCTACGATTGCTCAAAAAATTAAAATTCCTTTTCCAAATGGAACTGAAGCTAATGTTTTGGAAGAAATTTTAGAAAATAAATAAACTTTATTTATTGTGTTTTAATAAAAAATCCCATCTCGTTTATACTTGAGATGGGATTTTTATTTTACCTAAACAGTTGCAACTATTGGCAATGGAATTTGATTTTTTAATAAATCTTCAAAGGTTTCATGTGCTCGTATTAAGTGCCCTTCGCCTTTCATCCACAATACTTCTGCTGGTTTGTATCTTGAATTATAATTAGATGCCATAGAAAAACAATAGGCTCCCGCATTTCTAAAACATAAAATATCACCTTCTTTTATTTCGGATATTCTTCTATTATTTGCAAAAGTATCCGTTTCACAAATGTATCCAACAACGGAATAAAAACGTTCTTTCCCTTTTGGATGTGAAATGTTTTCAATATGATGTTGTGAACCATAAAACATTGGTCGTATTAAGTGATTGAAACCACTGTCTATCCCTGCAAAAACTGTCGATGTAGTTTGTTTTACCACATTAACTTTGGCTAAAAAGAAACCAGCTTCACTTACTAAAAATTTACCAGGTTCAAATATTAATGTCAATTCTTTACCGTATTCTGCACAAAAAGCATTGAATCTTTTCGAAAGTTTTTTTCCTAATTCTTCAATATCAGTTTCGATATCATCTTTTTTGTATGGTACTTTAAATCCGCTTCCAAAATCTAGAAATTCAAGATTCTTGAAGTTTTTTGCTGCATCAAATAAGATCTCCGCCGCATATAAAAATACTTCTATGTCAAGAATATCGGAACCAGTATGCATGTGAATACCTACGATATTCATTTTTGTATTTTCAACAATACGAACCAAATGAGGTAATTGGTGAACAGAAATACCAAATTTACTATCAATATGACCGACTGATATATTTGCATTTCCGCCTGCCATTACGTGAGGATTTATACGGATACAAACAGGAACTGATGGGTATTTTGTACCAAACTGCTCTAGTATAGATAAGTTATCAATATTTATTTGGACACCCATGGCTGAAACTTCTTCAATTTCTTCCAGAGAAACTCCATTGGGAGTGTAAAATATTTTTTCAGGCTCATATCCTGCATGAAGCCCCAACAATACTTCTTGAATAGATACAGTGTCTAAACCAGATCCCATTTCTTTTAGTAATTGGAGTATTGCAACATTCGACAAGGCTTTCATAGCGTAATTAATACGTAACTTATCTACCTTAGAAAAAGCCTTTGTTAATCTGTTGTATTGAGATTGTATTTTTTCGGCATCATATACATATATGGGGCTGCCAAATTGTTCTGCTAATTGTAATAAGTCTTTTCCTTGCATTTTGATTCTATTTTTAGGCAAATTTATTATTCTTTATTAATACAAACAAATAAAAACACATATTTTAACAAATTATAACAAAATGTTTTTAATATAACAATTAGTGTTATTTTTAATATTTTTATAACTATTCTGAAAATAAAAATCCCTTGATAAAAATAATTATCAAGGGATTCTCGTAAAATTATTTTTTATTATAAACTAGGTAAATCACCGTTACCTTTAGTTGGTAAATTAGTAAAACCCATTAAATAATTATCTACTTCTCTAGCGGCTTCACGACCTTCAGATATTGCCCAAACAATTAAGGATTGTCCTCTTCTCATATCACCAGCAGTAAATATATGCGGAACATTAGTTTGGTAATTAGTCGCTTTATAGTTGCTTCTGAAATCTACCTCTAATCCTAATTGATCGCTTAATGTTTTTTCTGGACCTGTAAATCCAAGGGCTAATAAAGCTAAATCACAAGGCCATATTTTTTCAGATCCTTCCTTTTCTATCAATTCAGGTCTTTGTCCCGGAGTCATTTTCCAAGCTACTTCAACAGTTTTCAATCCTGTTAATTCTCCTTTTTCATTAGAAATAAATTCTTTGGTATTGATTAACCAGTTTCTATTACAACCTTCTTCGTGAGAAGATGAAGTTTTTAATTGTAGTGGCCAGAAAGGCCAAGGAGTAGTTTCACTTCTTCCAACAGGTGGTTTTGGTAAAATCTCAAAATTAGTAACTGATTTAGCACCGTGTCTGTTTGATGTACCAACACAATCTGAACCAGTATCTCCACCACCAATAACGATAACATCTTTACCAGTTGCTTTGATTTGATCTGGTATAGATTCCCCGTATAATACTTTAGTTTGTTGTGTTAAAAAGTCCATTGCCTGAACAACTCCTTTACTTTCAATCCCTTTTGTAGGTAAGCTTCTTCTTTCAGTTGCACCACCACATAATACGATTGAATCAAAAGAATTTAATTCTTCAATACTGAAATTTACACCAACGTTTACATTGGTTTTAAAAACAATCCCTTCTGCTTCTAAAATTGCAACACGTCTGTCAATAATTCCTTTTTCTAATTTAAAATTTGGAATTCCATAACGTAGTAATCCACCAATTGCATTGTCTCTTTCAAAAACGGTCACGGTATGTCCTGCACGATTTAATTGTTGTGCAGCCGCTAAACCAGCAGGACCAGAGCCTATGACGGCTACGGTTTTGCCTGTTCTTGTCGCTGGAACTTGTGGTTTTATCCATCCTTCCGCGAAACCTCTTTCGGCAATGTTTTTTTCAATATTTTCAATAGCTACTGGTTCACTGATTATACCTAAAACACATGATTTTTCGCATGGAGCTGGACATAATCTTCCTGTGAATTCAGGGAAATTGTTTGTTGATTGCAAAATCTCCAATGCACTTTCCCATTCCTCTTGATGCACCATGTCATTAAAATCAGGAATCAAATTTCCTAACGGACAAGCACTATGGCAAAAAGGAATACCACAATCCATACATCTAGATCCTTGTTCTTTTATTTTATCTTTTGCTAACGGAATTGTAAACTCATTATAGTTTGATACACGTTCTACAACAGCTATATTATTTTCGTCAGTTCTACTATATTCTTTAAATCCACCTATCTTACCCATGACTATGCTATTAGTTCTTCTATTTGCTTTTCTTCTGCTAATCTTTTCAATGCTTTTTTGTAATCTGTTGGCATCACTTTAATAAAGTGTTTTTGTTGATTTTCCCAATCACCCAAAATTCTTTTTGCCAATGGACTATTCGTATACATAGAATGATTTCTTATTAAACGTCTCAGTTTAGTTATGTCATCTTCTTCTAATGTTTCAAAAGCAACCATTTCCATATTACATACAGTAGCATCGAATTTTTTATTTGGATCAAAAACATAAGCAATACCACCACTCATACCTGCAGCGAAATTCCTTCCGGTTTTTCCTAAAACTACTACAGTTCCTCCAGTCATATATTCGCATCCATGATCTCCAATTCCTTCAACAACTGCTGTTGCTCCAGAATTTCTAACGCAAAAACGTTCTCCAGCCATACCGTTGATGTAGGCTTCACCAGTAATTGCTCCGTAAAGTGCAACGTTACCAATGATAATGTTTTCTTCTGGTTTGAATGTTGCAGTAGGAGGGACTTTGATAATTAATTTACCACCTGAAAGTCCTTTTCCTAAATAATCATTACAGTTTCCATGAATTTTAAATGACAGACCATTTGTTGCAAAAGCACCAAAACTTTGTCCGGCAGAACCTTCAAAATCAACTAATATCGTGTCTTCGGGTAAACCTTGTGCACCATATATTTTTGAAATCTCATTACTTAAAATCGCACCAACAGAACGATCTGTGTTTTTGATATTAAAAGTAACTCTTGTTTTCTCTTTTCTATAAATAGAAGGAATAGCTGCTTTTATAATTTCAAAATCAAGTACATTATCTAAAGCATGATCTTGTGTAGTCGTATTATGATTTGGAACTACTTTAGCTTTTTCTGGTTTATACAAAATGGTAGATAAATCTAATCCACTTGCTTTATAATGTTTGATGGCTTTGTTGACATTCAATTTTTGAGATTGTCCCACCATTTCTTTTAGTGTTCTAAATCCTAATTGAGCCATGATTTCTCTTAACTCTTCGGCAATAAAATACATGAAGTTGATGATGTGCTCTGGAGTTCCTTTGAAATTTTTTCTCAATTCTGGATCTTGAGTAGCGATACCAACTGGACATGTGTTCAAGTGACAAGCTCTCATCATAATACAACCAGACGCTACTAACGGTGCTGTTGCAAAACCAAATTCTTCAGCTCCAAGTAAAGCAGCAATAGCTACATCACGTCCTGTTTTCAATTGTCCATCACATTCTAAAACTACACGACTTCTTAAATCATTTAAGATTAAAGTTTGTTGTGCTTCGGCAAGTCCAAGTTCCCAAGGAATACCTGTATGTTGTAGTGAAGTTAATGGTGCAGCACCAGTTCCTCCATCGTATCCTGAAATCAAGATCACATCGGCTTTTGCTTTAGCAACACCGGCAGCGATTGTTCCAACACCAACTTCAGAAACTAACTTAACGTTAATACGTGCTTCACGATTGGCATTTTTTAAATCAAAAATCAATTGAGATAAATCTTCAATAGAGTAAATATCGTGATGTGGAGGAGGAGAAATTAGTCCAACATAAGGAGTTGAATTTCTAACTTTTGCAATCCAAGGCACCACTTTTTCTCCAGGTAATTGACCACCTTCTCCAGGTTTTGCGCCTTGAGCCATTTTTATTTGAATCTCTTTGGCATTTGTCAAATAATTGATAGATACACCAAATCTTCCTGAAGCAACTTGTTTAATCGCACTATTTCTAGAATCACCATTTAAGTCTTTTTGGAAACGTTTAGAATCTTCTCCACCTTCTCCAGAATTACTTTTTCCACCAATTCTATTCATGGCAATAGCCAAGTTTTCGTGGGCTTCCTGACTGATAGATCCATAAGACATGGCTCCAGTTTTGAATTTTTTTACAATTTCTGTCCAAGGTTCTACTTCGTCAATAGAAATTGGATCCAAATTATTGAATTCAAATAAACCTCTAATTGTCATTAGGTTTTTACTTTGGTCATTGACCATATTGGAGTATTCCTTATAACTTTCAGGACTGTTTAATCGTACAGCCTGTTGTAATTTAGAAATGGTTGTAGGGTTGAACATGTGTTTTTCCCCAGTTCTTCTCCATCTGTAGATTCCTCCGATTTCAAGGGATAATAAATTAGCCACTTTTGAATTTGGGAAAGCTTTTTGATATCTCTTTTTGATTTCTTTTTCTACTTCCATTAGACCAATTCCTTCAATTCTAGAAGGTGTGTAAGGGAAATATTTAGAAGTGAATGTTTTATTTAATCCTAAAATTTCAAAAATTTGAGCAGCTCTATACGAATGTAAAGTAGAGATACCGATCTTGTTCATGATTTTAAGGATTCCTTTTGCAATCGCTTTATTATAATTTTTAATCGCATAATCTGCTTTTACGCCAGTAATAAAGCCTTCGTTAACTTGATCATGAATAATTTCATTGACCATATAAGGATTTATTGCACTTGCGCCGTAACCAAATAATAATGCAAAATGGTGTGGTTCACGTGGTTCAGCAGATTCAATTATGATTCCGAATTTTGAACGTACTTTTAGAATATTTAAAGAGTGATGAATGTAAGAACAAGCCAATAGCATTGGTATTGGAGCCATTTTTTCGCTTACACCCCTATCAGAAATAATTACGATATTGCAACCTTCTGAAACTGCTTTAAAAGTAGCTTGAACTGCTCTTTCCAATGCGCGTTCCAAGCCATTTACTCCTTTTTCGATATCGTATAAAGTAGAAATAGTCACCGATTTGAAATCAACATGATCAACATTTCTTATTTTATCTAAATCCTCATTTGAAATAACTGGATTTTGGATTTTTAACTTTTTACAATGTTTAGGATCAACATCAAAAATATTATAATCACCACCAATAGCTAAACTGATATCAGTAATGATTTCTTCACGAATACCATCCAATGGCGGATTAGTAACCTGAGCAAATAACTGTTTGAAATAGTTATATAATAATTGTGGTTGATCTGATAAAACCGCTAACGGAGTATCATTACCCATAGAACTTAAAGCTTCATTACCTTGAGCTCCCATTGGGTTTATTATTGTTTTTAAATCCTCAATAGTATAACCAAATAGACGTTGTCTTGTTTCAAAGTCTATTTTTTCGGTTGGTATTGGATTATTAGTATAAGGAATTTGAGCTAATTGCAATAAATTCTCATCTAACCATTTTTTGTATGGACGTTTGGTAACGACAGCATTCTTTATCTCATCATCTTCAATGATTCGACCTTCGTTCATGTCAACCAAAAACATTTTACCTGGCTCTAAACGACCATGTTGCACTACATCTTCCGGTTTGATATCAAGAACTCCAATTTCTGAAGACATAATTACGAAACCACTTTTTGTAAGTGTATAACGAGAAGGTCTCAAACCATTTCTATCCAACAAGGCACCAATAACGTTACCATCTGTAAAAGGAATAGAAGCTGGACCATCCCAAGGTTCCATGATACAAGCATTATATTCGTAAAATGCTTTTTTGTCTTCCGACATGGTCTGGTGTTTTTCCCAAGCTTCAGGAACTACCATCATCATTGCTTCAGGTAAAGAACGCCCAGTCATCAATAACAACTCGACAACCATATCCATAGAAGCTGAATCTGATTTTCCTTCTAATATAATAGGGAATAATTTTTTCAAATCATCACCAAATACATCACTTTGCATCAATTCTTCACGAGCACGCATTCTGCTAATGTTACCACGAAGTGTATTGATTTCTCCATTATGACACATGTATCTAAATGGTTGTGCTAATTCCCATGAAGGAAACGTATTTGTTGAAAAGCGTTGGTGAACCAAAGCTAATCTGGTAACTAAATCAGTGTCAGATAAATCAGTATAGTAGCGGCTAATGTCTTCTGGCATCAACAAACCTTTATATATAATGGTAGTTGTTGAAAAACTAGAAAAATAGAACATATGACTTTCTGAAGTTCTTGAATTTATTATAATATGCTCTGCAATTTTTCTTGCAGCAAACATTTTGGCGTTAAATTGTTGTTCCGTAAGGTCCAATCCATTTTTACCAACAAATACTTGTTTTACGGTTGGTTCCTTTTCAGCTGCAATTTGTCCTAAATTAGAAACATCTACAGGAACATCTCTCCATCCTAGAATTTCTAAATTTTGATTGCGTATAGAATCCTCAAATGTTGTTTTACAAAAAGCTACTTGGTTTATGCTTTTTGGCATAAAAACCATTCCTACTGCATATTGTCTTGCTTCTGGGATTTCAAAATCACATACTTTTTTAAAAAATATATGAGGGATATCAAATAAGATTCCTGCTCCATCTCCGGTTCTTCCATCTGCACTTACAGCTCCACGATGCTCTAGCTTTATTAAGATATCGAGTGCTTTATGGATAATATCATTAGACTTAATTCCATTCAAATTACAAATAAATCCTGCGCCACAATTATCATGTTCAAATTCGGGCAAATAAAGGCCTTGTTCTTTAACTTTCATGCTTAATATTTTTTTTACAAAATTAAAGATTTAGTAACATATAATGAGTGTAAAAGCCAAATCGGGTGTATTTTTACAGTAATAGTAGAAAAAGGTACGATAAATCACAATAATTGTATTTAAATACAATTCAATTGATTTTTCTATAAAAAGAAAACCGATTAAAAGGACTTAAGTCAATTATTTTGAAAGAATTATTTTACCGAAGAATTCTGTTTTAGAATTATAACAAAATGTTTGTTATTTTTTATATTTCTTGCTTCGCTTAATGATTAGCTTTAAATATACAAATTTAGGCACTACATTTAATAAAAAAAAATAGCAGTTAAGTTTAATTTTGCTATTTTTGTGCCACTTTTATTCTGAAATAAATTCAGAATCCAGACAAATTCTATATTATGAACATACACGAATATCAAGGAAAAGAGATTTTAGCTAGCTACGGGGTTCGCATACAACGCGGAATCGTTGCTAATAGTCCAGTAGAAGCCGTTGCTGCTGCAAAACAATTAACTACAGAAACTGGTACAAGTTGGTATGTAGTAAAAGCCCAAGTTCATGCAGGCGGACGTGGTAAAGGTGGTGGGGTTAAGCTTGCCAAAAACTTACAACAAGTAGAAGAAATTGCAGAACAAATCATAGGAATGCAATTGGTAACACCTCAAACTTCTGCCGAAGGTAAAAAAGTACATAAAGTTTTAATCGCTGAAGATGTTTATTATCCTGGCGAAAGTGAAACTTCTGAGTTTTATGTTTCTGTTTTATTGAATAGAGCTACTGGTCGTAACATGATTATGTATTCTACTGAAGGTGGAATGGATATTGAAGAAGTTGCGGAACACACACCACATTTAATTTTTACGGAAGAAATTGATCCTTCTGTTGGATTACAAGGTTTTCAAGCAAGAAGAATTGCTTTTAACTTAGGTCTTTCTGGAAATGCGTTCAAAGAAATGGTGAAATTCATCGATTCTTTATACAATGCTTATATTGGATCTGATGCTTCTATGTTTGAAATCAACCCGGTTTTGAAAACATCTGACAATAAAATTATGGCTGTAGATGCTAAAGTAAATATCGATGACAATGCTTTATACAGACAAAAGAAATATGCTGATATGCGTGACGTTCGTGAGGAAAACCCAATCGAAGTGGAAGCAAAAGAAGTAGGTTTAAACTATGTTGATCTTGACGGTACAGTTGGATGTATGGTGAACGGAGCTGGTTTAGCTATGGCAACTATGGATTTAATTAAGTATGCTGGTTTTGAGCCTGCTAACTTCCTTGACGTAGGTGGAACTGCTGATGCAAAACGTGTTGAAACTGCTTTTCGTATTATCTTAAAAGATCAAAACGTAAAAGCAATTTTGATTAATATTTTTGGAGGAATCGTTCGTTGTGACCGTGTGGCACAAGGAGTTGTTGATGCTTACAAAAATATGGGGGATGCTATTAAAGTACCAATCATTGTTCGTTTACAAGGTACAAATGCAGCTATCGCAAAAGAATTAATTGATAATTCAGGAATGCCAATTTTATCTGCTGTTGAATTCCAAGAAGCAGCGGATCAAGTAAAAGCGGCTCTTTCTTAATTAGAAAATTGTTATATATTAAAAAATCCTGTTCGCCGCGGCGAACAGGATTTTTGTGTGTAGTAAACTTATATTGCGGATGATACTATAAATTGAGTTTTTAACGTTTATAAATAAAACGATTTTAGTTATAAATTAAAAGTATCATAAGAGTTATATTTAATGTAGGGTATCGAATACCTTTACATTATAATACCTACTTGTTTTCTGGTTTTTATTTAATTCTTTTTAAAGATATGAAACTTCATTTGCAAAATAATTTTATAAGCGAGTTGCCTGCTGATCCAAGTGAAATCAATATACCGAGACAGGTTCAGCAAGCTTTTTATTCGTATGTGTTACCCAAAAAACCTTCAAATCCTTCACTAATTCATGCTTCAAATGAAGTAGCAAATGCTATTGGTCTTTCTCAAGCAGACATACTTTCAACTGATTTTTTAAATACTTTTTCAGGAAGCACCGTTTATCCAGAAACTAGACCCTTTGCATTGTGTTATGCCGGACATCAATTTGGTAACTGGGCTGGGCAATTAGGAGATGGTCGTGCCATCAATCTTACCGAAGTAGTTCATGAAAATAGGACGTACACTTTGCAACTGAAAGGATCAGGGCCTACACCATATTCCCGAACAGCGGATGGTTTTGCAGTTTTACGTTCTTCAATTCGAGAGTATTTGTGCGCAGAAGCGATGCATTATTTAGGTGTTCCAACAACACGTTCGCTTTCGTTAATGCTTTCTGGAGATCAAGTATTACGTGATGTATTGTATAATGGAAATCCTGCTTACGAAAAAGGGGCAATTGTTTGTAGAGTAGCTCCTTCTTTTATCCGTTTTGGTAGCTTTGAATTGTTTTCTTCTCGAAAAGACTATGTTAATCTCAAATTATTAGCTGATTTCACCATCAAACATCATTTTCCTCATATTCAAGGAGAAGGTGTCGGGAAATATCTAGACTTTTTTCATGAAGTAACCCAAACTACGCTTAACATGATTGTGCACTGGCAACGCGTTGGTTTTGTTCATGGAGTTATGAATACCGACAACATGTCCATTCACGGCATCACTATTGATTATGGGCCGTACGGTTGGTTGGAAGATTACAACTCCAACTGGACACCCAATACAACTGACAGGCAGCATAAAAGATACCGTTTTGGGAATCAACCTGAAATTGCGCTGTGGAATTTGTATCAATTGGCGAATGCTTTGTATCCTTTAATTCAGGATGCCAAACCTCTTGAAACTATTTTGAATACTTTTAGTACTGATTACGAAAAGGAGTATTTGAATATGATGCAAAATAAACTCGGTTTCCAAATCAAAAAAGAACAAGATGCTGTTTTGATTCTGAGTTTGACTCAATTGTTGGAACGAGTAGAAACGGATATGACTATTTTTTTTAGAAATCTAAGTAATGTTACTAAAAAAGATACCGCAACAACAGCTTTCAATACAATAAAAGATGCCTTCTATAACGAAAAGGATTTGAATGAAACTATCTTGAAAGATTGGCACGACTGGTTTGAGAATTACAAGATTCGAATCAATGAAGAAACGCTGTCAGATACTGAAAGAAAAGAGCAAATGAATAGAGTAAATCCAAAATATGTATTGCGAAATTATATGGCACAATTGTGTATTGATGACGCTGATAAGGGAGACTATTCTTTGCTAAACGAATTATTTGAAATGCTTAAAAATCCCTACGACGAACAATCGAATTTTCAAAAATGGTTTGCCAAAAGACCCGATTGGGCCAGAGATAAAGTGGGATGTTCTATGTTAAGCTGTAGCTCTTAAAGTGTTTTTGATAAAACACTTTTAAAGATATAAAAAAATCCTAAGTGTAACTCAGGATTTTTTAGTTTAATTTAGTAGAGGAGCACAGATCTGCACTACTTATGATTTTTTATTCTTACCGAAATTATATTTCACTTTCTCCACTACTTGAATTTTTGGAGTGCCTTTTGAATTTTGTTTTTTGAAAGGTTTCTTAGCCGCTGGTGATTTACCCGGTTTTTGGTCGCCTCTGGCTCTGTCTTCGTCTTTTGGTTTTGCTTTGAATTCAGCTCTTTCTGAAGCTCCTTCTTTTACAGGAATTTGAGCTTTGTGTTTGGCTAAAACATCATTTGGGTTTTTTGGATTTTCTTTTGTTCCACGCAAGTGAATTACCAATCCATTCAAGAAATTACGCAACACTTGGTCACCACATTCCATATAATTTTCATGTTTTTCATCACGGAAAAAAGCACCCAATTCTGATTTAGTGATTCTAAAATCTACCAATTCTAATATTTCAACTATTTGATCGTCACGCAACATTAAAGCTACGCGAAGTTTTTTAAAGATATCGTTGTTAGTCATCATTTTTATTTTTTACAAAGGTACGGTTAAAAAGCAATTAGACCGCAATTTTAGATTTAGAATTGGTTTTGGTTTAGAATGTGAATTATTTTATCCAAATCTTCTTTTTTGTGATTGGCAGTAGCTACAATTCGATTTAAATCCTTGCTGTCTGTTGGGTATTTAAAATTAGTTACGATGATTTTATTCGTAGTGAAAATTTCATTTATTCCTTCGATTTCTGGATAAATTAGCGGATAATTCGGATTAAAAAGAACTGCTTTACTTTTAATTAAATGAGTATCTATATAGTTCAAATTGTCTTTTAATTTTTGATGTTGAGTAAAATAAATTTTTTCAGCATCAGCGATGGTTTGGACAAATGCCGCATTCATTCCCGCACTGGAAACAAAAGTGTCGTGATTTGCCATTTGATTAATAAAATCGATATCGCTGGCAATTACGCCACCTGTCAACCCAAAGGCTTTCCCTAAAGACGCTATCATGATTTTTCTTTTAATAGAAGGAAGATCGATTGTCGAATAAATTCCACAACCCTTTGTACCTAAAATACCAAGCGAATGCGATTCGTCAATAACTAAAGTTATTTCTTTATTGGAAGGAATCGAATTCAGAATAGAAAGATCGATTGGTTCAATATGGAAAGAGGGGACCGCATCGGTTAGAATCGTAATTTTTTCAGTTACGTTATCCAGTAAGCGAGGATTTAATTGGTTACCAATAAAAAAGGGGAGGCTATTTGGCGCTTTAATGGCAGGATGCGTATCAGGAAAATGAAAAAAGCAATCGGTTTGAGGTGTTAATACCTCAATTACTAATTTCCCCGCCAGCATGCCGGAAGAAACTGTAAGAGTAGCATCCGCTTCGATGTAATTAGCTAAAAAACGTTCTCCATTTTCGTAAGCAGTTAGTTGAATATTTGCATTTCTCGAACTTCCATAAGCTGTTCCCCATTGTAAAATATTTTTGATGAGCAGCTTTTGGAATTTCTTATTTGTGGGTAAACCCAAATAGGCAGTTCCTCCAAAATACAAATAGGTCTCATTGTCGATTTCTATTATTCGATCTGGAAATTGGTTGACTTTCATTTTAGAATTAAATTAAAGTTACTCCAGTTCCATTGATTTCTGAATAGCTTATTTTTCCAAAATCTATGGTTACACCGGTAGCAATATCTTCTGCCAAAAGCAGCGCGCCATCCATATCTACATAGTCCAGTTGCGGCAATAAATGTGCAATCGCAGATATTCCCACGGTAGATTCTGTCATACAACCGACCATCGTTTTTAAACCTAATTTCTTGGCTTCCTGAATCATTCGTCTTCCGGGAGTTAAACCGCCACATTTCACTAATTTGACATTTACGCCATGAAAATAATGGTGACATTTGGCTACATCTTCTTCTATAATGCAACTTTCGTCGGCTATTATTGGTAAAACCGAATGTTTAAAAACTTCCTTATGTCCTTCCCAATTGTCTGCTTTCATGGGTTGTTCCAAGAATTCCACTCCCAGTTTTTTTAACTCGATTGCATTATTTATGGTTTCTTCGACACCCCAACCGCAATTAGCATCAATTCTAAAGATGGCATTGGTATGTTTTCGAAGTGCTGCTATAATTGCAATATCTTCTTTAGTTCCCAATTTTATTTTGTAAATCGGCCAAGGTAATTCCTTCATTTTAGAAACCATTTTTTCAATGGAAGCAATTCCAATTGTGTAATCTGTCAATGGGTTTTTGTTGATGGTATAATTCCATAATTCGTACAATTTTTTTCCTTTTTTGCGAGCATACAAATCTGTATAAGCCATATCCAAAGCGCACAATGCAAACATGTCATCTTTTAAATAAGGATGAATTTTTACCCAAAATTCTTCAGGTGTTTCATTTGTCGTTGCTTCAATTAGAGTGCGAATTTTTTCTAAATCCAGCATCATCATTGGAACGGTTGTACGGTAGTATGGATTTGATGTTGCTTCGCCAAAACCTGAAAATCCTTCACTTTTTAATTCTACAATTAAAGAAGGTTGAAAGTCTATTGACTCTCTTGAAATCGTAAACGTATGTTTTAATTTGAGGTTGTATTTTCTTAAGATTAGTTCCATTTGAATCTGATTTTAGCACTTAAAATTAATGTATTTATCTTTAAATGCAGAAGGATTTTATTTTAATAACCAAGCCATAAAATTGCTTTTACAAAACTGTCACGCCATAATTTTTCGTTGTGCTGTCCACCTTTTACAATTTTCTTTTCATTCAAATTTAAACAATAGCATCTTTTAGTATTAATTAGATATTCCATTTTGTTAAGGTCGCGAACCACAGAGTCATCATCTCCTTCTTTATCTCCACAAAGAAAATAATATTTCGTTTTTTGCTTTTTATTTTTTTCTTCTAATTCAAAAATTTCTTCGCGATTAATCCAAAAAGCGGGTGAAAAAATACCTGCTTTACCAAACACTTCAGGATATTTTAAAGTAGCGTAAAAGGAAGTCAAACCTCCCAAAGAACTTCCCATAATAATAGTGTTTTTCTTCTTGGGTTTAGTTCTATATGATTCGTCAATTTTCGGCTTTAGCGTATTTACAATGAATTCTAAATAATTATCTGCTTTTCCGCCACCATATTTTTCGTTTTTAAAGGGGGTTAATTCTTCTAAACGTTTGTCATTTCCATGTTCGATTCCTATTGCAATAACTTGTGCATTGAGACTGTCCAGTTTTTCATCGACATTCCATTCACCAGAATAGGAAGTTTTAGTGTCAAATAAATTTTGGGCATCCTGCATGTATATAACGGAATATTTCTTTTTTGAGGTTAAATAATTTTTCGGTAAATAAATCCAAATTTTCTTAGAAGTTTGAAGTTGTGGCGCCTCAATGGTAAAAGTGGAAACTTGTTTTGAAGCTGTACTCTCCTGAGCTGTAATTTTTGCTGTCGCAAAAAGTATTATAATAAGAATTAACTTAAGCTTTTGAATCATTACTGGTATTTTGTGTTTTTATTTAAAAAAATCAATATTTTAGCTAAAAATAATAATTTCATGAATACTTACGAGAAAAAAAGAAGCTTACTTTTAGAGATGATCGCTTTTTCTACTGTTGACGGACAATTACATAAGAGAGAATACGATTTTTTGTTTATTGTTGCCAATGAATTAAATATAGAAAAAGGAGGGTTCAATGATTTGTTTCATCAGGAATTGCCACAATTGCCCATTAAATCCGAGTTTCAACGCATTCAACAATTTTATAGACTGGCTTTGTTGATGCATAGTGATGGAATTTTGCATAAAAAAGAAGCTGCCGCTATCCAGCAAATAGCAATCGATATGGGTTTAAATCCCACAGCAACTAAACGTATTCTAAAGTTAATGAAGGAAGCGCCAAATGCAATTATTGATCCGGAAGTTTTATTGAATGTTTTTCAGGAGCAGCATAATTAAGTTAATTGTCCTTGCAACGCTTTTATTTCATCACGTAATTTTGCTGCTTGCATAAAATCTAATTCTTTTGCGGCTTTTTCCATGTTTTTTCGTTTTTCACGAATGCGTTTTTCAATATCTGGTTTTGATAAATATTCTGTAACTGGTTCGGCAGCAGTTAAAATAGTATAACCTAATTCATAATCTGCCAAAGGATTTTTGGTAAATGCGTTCTCGATTTTTTTATTTAAGGCTTGAGGGATCAAATTATTTGCAGTATTGTAATTGATTTGTTTGGTTCTGCGATAATTAGTTTCGTCAATGGTTTTTTGCATGCTTGCCGTAATTTTATCAGCGTACATAATTGCTTTTCCGTTCAGGTTTCTTGCAGCACGACCAATTGTTTGCGTAAGCGAACGATGGCTTCGTAAAAAACCTTCTTTGTCTGCATCTAAAATTGCGACCAAAGAAACTTCGGGTAAATCTAATCCTTCACGAAGTAAATTCACGCCAATTAATACATCAAAAATTCCTTTTCGTAAATCTTGCATGATTTCTATTCGTTCCAATGTATCTACTTCAGAGTGAATATAACGGCAACGAATATTGACTTTGGTTAAATATTTGGCTAATTCTTCTGCCATTCTTTTGGTTAAAGTGGTGACCAAAACACGTTCGTCAATTTCGGCTCGAACCTGAATTTCTTCAATTAAATCATCAATTTGGTTTAAACTTGGTCGGATTTCAATAATTGGATCCAATAATCCAGTCGGACGAATTACTTGTTCAATAACAACACCATCTGTTTTTTGCAATTCATAATCGGCTGGTGTTGCCGAAACATAAATTACTTGGTTTTGCATCGCTTCAAATTCCTCAAACTTCAAAGGGCGATTATCCATTGCTGCTGGAAGTCGGAAACCATATTCTACTAGATTTTCTTTTCGGCTTCTGTCTCCACCATACATGGCGCTAACTTGGGAAAGGGTCACGTGACTTTCGTCTACAACCATTAAGAAGTCACTTGGGAAATAATCCAACAAACAAAAAGGTCTTGTTCCTGGTAAACGGCCATCGAGATAACGGGAGTAATTTTCAATTCCGGAGCAATAACCGAGTTCGCGAATCATTTCCAAATCAAAATTGGTACGTTCTTCCAATCGTTTGGCTTCTAAATGTTTGCCGATTTCCTTGAAATAATCGACCTGTTTTACCAAATCCTGTTGGATTTCCCAAATTGCATTTTGCAAAACATCTGGAGAAGTCACAAACATATTGGCAGGATAAATTGTTAGTTTATCAAATTTTTCAAGGACTTTAGAATTCGTGACATCGAAACTTTCAATTTCCTCGATTTCATCACCAAAGAAATGGATTCGGTAAGCTTCATCCGCATAACTAGGATAAACATCTACTGTATCGCCTTTTATTCTGAAACTTCCGGGATTAAAATCAGCTTCGGTTCTAGAGTATAAACTTTGCACCAGTTGATGCAATAATTTGGTTCGGGAAATGATTTGTCCTTTCTCAATCGGAATTAAGTTTTTCTGAAATTCTATAGGATTTCCAATACCGTACAAACAAGAAACCGATGCAACGACCAAAATATCTCTTCGTCCGGAAAGCAACGAAGCGGTTGTTGACATTCGCATTTTTTCCAGTTCTTCATTGATAGATAAATCCTTTTCAATGAAAACACCAGTTACAGGCATAAAAGCTTCGGGTTGGTAATAATCGTAATAGGAAACGAAATATTCAACAGCATTATTTGGGAAAAATTGTTTGAATTCCGAGTATAATTGTGCTGCCAAAGTTTTGTTGTGTGCCAAAACTAAAGTTGGTCTTTGGACTTCCTGAATTACATTGGCCACGGTAAATGTTTTTCCGGATCCGGTAACTCCTAATAAAGTTTGGAATTTTTCACCATCAATAATCCCTTGAGCTAATTTTTCAATCGCTTGGGGTTGGTCGCCTTTGGGCTGGTAATCAGATACTACTTGGAAATTCATTAGATTGGGACAAAATATCAGTTTGCAAAGTTAATTCATTTTTAATCGTTTAAGTATTTAGAAGATGTTAATTTAGGAGTGCAATTGTTTATGAAACGTTATAACAATCTTTCATTAAAATGATATAGCTTTCAATAGGTTAGTAGTACATCATTGGAATCAGAGCAAAAAAAAGCCATCAACAAAAAGTTGATGGCTTTCCTAAACAAAAAATATCTTTTAGAAGCTGAAGTTTAATCTGGCAAAAACAAAACGGCCGTTTTGTCCAAACTGAGATACGTTTCTTGAATATACAAATTGGTTTGCATTTGATAAATCGATAGTTGCTGGAGCAGCTGTGTAATCAATAGCTCCAGACACTAATCTAGGTCTGATTGCTGTTTGTGTACCAAGATTTAAATCTGGATAAATATCAAAAATATTATTAGCTCCAATAACAATTTTAGCAGCCTCGGTAATTTTGAAACCCACAGACAAATCAGTAATAATTTTTGCTCCCCAAATTGGGTGCTCAATTTCTACCGCTTGACCGTTTATTATAACTCCTTCAACTCTTCCGTCTCCGTTTACATCAGCGGTATTTGGATCAGTCACTTTACCAAAATAAACATTTCTCAAGAAGAAATCGAATTTTTTATAGGTAACAGAATTGGTTAAGTTTGCTTTTACTCTTGGGATCGCTTCTTGTAAATATACTCTACTTGCTTCAGAATAGTATCTGTTTACCTGACCGGCAGCTTCTAATACTGGAGAAGCATGAATTTCTCCCACTCTATATGTTTTAGAGAAAGTTCCTGATAAATCTGTTTTTAGAGAAACGTTATTTCCAAAACTTGTTTTATGACTAATTACAACGTCGATTCCTTTTGATTCCGTGTCAATTGCATTAGCAAAGAAAGTAGCTGCAGTTGCTCCGGCAGTATCAAATAATGCATTTAAAATGGCATTTGGAGTTCCTGCTGCAGGAGTTCCACCCGGTCTTGAAAATTGATCCGTAAGAACCACCCTGTCGTCTATTTTTACAATATAAGCATCAGCTGTCAAAGTTAAATTGGCATCAGGTATTTTTGCTGTAAAACCAATACTTGCACTTTGAGATTCCTCTTGTTTTAATGTTGGAATTCCTAATAATTGTGCCGCTTGTGAATCATTACTGAAAGTTCCTACTTCAAATGGTACGCCACCTACGAATTGTGTAGCTGTTGAATTGAAATAGATTTGGTGTAACGATGGTGCTCTAAATCCAGTAGAAATGGCACCACGTAAATTGATATTATCAGTTAATTTATAACGAGTCGCTAATTTGAAATTGGTTGTATTTCCAAAATCAGAATAATTCTCAAAACGAACCGCACCGTTTAACAACCATTTGTCAGTAACATCTAATTCTAAATCGGTATAAAGCGCTACACTGTTACGGTCTTTATCAATTGCATTTGCAGGTCTGAAACCTGGAAATACTTGAGAACCGCCTGGTCTTGCTGCACCAAAAAAGTCAGTAACTCTAATGTTAGTTGCTGTAGTTCCAGTTACCACACCACCATTAATATCATATTGATTGTAAGAATCTGGCTCTCCAGCATTGATGGAATAGTTTTCATGACGGTATTCCGCACCAAAAGCAACATTCAATCCTTCCAGAACATCAAATTTTCTGTTCACGTCAAAATTTGTTGTGTTTTGGGCGAAAGCCAAACCACCAGCATCAAATTCAGTAGGAGAATTTTCTCTTAAAGAGGCATTTACCGTATTTTCAACGCCATAATCAAAAGCATTTCTTCCAAAAGTGTTACTTAAGTCAAAATTCCAATTTTCGAATATAAGACCTCTAAGACCAGCAGCAACTGAGACGTCGTTGATTGTGGAATGTATTTCCGGTAAAAATCCGTTTGGATACAATCCCGTGTATGATCTGGCTTGATTAGGTCTTCTGTAAAAACCTGCAGCTTCACCGTTTCTATAACTGGTTCCACCAAAAACATACGCTTCCAGTTTATCATTGATTGGATAAGCAGCATTCAAAAAGAATTGAGCACTTTTCAAAGAAGATTGTCCCACTCTCATATTGAAATCTTTTCTTTCAAGACCTCTATACGCTAATTCTCCTGCTGTGGCATCAAAATTCAATGCGGCTTGCATCTGCGAGATGTCAGAAGCATCACTTATTGCTGTTTGTTGAGCCGATGTGAAATAGCCTACTTGCGGAGCATACGTTTTTATATTGGAAAGAATTTGTGTAGTATTTGGAGTATTAGTTATGTTTCCAAAAAGTGCATTAATATTAGTCCCAGCTTCTACAGCTCTTTGTTCAACCGCATTATACGCATTAAATAAAGTGCCAGTCACATCTTTTGCTCTGCTTGTAGCATCTCTTAATTGAAAACTTGCTGTTGCATTGATGAAACTTTTCTCTTTACCTAAACTCGTTCCGTAGTTTAAGTCTAATTGGTAATTACCACCGTCAAAACCACCGTCATGGTCATTGGCCCCTTTTGAAAGATTTCCTCCTCCAAAAAGGTTTACCTCTAATTTATTCGTGTTTTTCTTAACATTAATGTTTATTACTCCAGCAATTGCGTCAGAACCATATTGTGCGGAAGCACCATCTCTCAATACTTCAATTTTTTCGATGGCAAATGCAGGAATTGCATTCAAATCTGTTCCTACAGATCCTCTTCCCGGTGACCCGTTAATATTTACTAAAGAAGAAGTATGTCTTCTTTTTCCGTTTATCAAAACCAATACTTGGTCTGGTCCTAAACCTCTTAATTGCGCAGGATCAATATGATCCGTTCCATCAGCAACCGTTTGAGTATTTGATGTAAACGATGGCGCAACCATGTTTAAAATTTGATTTAAGTTTACTTGAGCTCCTTGTGAAGCAATTTCTTTCATGCTAATCACATCAATAGGAACAGCAGATTCTGTAACTGTTCTGGTAGGATTACGAGAACCAATTACAACAACATCTTGTAGTGTTTCGCCACTTCCTGTTAAAGTAACATTTACAATGCTTCCTGTTACAGTTACCGATTTAGTTTCTAATCCCACATAAGAAAATTGCAAAACGTCTCCTATTTGAGCACTGATAGTATAATTTCCATCTGCATCTGTTGTAGTTCCTTTTGTGGTTCCTTTTACAAGAATCGTTACGCCGGGTAAAGGTTCGCCGTTGTCATCAACTACGCGACCTTTAATAATATCAGCTATTGCGTTTTCATTTAAAGGAGAGAAAACTTCTCCATTAATTCCCACTTTGAGAATTCCTTCCTTTTGTAAAATAATTTGATTGCTTACTTCAGTGTAATTAATTTTTAGTGGTTTTAAAATACGGGTAAGTACACTTGATAATGCTTCGTTATTGGCATAAACACTCACTTTTTGGTTCAATTGTGTCATTCTCGAATTATACGAAAATTTCACATGTGCCAACTTTTCAAGTTTAGTTAACGCCGTATCTAAGTTCAAATCGGTTAGGGTAACAGTTACCTTTGTATCCAATTTTCTTTGTCCTCTGATATTATTCGCTATTGTAACACTTGAAAAAACAAGGGCTAAAACAAATTGAAATAAGGTTATTTTCATGATTCGAAAGAGTAGTCGTTGTTTAAGGACAGTTTTTTTCATAATTTTGGTTTGTTTTATTAATATTCTTTAGTTTGGTTATTGAGAGAACGCACCAATTACTCTTTACAGAGAGGTAATTGATTTAATTCAAGGCGTCGGGAATGTTACAGCATTTTCGGCGCTTTTTCGTTTATGTGCTTTAATTCATAGGCAAAATAAGGTTAGTTGCATCCATCTGATATAATAATAATTTGATTTCCATTCATTTCATAACTGGTATTGTTCCCAAGACTTTTACAAATAATTTTGAGTTTTTCTGGTAGCGGCTGGTCACTTAAAGATGTGGTGAGATAACAGTCTTTTAATTTTGCTTGAGGAAAATCAATTTTTACCAAATAAGCTTGCTCAATTGTTTTAAAAATTTGAGCAACAGGAATATCTGTAAATTCAAATCCCAATTGTTCTATATTACTTGCTGAATGACTTAAAGATTCATCTTGAGTTATGTCCGTAATTTTATTAAAAGTTAGATTTTGACGTACGAATCGTAGGGCTTGATTCGGTAATAGAACAATCAATTCATCTTTTGAGTTTGCAATTAATTGGTTGGATCTTACCTTTACTTTACCAGTACGAACCACCACTTCTACATTTGGCTGATTAGCGTATGCTTTTATTCTAAAACTTGTTCCTACTACTTTAGTAACAATTTCATTAGCAAAGACAAAAAATGGTTTTTTCGGGTTTTTACTGATTTCAAAAAAGCCTTCACCGGATAGGTAAACTTTTCGTTCATTCCCAACAAAGATTTTAGGGTAACTCAACTTACTATTGGGTTGTAGTAATACGGAACTGCCATCGGATAAGGTTATTATCTGAGGTTTGTCAGAATTATTAGTTTGTTCAACTAGACCCTCCTCATTTTCATTGATTAGTTCATTGTAGGTAAGCACTGAATTTTCAGGAGCAATATAGTGGTTGTAAAGCCAACCGGATAAAAGACTTAAAATCAAAACGGCCGCAACTCCACTAAACCAATTATTTCTCCAAAGTTTTATTATTGGTCTGCTTGTTCCATTTTTATTTTCTTCTGCTCTTTCAATTTTTTCCCAAGTAGCTTCCAAGGCATATTGAACGTCCTCAGTTGATAGGTTGGTATTAGGAACTTTCATTGCTAACAACCATAGTCGCGCTTCTTCAACTAATTTGGCACGATTGGAATTCTCTAAAGTCCATTCTTCCCAGTCTTGTTGGTCGTCTTTGAAACAGACCCATAATTGGAATGATTCATCGGCTAAAAAGTGTTCTATCTCTGTATAATTGTTACGTTGTTGCATCAAAAAAATGGGTTACAATTATATAAAGGACAGTTTTTTTATTTGATACTCATTAAATTATGAATTTTTTAAATTTATTTTTAAAAAAACTAAAAAACACTTTGAAACAGTAGTAAAATTAGTAAAATGTTTCCTTTCCACTCTTTGCGCAGACTCAATAAAGCACGGTGTAAAAGATTATTTGCCGATTGATAGTTGACTTCAAGCATATTTGCAATTTGGTCTACAGTGAGGTCTTGGTTGTAACGTAGATACAAGGCCTCTTTTTGTCGAGAAGGCAAATCATTAATTAGTCGATTGAGATGTGAGACTTTGGCCGCGGTTGTCTCATCGGCAATGAGGTGATGTTCTATGGAGAAATCAAACAGAAATTTAACAGAATCCATTGAAGTGCTTAGGCGAAAAATATGATCTCGTTCTTGTAATCGCGCAATACGTTTACGAACACTTGACAATAAATAGGCTTTTACTACCACATCTTCATTTAGTTTATTTCTATAAACCCAAATATCTGTAAAAACATCTTGTACGCAGTCTTGCACTTTTTCAGGAAAAGGAATAAACGAATTTCCATAACGTACTAAATGAGCATAATGCTTTTTAAAAAGTGTTGAAAAAGCCTTTTCATTACCTTTTTTTAGGTTGCTCCAAAGGGTGGAGTCATCTAGTGTATCGGTATGTAGTATTTGCCTTTTCACAATTTAGTTAGGATTAGTTGATTCTTTTCAATGCAAATTTTTGATGAGCATATAATTTTTATTGAATACGAATAAATTACAATAAAAAAGGATAGTAGTGGTATTCTTGTGTTTAAGTATTAGTGTTTTTTTTGCTAATGGTTTTATGAACCGCAAAAGAATATTTTTTAGATTATCTAAGATTTCATAAACAAATTTACATAATTATATGTTAAAACGTGTTTTTTGGCTTAAAAATATAAAGAAATACAACTACTTAGGAATAGTTGTATATTTTTTTTAGAAAACTAAATTTTTAGAAGTTTAATTATTGATTTAATAATTATACCTTTTTCGTTATAATTCCTTTAAATAAATAATTCTTATAAATAAAGAAAAAGGTTGGGAAGCACTACTGTTTGGAATGATTTTATGGTAGTATTTCAAGACTTTAACGAAATATTTTTATTTCTAAAACTTCCAAGCTTTTTGCTGTGCTTCACTCAAAAAAGTCCAAGCTACGATGGGGGGCACTGAAAAAGTATCTCTTTTTAGTAATTAGACATTTTAAGGCGATTAAGGAAAATTCGAGTTTTGCTTAAGTACTTCATTTTCAGGATAAAAAAAAGAGTAGAAAATCTTATTTTTCTACTCTTTTAATGAAATCTAATTCTTTAAGGACTTTTTCAGTGCCCTCCTACGATGCGGCTCGTTTTTTGGCCTTGAGCCATATCAATCGTTTTTACTTCAGCAGCGCTGACTACCCGTAAGGTTTTATAAAGATTGGAAGGATTTCCTTTTTTTTGGAAACCAAAGTTCAGGTGTAATTAGATTAATTAGTTTTTAAAGTTCTTTTTTTTGATGATCGAATAGTAAAATTAATTTATTTAGAAAATGTATTAAAAAGGACAAAACCTGTTTTTTTACATATTTTAACTACGTATATATACTTAATTTTGATCCAGTAATAATTCAAAAACTATACTATGAAAAAAAAGATACTCAGATTATCATTGGTTCTGCTATTGTCATTCTTTGTTTTAAGTTTTAAAGTACCCTATAAAATAGATGCGTATTTAAAAAAAGAAGCTATAGATCCTCCCAAAACTAAGAAGTTACCTTTAGAAAAACCAAACCTAACTTTTGGATTTATAAAACTTACCGATATGGCACCACTTGCCATTGCAAAGTTCTTAGGCTATTTTGATGAAGAAGGACTCGCAGTAAACCTAGAAGCCCAAGCCAACTGGAGGGATATTTTGGACAAGGTGATTGACAATCAATTAGACGGCGCCCAAATGCTAGCCGGACAACCTATTGCAGCAGCCGTGGGATCTGGCAGACAAGCCCAACTTGTTACTTCCTATTCGATGGATTTGAACGGAAATGCTATAACAGTATCCAATGATGTTTGGTCAAAAATGGTGGATAGTATACCACAGGAATATGGCAGACCCGTACATCCTATTCCTGCCTATGCCTTAAGACCTGCTCTAAATTATTATAAAAAAGGAAACAAACCTTTTACATTTGGTATCGTTGGTGCCTATTCAACCCACAACTATCAATTGCGATATTGGCTAGCAGCAGGTGGAATAAATCCTGGATTTTACAATAACAATAGCATTCAAGGAAGCAAAGGAAATATAGGAGCAGATGTACTGCTGAATATCACAGCCCCGCCACAAATGCCTCAAACATTAAAAGCAGGAACTATCAATGGCTATTGTGTTGGAGAACCATGGAACCAGCAGGCAGTTGAGGAAAGTATTGGTGTTCCCGTTGTGACCAGCCGAGAGATTTGGAAAAATCATCCCGAAAAAGTGTTTGTGATGACCAAGGAGTTTGTTACAAAATACCCAAATACTGCAATTGCGATTACAAAGGCATTGATTAAAGCGGGAAAATGGTTGGATAATCCCGAAAATAGAAAAGAAGCAACCCGGATATTATCAAAATCAGCTTATGTTGACGGAGCTAAACGGGTGATTGATAATTCAATGTTAGGGACATTTGAATTCGAAAAAGGGGACGTTAGGTCTTTGCCGGATTTCAATGTTTTTTTTAGATACAATGCGACTTATCCTTTCTATTCTGACGGAATTTGGTTTTTAACACAAATGCGACGATGGGGACAAATTTCAGAATCAAAACCTGCTGAATGGTACAATAATAAAATTAGGGAGGTTTACAAGCCTGAAATATGGAATAAAGCAGCTAAATTGTTGTTAGATGAAGGTTTTATAGCCAAAATCGATATTCCTGAAACGGATGGTTATAAGCCGGCGACCACTGATTTTATAGATAATATGTACTATGACGGTAAAAAACCTCTTGAATATATCAACGGTTTCAAAATTGGAAATAAAGATTAATTACATCGAACTGATTTTTTAGAAATATAAAAAATTATATCTAAAAACAACTCCTTTATTTTTTTGAATAGGGAGTTGTTTTTTTAAAACTTCCAAGCTTTTTGCTGTGCTTCACTCAAAAAAGTCCAAGCTACGATGCGGCTCGTTTTTTGGCCTTGAGCCATATCAATCGTTTTTACTTCAACAGCACTTACTTTGTTTAAGGTTTTATAAAGACTAGAAAGATTTTCTTTTTTTGAAACCAATGTAGTGAACCATAAGCATTGCATTGGGTATTTGGCACTTTCGTAAATCATTTGGGTTACGAAACCTAATTCGCCACCTTCACACCATAATTCAGCATTATGACCCCCAAAATTTAAAACAGGTTTTGTGGTTTTTGTTTGCTCTAAATTATTGATTTTTCTCAACGTGCTTTTAGTAGCCTCTTGCTGTGAGGCATGAAAAGGCGGATTGCATATTGTGAAAGTAAATTTGTCTTCGGGTGTAATTATGTTTTTAAAAATAAAACGTGCTTCTGTTTGTTGTTGCAAACTAATGGCATCGATTAATTTTGGATTGGATTCGATGATTTTACTGCAGTTTTCAATTGCTTTTAAATCGATATCGGTTCCCACAAAACTCCATCCGTAAGCAGAATTACCTATTATTGGGTAAATGCAATTGGCACCAATACCAATATCCAAACCTTGAACGGTTTCGCCTTCCGGGATGATTCCGTTATTAGTGGAAGCCAATAAATCAGCTATATAATGAATGTAATCAGCTCTGCCAGGAATGGGTGGGCAAAGGTAGTTTTTAGGAATGTCCCAATCCTGTATATCATAATGAGTTACCAGTAGGGCTTTGTTTAGCGATTTTACCGCTTCGGGATTACTAAAGTCAAGAGTTTTTATATGGTGCTCATTGACAGCAACAAAATGCTGCAATTCAGGACAATTTTTGATTAATTGTTCAAAATCATATCCAAATCGGTCCAGATTTCTAGGATGCAAATTGGTCTTTTCGGTAATCGTTTTTGGTTTTATTTTTTCCATTTCCGCGCAAAGATAGTCAATCTCTTCTTGTCAAATTAAAGGAAGAGATTATAAATAGATTTTTAGTCACTAATCGATGCATTCCATCAGTAATAAATCGCCTTCACTGTGTTCAATTGTGACTATGCCGTCTTTGATGACATGATTGCTGCTTCCGGTTCTGTAGCCAATGGTTAGACTATCGTCTTTTAACGGATAAAATAAATTATCAGAGTGAATTCCGGTAACATGACCGATGGGAATTAACGAAATTGGGGTATTGGCAGTGTACCATTTTTCGAATTTGTTTGGCAACAAAAATATTTTCGAATGGTCATCTAAAATCACAATTTTCAATAGATTTCGGTATCGAACAATGTTAGTAAGATTGGTAATGGTATGATCGGCTCTTTTTCCGGTTGCCCAAACGACATTTACGGCAGGAATTTTTCGGTGAATTAAATAATCAAATGCTTTCTCTAAATCGGTTTTATTTTGGTCTGGAGTATGAATAATCTCAATAGGATATTGTGAAGTTTGATATTCTTCAGGATCAAATCCTCTATCGAAATCACCTAAAAGAACATCTACTTTTATGTCTAATTGCATGACTCTTTCTATAGCCGAATCTAAAACAATTACCAAAGGAGACCATTCTAATAATTGTCCTAATAATTCTGGATTACAGGATGCGCCATTGGCAATTATTAAGGCAGGTTCTTGGTCGTCGCGAACGATGTGATGTGAGGACATGGTTAATTATGAATTACGAATTGAAAATTACTAATGCAAAGATAGTGATTCATAATTCGTAATTTGTAATTCGTGATTTTTTAGCCCAGATAGAAATGAAAAACAAAATAGGTTCCAAACTTTAGTTTTGTGCTAGTAGAAGAGCGACCAAAGGAAGCTCCTTATACTAGCTAGAAAACTGTTTAGAGCCTGTTTTGTTTGTAATGTATAGCTGGTTTTTGCTCCTTATTGTATCGTGTAATTTTTAATATCGACTTCACTAAGAGAAAAATAACCCAAAGGAAAATTAGCTGAATTTGTGTTGTTGATGATGTTTCCTCTTACTGTTGCCGGAGGAGATTGAAACGGTCCGCCGCCATTATTTCCTGCGATGCTTACTAAAACGCGGAGGTAATTGTAATAGGCTTTTGAAATTCCGTAATGGCTGACTTCTATTGCGTTGCCCGCTTTTAAATCGTCATTTTGGGAAATGCTAAAGAATTTATTTCCGTCAAAAAACTCATCTTCATCTACATAAAAATTAGATTTTACCTGATTGGAATAGATGTATTTGTATAAATAATAATTAGGTTCGTTCGCAGGATCTGTATAATAGGATTTGATTTCTATGTTTTTTCCGGTAAAGCCTCCTTCGTTATTTTGAGTAGTTTCAGTTATTGGTGCTACTGATTTTAATGTTTCGGAGGCAGTGTAAGTTGCACCATCACTAATAACAGTTAAAGTGTAGGATTCGTTTATGACAGGAATAAAATTAGTGCAAATGTATTCCCCTTTATTAGCAGATTCGGCAAAATTAAAAATGATATTGGAACTGTTTTTAATATAAATAGTGGCTCCGGAAATTTTTGGAATTATGGTACTGTAGTAATCTGTCATTGTAGTTAATTTTATTTTTTGTTGATTTCCAGCGGTTCCTTTTTTCCAATTTATGGAAGCTTCTATAACCAGTTTTGGCAGTGCAGTGTTCAAATCTAACGGAATAACATCCTCACAACTGTTGAAAAATAATGCTGCTATAATTGCTAAAAATAGTGTTATTTTTTTCATATAATTAAAATTTGAAGTTATAACTAATCGCAGGAACAATACCAAAAATGGAAGTTTTTACGGCCTCATTAGTACCGGTATTCATATTTTGTCTAAAATTGATTGAAGCTGCATTTTTTCTATTGTACAAATTGTAAATACTAAAAACCCATTCTCCTTTCCAGTTTCTGTCATTATTTTTGCGTGGGGTTAATGTTGCAGCAATGTCGAGATGATGGTAAGCCGGAAGCCGGTTTCCGTTTCTTAAATCATAACTGGGAACGGCTATTCCAAGGTATTCGTATTGTCCTGTCGGATAGGTTACGGGTTGCCCGGTTTGTAACGCAAAATTAGCTCCAAAAGACCATTTCTCGTTTGAATTATAGGAAGTGGTGATGGCGATATTGTGCAATTTATCATAAACAGAGTTGTACCAATTTCCATTATTAATTCCTGTTTCAATAGATGTTCTTCCCGGAGTTTGTTGTTCAGATTTAGATAAAGTATAGGAAATCCAGCCGTTAAATTTACCTTCGTTTTTTCGGAACATTATTTCCAAACCGTAGGATCTTAATTCACCATTCAAAATCACTTGTTCAATCGCTTTATTCGCAATCAAATTAGCACCATCGATATAATCCAATCTGTTTTTTACTTTTTTATAATACGTTTCAACTTCTAAGGAATAGACGCCATCTTTAAGATTTTTAAAGTAGCCCAAAGCCACTTGATCTGCAATTTGGGGCTTGATGAAATTATCACTTGGCGTCCAGACATCAAGCGGAGTAGGAGAGGAAGTATTGGAAATCAATTGTAGATATTGGACCATTCGGTTGTAGCTGGCTTTTACAGATTGGTCATCGTTGATTTGATAGGCAAAAGAAAAACGTGGTTCTAAATTATTGAAGCTTTCAATCACTTTATTTTTCTCATAAAATTTAGTTCCAATAGGCGTCGCTTTTTCATAAATCTGTAAATCCGGATTGAAAGTTACCGGATTGTCATTCTCATAAATATTTACGGTAGATTGTCCTAAACGGTAAAATATACTGTATCGTAAACCATAAGAAAGAGAAATTTTATTCGAAATTTCATGATCTCCATTGATGTATAGGGCAGGTTCGAAAGCGTGTTTTTTATCCAATTGATCAAAATTAATTCCGGAATCTACATCAGATGGTTTTATAGTTCCCGGATTAAAATCGTAATAAATAGCGCTTACGCCGTAATTCAATTTGAATTTATTTGAAATATAATTCTTGAAATCGTATTTGATATTGTAATTCTTGATGCCGGAATCCCATTTGAAACCTACAAAATCCAAATCCAATCCATAATAATAGTCGCTGTAGATTAGCGATAAATTCGAAAATAATTTATCTGAAAATAAATGATTCCAACGCAAGTTTAAAGTGGAGTTTCCATAAATATTAGTGAAGCTTTTATTTAGGCTAAAAACGTCTCTTCCAAAATATCCCGACAAATACAGATTGTTATTTGGGTTCAATTTATAACTCAACTTGGTATTCAAATCATAAAAGTAAGCGGAGTTGTTTTTTTGTTCTTTAGAGAGTTTTAAAAATAAATGGGCATACGAACTTCTTCCACCAATAAGGAAAGAACCTTTGTCTTTTACTATTGGTCCTTCGACCAAAATTCTACTCGAGATTAATCCGATTCCTCCATTTACGTTGAATCCTTTACTGTTACCGTCTTTTTGATAAATGTCTAAAACCGAAGAAGCCCTTCCGCCAAAACGAGCTGGAATTCCACCTTTGTATAGCTTTAAATCCTTTATCGCATCGGGGTTGAAAACGGAGAAAAAGCCAAAAACATGTGAGGAATTAAATATGGTTGCTTCGTCCAACAGAATTAAATTCTGGTCTGCACCACCGCCACGTACATTAAAACCGGATGCGCCTTCGCCAGCATTAGTAACTCCTGGAAGCAATAAAATAGATTTGAGAACATCAACTTCGCCGAGTACAACCGGCATTTTCTTAATAGCCGAAATAGAGAGTTTATTAACGCTCATCTCAGGTTTCCGAATGTCAATTTTGCTTTTAGTATCAATGATGACCACTTCTTTTAAAACAGTTTCATTGCTTATTAATTTAAAATTATTCTTTATGTTTTGGTCTAAATTTATCGATTCTTCTATAGTTTGATATCCTAAATAGGTTATTTTAACAGTGTAATTTCTTTTTGGAACAGTAATAGAGTAGAATCCATATTCATTGGTAGTTACACCTGTTTTTAATTCTGGGATAACAATGTTAACACCAATTAAAGTTTCATTGCTGTTGGCGTCAATAATAGTTCCGCTAAGGGTAAATTTTTGCTTCGCCTGATCGCTAAAGCTCGTGTCTTGAGAAAAAGAAGAAAGAGAAGATAATAATACAACAAGAAAGGGAATAATTTTCTTTATAATCATTGTTTGAATTTTCTAAATGAAGAAATGCAAATTTCACTAAACAGAATATTAATTGGGGTATAACAATTGTTAAGGTATTGCTAAGATAAAAAAAAGACGACCGTTTTTTAGTTGTCTTTTAATCTTCATGTATAAAATATTCAAGGAATATTATTCTTTCTTTTGTATCTCTAATAGTTTGTGTGTTTTTAGCTAAAGGTAAAATAGAGCCTCCTTCATATTCAATATCAAATACCTCTCTATTTTTTTCTTTAGAAATTATCCAGTTTTTTTGTGAATTTATTATACTTGTTTTTAATCTTAAATTATAATTTTCATAATCGTCTTTGATTTCTGTATCTATTTTTTTTATTAAATATTTATATCTAACATTTAAAATACTATCATAGTAGATTAATTCATTTGCTGAGCAAACATTCATTTCCGTTTGAGAACCATCATAACAGTCAAATTTATTTGGAATGCTATCTGATTTTTCTTTAGTGCTATCTTTTACTTTAATATGTCTTGTGATTATTTTTGTTTCTTGTTTTTTGTTGCAAGAAAATATAAATATTGATAAGAAAATAATAAAGATAATTTTTGTTAAGATTTTCATTGTTAATATTTTTTATTCAAAGATAAAAAAAAGACGACCGTTTCCGAGGGTACTGAAAAAGTCCTTTAAGGAATAAATACAATAATTTAAGGAGTAGAAATCTTAGTTTTTCTGCTCCTTT
>NZ_VJZP01000040.1 GCF_007097265.1 Flavobacterium gawalongense | reverse complement strand
AATTTTGCGGACTTGTTTCATAGGTTAAAATTAAGATTATTTCTTAACTTTCTGTGATTGCTAAGTTAGCATGTCCAGTATTTATTTTATCAATTGTTTTAATTAGATTGTAATGGTCATTATAAAGAATATTATCAAGAGAGAATGCTCTCAAAATAACTACCTCATCTTCTTCAAAAGCTTCATTATGTGGAATGTGTTCCTTAAAATAAACTTTCATTTTACCACATTTAGAAGTGCGATAACCAAACATACCCCATTTAAGAATATCTGAGTCTTTCATATAAAAAAAGTACTCATTCGGTAAGGCCTTATAGAATGGAAATTCATCTTTAAATGTTGGAAAATAGCATTCAACAAATTCTTTATAACAAGATTCTAAATGCTCGAAAAACTTTTCGATATATAACTTAGCTTGTTCTGAGCTATATTGGGCACTTCTAATTTGACGAAAATTTTGCTTTATGTCTTGTTCATAAAATTCTCTTGCTTCAATTATCGATTTGTCAGGGTATGGCAAGTGGTGTTTTTGTATTTCATTATATCCCTTTTTTAATAGAATATTCACAATTTTAAATAATTCCTCAACTGGAGGAAAGTCACCACTAACATTTAATTTAGGAATATCAAGATTTTCTATATATGCTTTCTCGACCAACTCGTTAATAAGGTTTGAATCTACTTTTTTATTTTGATAATAATCAGTAGCTCTAAATTTATAAATTCTATATCTCAAGTTTTTTAAATCAATTGGATAAATCAAGTCAAATCTAGGTAGGTTAAAATCCTTTAAATTAAAATCATAACCAAATTTATTATAATAATAGTAGAGAATTGTTGAAACCATTTCCATCAGGAGGATGTCAGAATTATAAGCAGTAAGTTTTCCCTTATTTATAATTTCTTTAAGCTGTTTGAAGATGTTATTCTTGATAAGCTTATTTTGGTCTGGAATCAACAATGAAGTGTTACTTCCATATAATGTGTCAACCCCTATTTGAAACATTCGACTCTCATAATAACCCTCAGAAAAAGCGTCCTTTAAATTTTCGTATAGGATTCTATTAGATGAATTGGAATCTAAAGGGAAGAGAGCATAACCGTCTTCCTTTAAAAGATCTATAGGTAATACTATTCCAATGTCACCCTCTGTTTTGGGGATAAACTTGTTTTTAAAAGATTTGAAATTATTATTTAAATAAGAATCATAGCCAATTACATATTTAAGAGATTTATCTTTTTTGAATTTTATTAAGGTACTCTGATGAGAAGTAGTTGCATTTTCAGTATAAAAAGCAATTGCACTTTGGCCGATGTGATTTTGGTAGAAATCATCAAGTACGTTATGAAATTCATTATCGCTTAGTTTATGCAGTTTGTATGAATGAAAGCAAATTATATAATCACGAATTTTTGAATAATAGAAGGATATATTATACGAATCTTCCTTATTGGATTTAATAAGTATGTTTCTAGCAAATAAATCTTCCGGTAAATTTTCATCAATCGAAAAGTCTAATTTATCAAGTAATTTATCCACTTCCAAACCTTCATCTTTGTAAGTTTCCCATGAGTTATATTTATGATTTATTAATATCTGTCCAATTTTCGATAGAATTCGCAAGCCAGATTGAGCACCAATATTTGTTTTTTCAAGAGATTGTTTAATGTATGTCTTAATTAATTCTTTATCATCTATTTTTTGTGGTATTTGTTTATGACTATAAACCTCGCTGAATATTCGTAAAAAGAAACCATTTCTAAGTTCATTTAATAATGAATCTGATATTTGACCTTTGAAATCAAAAGAGCTTTTATATAAAGGGATTATGCTTTTTATTTCTTCATTACTAAAATCGTCTAATAGAAATCCAGGAAAATTATCCAGACTGCCAATTACATCGTGAGATTTTTTTAACTCTTCATATAAGTGCGTGTAAGTGTCATTAATTTTTAAGAAATTTTTCCAAATATTCGATTTGCAACTAATGCAAATTTTAACTTTATTTAAATTTCTGACTGCAAGAGCTATTTCACTTAGTTCAAGAGTAATATTTGAATCAACACTTTCATCTATTGCATCAATGAATATTAGAACACTTTTATTTAAAAACCTCCCTAATTCATCAAGTTTTTTTAAAATAACGTTACTCTCGCTCTTGCTAGAAAAAACACCGTTCAGGTCTTGAGCGATGTGTTCTAAAGGTGATTTATTAATTATCGTGGCATTGTAAAAAAAAACAATTTTATCATCTAAACTTTGAAGTGCTAATGAACACATTGCACTTGTTTTACCAACTCCTGCAGATCCAACTAAACCAAAAAATGAGGACTCTGAACTGATAAAATCATCAAAAGCACATTTTAGTTCTTTTCTTTGAACATAAAGTTCTTTAACAAATTTAGAAGAAGGAGTATCGATATTTCCAATAATTGGCCCCATTCTATCTCGAACTTGATCTTCGCAAAATTGTTTTAGATTTTCAGGCGAAAATGAAACAAAGTTCTTGAGTGCTAGATACCTTATTTTAAGGTCTTCATCTGTTGAAAGAGTACAATCATTTTGCCAAAAATCTGACTGCTTGGAAATCTCGGTTCCTGTTAATTCTTGCCGCGTTATTGAATCAAAAATCTTTGTTATTTTCCCATTACTGATTATTGTAAAAGGCGCTATATTATCTGGAAGTAATCTTGCATATGAAATCCCTTGATCTATGTCCTCTTTGGTAATAGAGATAGAATCATTTTTTAGTTCGATAATGAACAGATTTTTTCCATTTCTTTTACATAGAATATCTGATCTACCACGAATAGGTCGTTCATGTTTTCCTAGTCTAATAGAGAATGATGTTTCAAAAGAAATCTCTGAAATATCAAAACCTAGGTCATTTAAGAATGGAATTAGTAGCTTTCCTCTTAGATCTTCTTCATTCTTTAACATATTTTCAATCTTATATGTGTTTTTGATTCTAATAAGAGATAATTTGTATTACAAAACCATACTTATCAACCCAATTTGGGATGGCTTTTTATGATAAGTTCAGACTTTCCTCAAATATATGCATATAAAATTTACTTCAAGTTTTGCAGTTATTATTTTTTGTAGTATCGATTCAAAATAACTCTCCTCATTTCGTTTATAAGGACAATATTCTGATGTAATTGGTCCTCTCTTTGTTCCAGTAACCTCAACGCCTGGACTTGTTTTTTGTGCAGCTCGTGTTCCTGCAGCATTTCATTTACTTTTGTATCAAATTCCTTTTTGAAATCATAAATACGTAAAAATGGAATTACGGATCCAATAAGCGATTGGTGCCAGAATTTCGATTTCCATAGACTATAGGCCAACCAATAAACCGTTTCCTCATCTTCTTCATTTTGAAATAAGATTACAAAGCTATTTGTAAATGGCTCTTTCTGTGGCTTGCCACTGTTCATTCCTTTGTTGAGGATGTAGATTTTTTTTCCTTTGTAAAGAGCGTTTTTTTGGTGGGTTTTAATAACAAAATTTGGCATGGCTTCGGATTTAAATTATGTGCCTCGCTATGCTCGGCACCACATCATTTTTAAAAGAAAAAAAGAAAAAAAAGAAAGTCGTCTCTAAAGTGGAGGTTTCAAAAAGTCACGTTTTTTTAATAAAATACTACCCGACTTATAATCGGAAACGTGTTGAGAAGCGGAGATTGGTTTATAAAAAAGAACCTGAAATGAATGCAGGTTAAAGGGTGGAGATTTTATTAAAAACCCGGAGGGCTTGAACTTTACTTTTTAAGAAACCGGAACTTACCTTTACTTTCTTTTTATTTATTTTTTCCGAAGACAGATGTTCTTGTTTAGTTTTTTCAGGGGAGTTCTTGTGGAAACGGCAATTAAACACCCCCAAGCACCGCAGAAAATAATGATTGTAGCGATAGCGGAAATTATTATTTTTCGAGGAGCGCAGTGGCGGGGTTGCGGCAATCGAACAGCCACCCTAGACCGGGAACGAAGCGTAGTCCCGCTTTTTCCGCGGGACGAAGTGGAGAGAAGGGATAGGAGCGTGAAACGGCGGGGAAAAAATATAAGACAGCCTTTGGCGTTCCTTGATTTAGGGCAAAGTGCTAACGGAGCCAACCCCGATGGCTGTGCGAAGGAGCAACCGCTGAAAAAATAAGGGGCGACAGACACCATACTGCTGGAATGTAGTGGAGCGTAGCCTGCGGAGTGTAACGGAATGAAGCGGTATTGTGGATGTAGTAGCCGCGCCGAACGTAGGGTAGAGAACGTGTGAAGATGAGGAACGAAGCGGCGCAATAAAAATAGCTGCTTATTTTCAAGCTGCTATTTTTATTGTGTTGCGTAGTGTCTGCGGAACGGAGGGAGGAGGCTTTTTCTGCCGATAACCGACTGGAGCTGCCGAACGGAACAAAGAGAACGACCGAAGAGAGACCGCTTGATTGCCCGTGATGTTTAATGATTAGTTATTTGGTACAGGAAATTGACTTTCCATCTTCCATTCGAAAGCATTGATTCTGTTTTTTAAATTTGTTAGTTCTTCGATTATTTCCTCGAATGATGGCGAATCAACATAAATCATTTGCTCTTGCATCGTTTTGTAATCCGCTTTCCAAGCTTCCATTACTTCGGGAATCGGAATAGGGTTAATAGTTTGTGGTTGATGTTTGTTGTAATTAACACCACCCACACGCGTGAATTTATGGCGGTGGTTTACGATTGTTTCATACAGGGCTGCATCTTTTAATGCCGTTATCGCAAAATCTGTTTTAGCTAGCTGAAACACATCATACAGGTGACGACTCAATCGATCCACTCTAATTTTTTCTACTGGTTTGTGGAATTCTTCGTGTAACAAGAAGATTTTCTCTAAAAAAGTGCGTTCCGGATTTACTGTTGGAACGTTTATAGGTGCTTGAGCAAAACCGCTATCGGTATACTCTTCATCAACGAGTGATGCAAATGTTTGTACCGAAAAAGGTTCTCTTAATGAACGGCAACCAATTTCTATTAGAATTCTTGGCTGAATATAGCCAGGAGTTTCTATTACATTGGGATAATATACTTCTATAATTCTAGGATCTTGGTCGCTGTCTTTGGTTTCAACCAATTGGAACGTTACGCCTAATAGCCCTTTCTCTTGGAACTTTTTTTGCAATTCATCAAAAAAAGTTCCGGCAACATACCTACTGGCTGCTTTTCTTAATTCTGTACGTTGATTTTTGGATAATTCGCCTTCAAATCCTAAAAACTTCCTGTCAATAGCAAGGTCGATATCTTCTGAAAAGCGTTCTATCAATTTCCAAGCTTTACTTAATGAGGTTCCGCCTTTAAAAACCAAATGCTGTCCTACTTCCATTTCAAAAATAATGGATAAGGTTTGTACTACCCACCAATCTTTTTCGACTGCAAAATCAGCCATACCCGAAATGTTACTTACTTGTTTGTAAATTTCTTTTTTGTCGTTTTCAGGAATATCATGAAAATTTATTTGTGCCATTTATAATGCTTTTTTCATTATTTTTTGAATCCAAACTGGTGCTAATGCGATATCGTACAATAAATGGTTTGGGTTTTCTTCTTTCAATAATTTGATAATTTTCAATTCTTCATCAAGCGTTTGCTTGTCTATTCCAATTTCTTTTAGTGCTTGAATGACTAAACTACTTATTTTGCCTTTTGCAAGTAGATTTTTTGGTGTAGTTTTTTTAAATTTTATAGTTCTTTTACCTACTACTAAAGTTCTTGGAGAACCATCTGTTAGCAATACTATTTTCATAGGTATTTGTGTACTCAAACCTAAAGCGTATAAGGCATAAGTGCCTGTTGGAACCGTTCTTGTTTTGTCTCTTTTAGCAATTGCAATTGCCACCTCTTCGGCTGATGGTAGTACTTCGCCAATATATTTATTTGTTTTTGGACGCACATAAATGCCTTGAGCGACTCTTTTTATTATTTGTTTTTCTTCAAGCCGTTGTAATGCTTTTCGGATAGCTTCAGACGAACCTAATAATCGAAAATCATCAGGGAGTACTAACGATCCTTTTGATTTTGATTTTATAGCTTTTTCTATATTACTTTCTATGCTTAGCATTTATTTTACTTTTTAATTCTGTCACAAATTTAGTAAATATTTGTGACAAAGTTTTAAAAAAATACTTCTTAAGAATTAAATTATAAAGCGAACCCCTATTGGCTTTTTTAATTACGTCAATCTATTTGTAATCAATGCTTTGTGTGTGTTTTTTTTTTATTTTATTTTGTCGCAAATATACGAGATATTTGCGGCAAAATATTATTTAATAATTGTACTAATTCTTAGTTGTTAATCCACAATTTCAATAGTACTAAACTCACTCGTATATTTTTTTACTTGAATTTGAGTGGTAATTCTCTTTTTTAGTTCATCTATATGCGAAATGATACCAATTTGACGGTCGTCTGTTTGTTGGAGCATTTCCAGGGTATCCAAAGCATTGTTCAGATTTTCGGGATCAAGAGAACCGAAACCTTCATCTATGAAAAGCGAACGGATTTTGGTGTTTTTACTCGCCAAATCCGATAATCCAAGCGCCAACGACAGACTTACCAGAAACGTTTCTCCTCCGGATAGCGAATTGATATTGCGGATTTCACCATAGAAGCTGTTGTCCTTGATTTGCAGTTCCATTTCTTCCGAATTGTCATCTTTAAACAGTTCATATCGGTTAAACATCGTTTCCAGATGCTTGTTGGCATATTGAATCAATAAAGACAACGTAAAATCCTGTGCAAATTTTTTGAAAGCCTTCCCGTCAGACGAACCAACTGTTTTATTTAACAAATCCCATTTATCATAAACGATTGACTTGGTTTTGATGGTGTCAACAATCTGTTGGTTTTCCTGTTCTATTTTTTTATTGCTATCAATTTGCTCTTTCAGTTGACCGATTTCCTGATGGATTGTTTTGCTGTTTTTTTCTAACTCGTCTTTTGCAGGTATCAATTCAGCTTTAGTAAGTTCGGTCAAAGGGTTTTCTTTGAGGATATCAAGTTTGGCAGTGCTCGCATTCAAAGCTCCTTCGGTTTGCTGTTTTAGATCGTTAAATTTTTGTTTTTGAAGGGTCAAGCCAGTACTGTTGTCCAGATTAAGAGCCTCCTGTAAAGCCAAAACAGACTCAAAGTTGTTTTCATTCAACTTGGTTTCCATGTTTATTTTTGAAGCATTTAGCTTTTTATCAAAATCCACCTTTTCTGTAATCCGTTTTTCCAATAATTCATTTTGCAATTTGAGTGTGGATGAAATAGTGCCATTCTCCTTGTTTAATTGGTTTACAAGCTCTTGTTCAAAACCAACTTTTTTGTGTAAACGACTTTCTTCTTCCTGCGGAGATTTTAATTCGAATGTGGCTGTCTGTTCTTTTAATTTTTCATCAGATACTTTTATATTCTCAATAAGTAGTCTAATTTCATTATCAAGTTTTAGGATCTGGGAAGCAAATCCTGTTTTTTGTGTCTCCAATGTTGTCAAAGTTGTGCCAATTGCGACCAGTGTATCTTGGGCGTTTTTTAGATTGGATTTTTCTTCGTTTAATTTATTGGAGTGGGTAGTCAATTGCTTTCCAATTGCAGAAACGGTTTCCAAAGTATTGTTTTCCAATTGAAATCCGTACAATTGGAATTTTTCTTTTATAAAATCGAAATTTCCGCCGATAGATAAATTCTTATTCTGAATTTGATCTAAAGCAGTCTGATAATCTCTATATAGTAATTCAATTTTGTTTAAAGCCTCTTTCTTTGCTGAATGCAACTTTGTCTGGCTTTCGGCTAATTTGTTTAAATCCGATAAATTCTTGATTTTTTCCTCTATTGAATCTAATGATTGTCTTGCCTTATCAATATTAGAGTCTATGAATTCAGCTGTAGGTTGTTTTTCAATCTGGAGGATTGTTTGAAGTGTTGCTATTTCCTTTTCAAGCTTGACACGATTGTCTTCATTCGTAAGAATTTGTTGTTCGAGAGCCGAAATGATTTTGATGGTATTTTCTTTCTGTAATCCTAATTCATTAATTTCTTTACGTAGACTTTCTGTTTTCGGGTCATCCTGATCAGAGAGTTCTTGCGGTAAATTCAAAGTATAAGGATGCTCGGTCGAACCGCACAATGCACAGGCTTCACCGTCTTTCAGGTTGTGGCGGTGTTCTTCTAAACTCGCAACCAAAAGTTTTAATGTTTTGTTCTCTTCAAGAGTTTGGAGCAATTCCCCTTTTTCGGATACCAGTTTTTCTAATGTCTCTTTTTGAGACCTTGCAATTTCTGATTCCGCTTTAAACTTTTGAGATGATTTGCTTTCTTTTTCTAATTCAGAAATGAATCCATTTAGTTTATTCCATTGCTCTATTGCAGTTCTGGAATCCTCTTTTGCAATTGTTAATTCTTCTGGAGTAGGGGATTCTTTCTTCTGATTTTCTATGGCTTCAAGTTGTGAATTCAGACTGTCACATTCCGCTTTTAGTTTGGAAACTAAATTTTGGATACTTATGTTTTCGGTATCGAATGCTTTAATCTGATTTTCTAATTGTTCAATTTTCAGAGTATCGATACCGTTTTGTAAATCCACAATCTCATTATACTTTAAGGTTATAGCCCCTTTCTCCGCAGTCCAGGATTCGTACTTTATATATTGAGTGATTAATTGTTCGTGTTCTGAATTTTTATTTTTTAAAATCTCTTTCCTTTGATTTTCCTTTGATAAATTTTTATTGTTTAAGGCAGAGCTTTCGGTTACTTTAACTAACTCAAGTTTGCTTTTAGTTAATATATCTGTGTTAGCAATGATTGCACTATGGGTCAATTTAGCCGACTCAATAAGTGGCTTTTTTAAAGTTAGTTCGTTTTGACTTGCTTTTAGATTAGCAATTGCCGTCTCCAGTTTAGGTTCTGTTACTGACAGTTGATCCGAAAGCGTTTTTATTTCCGTCTTAGCAGTTTCAGTATCAGCCGTGTTTTTGTTAATGTTGAGCTGGTCATTTTGAAAAGACTGTAAATCAGTTTCAATTAATCTCGCTTTGTTGTAATTCGCAAGTTTGAGATAATTTGTGGCGTTTTGTTCAAAATGTTCTGCTATTTTTTGAATTTCTAACTTATGTTTTTCAATTTCATTTCCGACTGTTTCAATAGCGTCCAGCCAAGAGATTTCAGCCATTAGTGTTTTCAGGTCATCATCAAGTTTCTTGGCGGTATTTTCTTTTTCTGTTATAGAACATTTGATGACTTCGAGTTGCTCACGGTTCAGAATGTTTCCGTTCATAGAAGCTCTAAGAGCGTTGATTTCATTTTCAAGCGCCTTAGTTTTTTCAAAAATCTTTTTCGAAACCTCTTCATAGATTTGTGTACCGGTAATTTTGCTCAGCATTTCGGCACGTTCGTCCGGTTTTGCTTTTAAGAATGCAGAGAAATTATTCTGAGCCAACAAAATCGATTTGGTGAACTGCTCATATTTTAATCCGATAATTTCTTCAATTTTTTGGTCCACATCTTTAATTTTATCCGCCAATAAAATAAAATCGTCACCGTCAATTTTATACAGCTGTCTTATATCAGAACGAAGCGTTCCTGTCCTTGTGAAAGCGGCATTCCACTTGGCTATATAAATAACGTCATTAACTTCGAAAGTAACCTCGGAATAAGCTTCTTTTTGATTTCGGGTGATAATTTCATCCGAAGGTTTGTCATTTCCATGTCTATTGGTTTTACCGTACAAGGCTAGTGTGATGGCATCAAGTATAGTCGATTTTCCTGCACCTGTTTGACCGGTAATGGCATACAAACCCGCATGGGCCAAAATGCCATCGGTAAAATTAATTTCGGGTTGAACCCCTTTCAAAGACTGTATGTTGTTGATGTTTATTTTTAAAATTTTCATAGGAAGATGCTATTTTTTTATTGGAATAGGAGTGAATTCTAAATTCTGAAATCAAAAATCTTAAATTGTTTTCGAAGACCTAATGCGTGTCGTTAATTTCATCCAATATCTGCATAAACAACGGCATTATTTCGGCAATACTTTCTTCATTCATTCCTTTCTTTTCGCATCTTATAGTAAAGATTTTTGGGATATCATCCAAAGGATTATTATCCGTGCCGGCAATATATTCTTCTCTTATTGATTGATTATTCATTGAGCTAAATTTAGTGGTTCGGTTCAGAATTTCTATTTTTTTATCGATACATAAATCATTTACCTCATTGTTGAATTCAATATAATTTACAGCTTCAGTAATTATGATTTCGGCCCAAGTTGGCAATACTTGTGAAGGTTCATGCAATTTTATTTTTTCCATAATTTCATCAGCCTTTCCTTCAAAGCGAATCACGCTCCTTTGCAAAGGTATCGACAGTGATTCATGCGCTATTTTATTATCGGCAATCGTCAAAATGGTGATTTCCTTTTGATCATTTCGTTCATTAAAACTCAGCGGAATAGGGGAGCCTGAATATTTAAGGACGACATCTTCAGGATGCGAAATCATTTGAGGCTTGTGAATATGACCCATGGCCACGTAATCGTAGCCTTTTGAAAATACCGATGAAGGAATTTGGCCCAAGGTTCCCACTAGCGTATGCATTCTCTTTTCGGCCGGTTCGCTGAGAACACAACTGTTAATGTATAAATGTGCTGTACCTATAACAGGTAGATTGGGGTAGTTTGTCTTTGCCTGATTTAGCAAGTCGTCATAATGTTTTTTTACCTCGGCAGTAAATAATCCGTGCGCTTCGTGGATTGTTTCACCTGTCGAAATCTTGCGAATGTCTCCATCGCGTAAATAAGGCACCGCGGCAACCAAAGCACTCGGATTTTTCTCTCCTCTTTTAAAAATCGGAATAATAGTTCCGGTATTATTGTGTTCGCCTCCAACGACAGACACATTCAGTATTTTGAAAATATCTTTATAGGAATTGAGTCTCGACGCCGAATCATGATTTCCTCCAACGATGACTACCTGAACTCCTTTTTTATAAGCTTCAGTCAGGAAATAATGGTATTTGTTTAAAGCTTCAATCGTCGGATTTGAAACATCAAAAATATCACCCGCAATAATAATGGCATCAATATCTTGCGTTTGAATGGTTTCTAACAGCCAATCTATAAAATATTGGTGTTCCTCAATTCTTGATTTTTGCAAAAAGGTCTGTCCAAGATGCCAATCGGCAGTGTGCACTATTTTTAATGACATGGTTTTGTGTTATTGAGATTTGTTTAAAGTTTTGGATGTCAGAATAAATAAAGAATTTATTTGAACCAAATACTATTCTTCATTCTTCTAGTAATTTTGGAATTTATTGATGCAGCAGGAAAGGACACAATAAAGAAGCTTACGCCAGCCTGCGGTTATTTCTAATCTTCCAATATCTTAGCAATTATCATTTCTAAATCGGTTGTTTCCTCAATAACAAAAGCTGATTCTAACCATTCTTCTTTTGTCATTTCATCGAATACAGTAAAATTGTTTTTAGTTTTGAAATTTAAGCCTGATGGCTCAAGAATATGTGTTTTAATATCTTCTTTAATATCTGAATAATCATCGATAATAAATTCTGTGGGTAAAGCGAATGCATCACCAATTACTCTTTGCATCGCATCTTTTGAATAATAATTCTCTATTTCTCGCTTTCTTAAAACGTCAAATTCACCACCTAATTCTTCAACTTTTGCTATTAATGAAGCTTTATTAACTAATTTAGAATCATAATCAACAGCTCCTTTATCTGAATCTAAGATAAAAATGAACTTGCGATTAATTTTTCTGCAAAGTGCAGCGTTAACAAAAAACTCAACTTGGTCTCCACCACAAGGAATTATTAAAATATCATCTGGAAAATTACCATTGATTTTTTGAAAAGCTTTTTCCCAAAATTTGACATCTCCACTTCCTTCAACAAATACAGCTTTTCTATAATTGTCATTCAATAAATTATAGTTTGGTCTTATTCCTAATTCTTTGATTACAACATCTAAAATATGGTCTTCATTTTCGAAATTGAAATAATGTGATATTTCGTTTTCTTTTTTTACAACTACAATATTAGATTTTTTTGTGGCACCTGCAAAAACTGGTGAATGTGTAGTAACAAAGAATTGGCTGTTTTCTGAAAGTGTAATAATGGAATCTAATAAATCATTTTGAAGTTCAGGGTGTAAAAATGTTTCAGGTTCTTCAATTCCAAATATTTGATACCTTTTTGTTGTCTTTTGTGCCAAATATTCAAAATAAGCAACCATTAATAACCTTTTGAATCCTGTGCCTTTATTTGCAATTGGAATGTCAAAAACGTCTTCAGAGAATTTTAGTGATAAATCAAATTTTACAAGATTTCCCCAATTACAAGAAACTGAAGGTTTTATTTTTTCTAAATTTGGAACATTACGTTTCATAAATTCAGTAATTATACTGAATTCAGTTTCCAAATCATCTTGAACATTGGTTTCAATTTGAGATGTTAAGCCAGAATTGTTTTGTAATGATTGGGTTGCTATCGGTTTAAATTGTGTTTGAAAAGCCGTTGAACCAATATTTAAATCCTGTTCAGCATCAAATAAAGAATAATCAGGCATTTCAAAAAAATCATATTGCTTTTTTAGATTTTTTAAAAATTCATCTGCTAAATATTCTTTTTCAATTCTCCCCAAATCTTGCGTATTTTCATCTATTTGTTCGATTTTGGATATGTTAGTAACTCCTCGCCCGGATCTAGAAAATTCAATTTCAAGAGAACTTAAATATGCATTTATTTCTGCTTCTTTAATTCCCCAACAGTTAGAGTATAGCTCACTATTTATATCGTTACAACTGTAAAATAATTCTTTAACTAATCTTCCGGCACTTGAAAATGAGAAAACTTTTTTTAAATTAATTTTACCTTCAACATCTAAAGCCAAAGAATTGATCAATTCTTCTGTTTCAAAACGAATTGTTATTTCTGTTTTTTCGTCATCTGTTATTCCTTTGAAAACATCATGTGCTGTGAATTTATCATTAAAAAAGGCATCAAGAGCTTTTAAAATATTTGATTTTCCGGAATCATTTTTTCCAACGAAGGAATTTACATCGCCAACTTTTAAGTTCTGTAAATTTTTAATACCACGAAAGTTTTTAATGCTAATGTCATAAATTTTCATATGTGTTCTTATTTAGGTTGGTTCTTAAAATATATGGGACTAAATTACAATATCTTAAATAAAAAACAACATAAAATAAACAAAATATCGGCACTTTAAAAATAATTTTGCCGAAGTTTTGAAATTATAAATATTTTATTATATTTGGTGTTCCAAATGCTTTTATGAAAAACACCGAATTAGCTTTAGCGATAAAAGGACAGTTTTCAATTCAAACCACTATAACTTCAAAGGAGTTGGTTTTGTTTCTTTCTTCCTTATTTCCGGATTTATCTACCAATACTATTTCGTGGAAAATCAATCAATTAAAAACTGAAAATCTTATCTATCAAGCTGGAAGAGGATTGTATACTTTTGATTTCAAACCTGATTTCAATTCAGAGATCACTTTAAAGACGAAACGACTTTATAATAAAACCAAATCATTTGTTTCTTCTGAATTGGTGGTTTGGGATACCGAAATGCTTGATTTGATTGTTGAGAGAGAAAATGAAAAACGAACCACTTTTTTGTTAGTTCAGAAGGATGGACTTAACGAGCTGTTTGAACAGATGCAATCGATGAGTAAGCCAGTCTTTTTGGAACCTAATAATGAAACTATTCAACGGTACATACTTCCTCAAAATGATGTGATTCTATTGTACCCCTTGATTTCGGAAACACCAACGCAACATAATGGAGATTATGCTGTGCTTACCCTAGAAGGTATTCTGGTTAATGCTTGGTTACTGTCTGAAAATTATTTGAAGTCTTTAAATTACTCGATAGAAGAAATTTTCGAAAGTGCTTTTAAAAAATACAATGTAAATAAAAATAAGCTTCTCCGGTATGCTGCGAGAAGAGACCAACGAAAAGAAATTGAAGAACATATACAAAATATAAATAATGACTAACGAAACTATTACCCAAGAAGAAATAATATTAGACGACAATCAAGTGCTGTGTATTTTGACTTCTGAGGCAAAGAAAGCGACCAGTGCCGAAGTAAATCTTCAATCGGTTATTCGCATGCTTAACGAAGAGTATGGTTTTGATTTGGATGATATGGAACGCGATTTTAAAATCGAGTTTATTGATCCTGATACTGGAAAAGCCAAAAAGCAGAAAGTAGAATTGGTTGTTTTTGAAAAGGGCGAAACCCATACACAAGGTAAAATCATTCGAATTTGTGTTATTCAGGACGATAAAATAAAAGAAACCGATAGTAAAAAAGGACTAACCGCTACTCTTGAAAATGCTATGGCAGCGGTTGAAAGTTGTCATTTTGGATTGTGGGCAAATGGTGCCAGTTATCATTTTTTTCAAAAGGAAGACGATGCTATAGGTTATGATTTTGAGTTTACCGATTTATCTGATTTTCCTGGCGAAGGAGAAACATTGGCTGATATTGATCGAGCTGACCGTTCTTATAGTAGAAAACCGGCAAACGACTCTTTGATAAAGGTTTTTAAAAGAGCTCATGATTATATCTATGGCAATGAAGGAAGAAAGAAAGATGCTTTTTGGCAATTGCTAAACCTTATTTTCTGTAAACTATATGATGAAAAAAGAAGATTTATAGAGACAGATATTAGTTACCGAAGAGAATTTTGGGTTGGTGTAAAAGAACAAAATACGGAAGCTGGAAGAAAAGCAGTTGCTGACCGAATTAAAGCTATTTTCCAAAAACTAAAAGATAACTCCATGTTTTCGGAAGTATTTACCGGAAATGAAGGTATTGAATTAACAGACAAAGGAGTTGCATTTATTGCTGGTGAACTTGCTAAATATTCTTTCCTAGATGCTTCTATTGATGTGAAGGGGATGGCTTATGAGACGATTGTAAGTAATACTTTAAAACAAGAAGCTGGACAGTTTTTTACGCCAAGAAACATTGTAAAAGCCATGGTTGAGATGTTGAACCCAACTGAAAAACACCGAGTTCTGGATCCAGCTTGTGGTTCGGGAGGATTTATTGTCATGGTGTTGGATCATGTTAGAAAACAAATTGCTCAAGATTTGTATCCTGATTTAGAAGGGCCACTATTGATGGCAAAATATAATTCTTTTGAAGTTAATGAACACGTAAAGGAATATGCAGAGAATAGTATTTTTGGTTTTGATTTTGACCCTGATTTGAAAAAAGCAGCCCGAATGAATATGGTGATGGCTGGTGATGGCCATGCTAACGTTTTTCACGTTAACTCACTTGCCTATCCAAAATGGGATCATCCTGAAGAACTAGCTAAAATAGAAAGTGCAATAAATAGAAGTTTAGAAGTTATGGGGGATATTGAAGATCGTTACAATAATGATGCTCGTGGTACTTTTGATATGATATTTACTAATCCTCCTTTTGGAGCCAAAGTAAAAGTTGAGAAAGAAGTAGCTGAACGTTATGAGCTTTCAAAGTATAGTGACGCTCCTGAAGTATTATTTATTGAGGCTTGTTTTAACTTTTTGAAACCAGGCGGTAAAATGGCTATTGTTTTGCCTGATGGTATTTTGGGTAATCCAAATATGGTAAATGTTAGAGAATGGATTTTAAATAAATTCAAAATTTTAGCTACTGTTGACTTAGCTGTTGAAGCTTTTATGCCTCAAGTTGGTGTGCAAGCTTCTTTACTATTCTTAGAAAAGAAAACAGAATTATCCAGACAATTAGCTCAGGAAAGTGATGAAGATTATGATGTTTTTATGGCTATAGCTGAAAAACTGGGTAAAGATAGAAGAGGTAATCCAATTTATCTAAGAGATGATGATGGAGCAGAAATGTTATTCGAAACAATTACAGAGTATTTGTTCACAAAAAAAGATGGAACGCAACTAGTAAAAAATAGAAAAGAAAAACTAAAACATTTGGATGATGATCTTCCAAAAATTACTGAAGCTTATTACGAATTTTCAAAAAGTAAATTTTAATGAAAACAACATCCGTTTCTTATAAAAACATTGTTAATGGTTCAAATATTTTAAAACCAAATTATCATTTAAATTACGGTAAAAAACGTATCGATAATGCAATAAAAAATAATATGGTATTCTCTACTTTAGGAGAACTCACCGAAAGTGTTTATACTGGAGGGATTTTTAAAAGATTTTTTATTGAAGATGAAAATTATGGTCTTCCATATATTTCTGCACAGCATATGATGAGTTCAAACCCCTTGGGAGAGGCAAAGTTAATATCTAAAAAGTATACACCTCGGCAAGAAGATATGACTCTGAAAAACACTCAAATTTTGGTTAGTTGTGCAGGGACTATTGGAAATGTTAGACTAATAAGTAAAGACTTAGAGGGTATTATTGGTTCACAAGATATTATTCGGGTTATTGCAAATAATTCCAAAGCTCCTTATGGATATGTTTATGCTTATTTAGCTACACCAACTGCTTATAATTATATGCAATCTTATATATATGGTTCAGTAGTACCAAGAATTGAACCTAAAACATTATCAAGGCTTCCGGTACCATTTATTGATGTAAGAAAACAAAATGAAATACACAATTTAATTGTAGAAGCATCAGAATTACGTTTTCAGGCAAATAAGTTATTAGAAACTATAGTAAAAGAAATTGAATCTACTTATAGTTTCAAAAGTAATGAGAAAATATTTTCATTAAATATTTCTGACATTAAAAAAGGAGATAAACATACAATTGAAAATAGACTTGAATCAGATTTTTATCAACCTGCAACATCTTATTTAATTGAACAAATTAAAAAAGATCAGTGGGATTATCTTGGGGATCTAAGTCTCGAAATAAATAGATCAGGGTTACGAGAGAGAAAATTTGTAGAAAATGGAATACCATTAATTACAGGTCAAAATTTAAATATGGCTCGTTTACAAGATTTAAAAAAGCTATCAAAAAAATTTACTCGTAATGTGGAAAAAAATACAACAATCGAATCAGATATTTTGATTTCTGTCCAAGGGACTATTGGCAAAGTAGAATATGTATTTCATAACATGTATCAAGGCGTATTTGCGAGTGAACAATTATCTAAGATTAAAATTAATAAAGAAAAAGTTCACCCTGGCTATATATATGCTTTTTTAAAAAGTAAATTAGGACAATCTCAATTAGTTAAGTATAAAACAGGTAGTGTCATTGAATGGATTAGAGAAAATAATATAGCTTCGGTAGTTATTCCTATTCCCAAAGATAAAGGTCAAGAAATCGGGAATGAAATCAATAATATTTCCAAACTTCAAAATAAAGCCTATGAAAAAGAAACTCAAGCTATAAACATGATCGAAAAAGAAATTGAATTATGGCAAAAATTTTAAAACCACCTTATTTTGAGGACGTTGTTAATGCCGGGGAAAAGCGATTATTGGATTTTATGGAAGTTAATCTTCCAGAGAATTATTTCTTGATACCTAATGTAGAAATTGCTTCTACCAATCCGAGAAACAATCGCACTCAGTATTGGGAATATGACCTTATCGTTGTAGCGCCTCATGCTGTCTTTAATATTGAAAATAAAGACTGGAAAGGCCGCATTGAAGGCGATGATAATTACTGGTATTTGAATGATCGTCAGATGCAAAATCCATTGAAAACAGGTCGTCAAAAAACAGCTATTTTGGCTTCTAAGTTAAAAGAGGAAGACTCTAGTTGGGGGCAAGCCTGGATAATGAATATTGTTTCGCTTTCTTATCAGAATTCGTATCAACCGATCATTTCTCATGAGGCACAAAAATTGACTTTTGAATTGAATAGTCGATTGCTTGACTTTATTACTAACCCCTATAGTGTTGGTAAACTAAAGGATGATATTGTTTCTATTCAAAAATCTATCGTTGATTATTTAACCGGACAGCAAAGCAAGAAATCACCAAACGAAAAACGCGAGGTTGAAGGTTATGAGATTGTTGAAGTATTGGAACAGGAACCCAATTTTGCAGAATATTTAGTGAAGCAAAAAGGTATTAATTCTTCAGTGAGAAGAAGGATTAAAGAATATTCACTTCAGGTTACCGGATTATCAAAAGAAGAACTTCAAAAGCGAGAAGAACGCATTAAGAATCAATATAATGCTTTGAGTAAAATCAAAGCAAAACCCTTTATTCTAAATGTAGAATTTAGAATTGACGAGGTAAATCATATGTTTTATGAAATCACTGATTTCCTCGAAGAGAATTCTCTTCGTTCAGAAGCCAGACATAAAACATTTACTTTTCCGGAGAAAATTAATATCATACGAAATGTGATGGTAGCTTTGAAAGAAGCCCACAAGGAAAATATATTTCACAGAGATATTAATCCTGATAATATTTACCTAAGTAGCGGTTATGCCTATTTGGGAAATTTTGGCAAGTCCTATTTTATAGACCATAGTGATGAAGGTTATACCGTGATGCCAACCATCAATGCGAATAATGCCACAGCTTACCATCCTCTAGAATTGACTGTTGGAGATGCCAATCAGGCTTCTGATATTTATTCTTTAGGTGTTTTGATTTACTGGTTGTTTACCGATGTAGAGCCATTTAAAACACCTTATGAATTAACTAAAATGGGTGGTAAACTCCCGGAAGATAAATTACCAACAAAACTTAATTCGAATTTACCAAAATGGTTAGATGAGGTTTGTTTAAAGACCCTACTTGCAGAAGATACTCTTAGAATTGAAAGTGTAGATGCTTTGGAAGAATTTATACTTCAATCGTTAGAGAGTTCTTCAACGGAGCATCCGAAACCAGTACCTGCAATATCTATGCCTACAACGCATGATTATGTAGATCTGAAGGAGGGTGACACAATAGGTTCATTTACCATTTATGAAACCTTAGGGAAAGGTGGTTATTCTAAAGTTTTCAAAGTAAAACATCGTATCCAGGATGTTTATTTCACTCTTAAATTATTTAATGAAAGTGTTACGTTTTCTTCTGTAAAAGATGAGTATGAAGCCTTGAAAGATTTGAATCATAACAACATTGTAAAGTTTGTTTGGAATGATGAATCTGCCAATGGTCAGTTTTATACTGTAATGGAATATCTTGAAGGAGAAAACCTAAGTAACTACACCCGTACTGATGCTCGATTGCCACTACACAGCGTTTATCAGGTCGGTAAAGATATATTATCAGCTTTGGTTGTGATGCAATCTAAAGAAAAGCCATTGATGCACCGTGATATTAAACCTCACAACATTATTTGGGATAATTCTACACGGTTTGTACTTATTGATTTCAATGTGGCCTCTTCGAGTACTGAAAACAAAGATTTTGTTGGGACTAATCCTTATTTAGCTCCAGACTTAATTTCCGATAATTACAGGGTTAATTGGGATTTATCTGCCGATACTTTTGCTCTTGGTGTTACGCTATACGAATTGGTTTGTAAGCAATATCCATGGCATCCAAGCAAAATGCCTTTTTCACATAAAGCACCCAATAATCCAAAAGACATAGAGCCTAGAATTTCAAATGAATTTGCCGCATTTTTACTCAAAGCTATTGGAACAAACAAAGAGGATCGTTTTAATTCAGCAAAAGAAATGCATGATGCTTTACTTTTATTGGAAGACCGATTGCTTGATACTGCTCCAAGTGATGAAGACGGTGTTAGTGTTCGCAATAAATTATATCATACTCAATTGATTATTCATCAAGGAAGTTCATTCAATTTGAAATTGTATGATAAAATGAATACCTATGTGGATTTGCATGAGGCTATTGAAAATGCTCTTTTACGTTTTAAAGGAAAACTGGAAAATTACAAGACTACTATTGATTTAGGAAGCCCTATTAAAATATTGTTGAAAGTTGATGATGAAACTATTATCAGTGATGTTTTTTGGAAAGGTGGAGCCAAGTCTTTTACGGCAGGTAATATTGACAGGGTTTATGAAAGTATTAAGTTGCTTTTTGATAACAATAAGGATAAAATTAAAGCTTTTAAAATAAGTGTAGAAGGTGCTAACATCGTTGATTATCTGAATTCGTTGTACAGTCAATCTCGTTATGGAAATGCCGGTACGAGAGTAAACTTCACATCTAGTGAATTTGATGAACTCACTTATACTCCCACAAAGCTGGATAAAAGTTTAATTCCAGCTATTGTTGATGGTCAATATAAATTGTTAATTATTACCGGTAATGCAGGAGATGGTAAGACTGCTTTTATTAAAAAGATTGAGAATGACCCGAATGTAAAAGACGTTGTTCCATATCCTCATCGTAATGGCGCTAAATTTAAAATTAATGGTGTTGTCTTTGAAAGTAACTACGACGGTTCGCAAGATGAAGAAATCAACATCAATAATGAAGTTTTGGATACTTTCTTTTCAACATTTGAAGGATTGACAAACTATAATCAAGCAAAAGAAGGAAGAATCATTGCCATCAATGAAGGAAGGCTGGTTGAGTTTTTAACTACTTCGGATAAACATTCCAAACTAGCTACTATAATTGAAAATTACTTTTACGAAGAAGGCCATGCCAAATTACCAGAAGGTGTGATGATTGTAAATCTAAATTTACGTTCTGTAGTTGCACAAAATGATGAAGGCGGTAGTTTGTTCCGTAATCAGGTTAAAGCTCTAACTAAAAAAGAACTTTGGAAACAATGTGACGGCTGTTCTTTAGCTAAAGAATGTTTTATAAAGTATAATGTTGATAGTTTTAATGATAGTGCAGCTGGAGATACCATCATTTCAAGAATGGAATGGTTGATTAAAACTGTTAGCCTGAAAAGAGAACTTCATGTTACTATGAGGGATATGAGGTCTTTAATATCCTATACACTAACTCGTGATTATTCTTGTGAGGATTTAAAATCATTAGTCCAATTAACGGAGAATGAACCAGAAAAATATTGGCAATATTATTATTTCAATATTACAAATCCTTCTGTACAGGATAGTGCTAATCAAGACCGACTTATTAAATTATTAAGAGAAACAGATATTGGTGAAGTAGCTATACCTCATTTGGACAGGGATTTATTTTTTGGTAAACATTTGACTAAAAATTACCTTGAATTTGCAGAAAGAGAATTCTCTTTATTGGATGTGTTTAATGCTAATAAGCTATATGTGCCTGCTCATGAGCAAACCACAGAGGTCATTTATAAGATTAAGGGTAAACATAAGAGTTTTGTTAGGCATCAATATTTTGAAGGTAAGGCAGAATTAATAGAGACTAACTTTAGAGATGAAACTACGGCTAGTCTTCTTAAAATGCCTTCATATTTACTAAGATTGCCTTATCATTCTGTATTTACTTTTGTAAATATACTTAAGAGCTCTAACAATGAAGAGTCAATTAAACGAAGTATTTCTAGAGCTGTTTCATTGAATGAAGGCTGCAACAATGAAAACTTGGATAAAGACAGTTTGGTTTTATCTTCTTCGGATGTTAAAGACCCGATAGGTCAATCTTTTAAATTATTCAAATTGAGTGATTTTGAATTGTTCGTTAATAAAACTGAACACTTGGTTAAGTATTTAGAATATGAACCGGACAGTCTTATTTTCAGACATAAGGAAGAAAAACATATCCGCTTGACCATTTCACTTGATTTATATGAAATGCTGTATTTTATTCAGCAAGGATTTAGTCCGTCATTGAATGACCTTAAAGGTAAATTCATTGAATTAATTGTATTTAAAAATTTACTTGAGAATTTAAGTTATAATGAGGTAGTTGTTACAAGAGATAACATCTCTTTTTTCACTATAAAGAAGGACAGTTTAAACCATATAAATATAGAACAAGTAACCTTTTAGTTATGGCAATTAAATTAAATAAAGAAGAAAGTGTATTTAGAAATGAGTTGCTTTTTACAGCTGATGCTAAAGCTATAAATATAGACTATACCATGGTTAATTTGTTTATGCTATTAAGGCATGATGGAATTAGACCAAAACAAAGAAACAGAGCTGGTGAGAATGCTTTTATTGAAATTGAAAAATTGAAAAATGCCTTTAGGGTTCTTGAAGAGGAAGGATCAGTTTCTGGTTACAAAGAACATTCTGATGCTGTCGAAATATGGTTACGTACCAATTTAGTAAATATGGTAAACAGAGGTAATTTGGATAAAGAAAAAATATCTTCTTTAAGACCTATACACTTAGAAAGCTATCGTGTTAGAAATGCTCAAAATACTCGGGATTATTTTACTGCGGATCAGGTTTATTTGATGTTGGGACAAAACCCTCAGGTTAAAGATGATTTGAAACAATTTTTAATGGAAGGTTGGGACAAAACCACAGACACCATAAGCAATACGAGAACCTTAGATGTTGATAGTCTTGGTATTTTACATTTGATAAAAAAGGTCAGACCCGGTTTTATTGAAAGCTCTTCCACATTAAATCAAATTAGACCAATTCTGAAAGACCAAGCAGAATTGTACTGTGATGATGTTAGACGATTGTTGGTTTATAAGAGAGAAATTCCAAGGAATGTATTGATTGATTATTTGAAGACAATAACTTCATTTCATCTGTCTTTGTATATACAAAAGTTGATTTATTTATTGCCTAAAATTGTTGCTGAAGGTAGATTTGACATAAAAGATGACTGGAGCATTGTACTAGATAGTACAGATGATTTTGAAAGTAAAATTTCTAAGGTTGCTATTGAGGATGCGGATAGAATGTATAACTCTATCTATGATTACATCAAAGCTACTTTTCAGATTAATGCTGTATTGAAAAAGGAAAATTTAGAAAAAAATAATTCTAAACATTTGGACAGGGCATTAGAGGTTTTAAAAAATCCACCAAATGATTTTGACCTTTATTTTCAAGTACTTTGGAATAACATTCAAAGCACGCTAGATGATGATGAGGATAAAGAATTGTTGAATTCCATGGTGAAATACGAGACTACTTATTTTGACAAATATATTGAATTGCTTGTAAAAATGCGAGGGCCTTATCAATATAAATACCATGTTCAGTTTATTGATAATTTGTCTCAAAAAAATAATGAGAGAGGATTTATAGCGCAAGGGAGAAGTAAAAAGCATCCAAGACGGTTTGTCTTGGGAACAAGATTATTGGAAGCTTTAGTACAAATTCAAGTTTTACATAGAGAAGGTGATGGATTTATTACAAAGAGTTTATCTATTGAAGAACTGACTGAAAAAATTAAAGAACGATATGGTTTGATCATAAATGGATTGTCTGAACCTAGGTTTGAAGATGCAGATTTGAATACCCATTTGGCATTTAAAGAAAATGTAGAGGCATTCAAACAAAAATTACGACAAATAGGTTTTTATAACGATTTGAGTGATGCCTATATTTTACAAAAAATCAGACCTCGTTACGAACTAAAATAATATCCCATGGAGCTTACAAAGATTAATTCTTATTATCAACATATCATAGACCTTGTGATATCATTATATCACAATGAGTTTATTTCTGCCAAAGCTGGCCACTGTATGAAAATAACCGGTTTTGGGAATAATGAACTTTTATATCTATGGGATGAACTATCCGAAAAATATCCCGGTATCAATACTTTTATTGTTTCTGAAGGAGATAAAGGCGACTATTATATTACTGCCACTAAATTAATTGAATTTAGAAACCAACAGGAAAAACCTTTGCTGGTTCTTATACCTTCTAATAGTAGAACTGCTGCTGAAGACTCCTATGGTAATGCCACTTTTAAGGAAATATCACTTGAGGGTATTGAAATTAAGTTGAAAGACGAACTGATTGCAAAAATACCTGCGGATAAAAAGCGCATAATCCAGTCTATATTTAATTATTTGTCGATTAATGAATTAGAAACTTCAAAGGTTATTGATTATTTAATTGCCCTTGAAGATAGTGAATATAATTCCAAGAGTATAGGTAAGAATCTTTACCAGTTGGATTTATTACCTGATGAAGATTTATTAGAAAATGAAGAATTAATATTTTCAAGATTAAATTTTAATCAAAACAGTATTAATTTGTTGAGTTCATTCAATAGGCCCTTATATGATAGAATTAATGAATTGCCTATTGAACAAGATACTCTTCAAAAGGATTTTATTGACTTTTTCAGAAGTGAAAAAGAGGTAAAATCACAAGAGCGTATTTGTGAATTAATATCTTCTTCTTATCCAAATTTAAGTTTTGATAAATGGTCAATACCCAATTTAAAATTTGACAAAGTTAATTTGTTTATTAATGAGATCAGATCAACGGATTTTTCAATTGAAGAAGGAAGAAAAGTTCTTAAAACTAAAGAGAATGTTAAATCCAATATTACTATACGATATACCACTAATCCATCACCAAAAAACATTGAAAATTTAAAATTTTTTAAAATTGTTTTAATGTCTGTTGATGGTGGTTCCGGGGAGGAAGTTACTACTTTGCGAAAAGTAAAAAACAGTAATGCGAACTCACCTTACAGGGAGGCAAAAATTGAATTAAATCCTAATATGTTTGATGAAGGTTCTTATTTTCTAAAAGTTTTGGCAGAGGATGAACACGGTAATATTTTAAATTCTAATGATGATTTTAAAGATGCCTCCATTCAGAAAGCATGGGAACTAGAAGGTAAAAATCCTGAGACTAAAAAGAATTATAGGTTCAAGTTAGCTTGTGATTCTGATGATTTCGATTATTTCTTTGACGAAAATCCAGAAAAAGAGGAAACTCAACGAAAAGACAAATTAAATAATGTTTTACAAGCTTTTTTCAAGTATAACATTGAGCGTTTAAAAAATGGAGATGCTATTGAATCACCACTTCCGAGTGATTTGTCGAACGTTTGGTTAAATGATGAAAAGCCTAAACATGTATCTACATTCCATATTAATTATTCGTCAAAACATAATTATCAAATCAATTTATCTACTAAACTACGCTTACTAGAAAATGAGTTTTTAAAACATAGTAATCAGTTAGGTCATATCAATTGTTCTTTAAGTAATAATATTTCTTTTGTCGGACTACAAGGTATAAGTTTTGAAAATAGTGCATTAACTGATATTGCTCCAAAAGAACTTATTCAGTTGAGGTATCAGCTTTTTGAAGCTATTAAAAACTCAAATGAAACTACTAACGGTATTATTGAAACCAGTAATTTATATCTTTTTAAAGCAACAATTAAAAGCTATCTAAAGGTTTATGACGAGTGGTTGTCACAATTAAAAAGTAATCTTTTTAACGAAGAGTTGAATGAAGACGAAAAGGAAACTGTAAAACATTTTTTAAGCGAAATTCAAATTTTAGATCTGGTAAAAGTTAAGACCAAGCTCCCTGATGGAAACTCCGTTTCCTGTTTGCTAATGTCGCCTTTGCATCCTTTGCGATTATCGTGGTTTTTACAATTAATTGAACTGTTTGATGACTGGTATCAAAAAACTATAGATTATCAAGTGCATTTAGAGGAATGGGGACAACTTGAAGAACTGTTCTTAGGTAGTTTATCTCCAGAAATAAATCCATTAGTTTATGTTGAACCTAGCACTTTCAAGAATTATGATTATGCCGGGGAGTTGTCTTTTGGATGGGCTATCTATTTGGATAATTCTAATGTTAGTACCAATGAATCTTTAGTTCCTGTTACTCAACAACTCAAACACTATTTTAGAACACTATTTAATATTTCAACAGACAACTATGTTGAAACAGACATCAGTAAAAAATTAGTTGTTAGACATATAAAGAATTTCCTTATCCAGCATCCATACACTGATAAATTGGTTGTGAATTTATTCAATGTTGGTGATGCCAGTATATTTTCAGATTCCTTTGTTGAAATAGGCAAAAATCCAGATTATATGGACATCAAATTTGAAGTTCGTATTTTCATTGGAGGAGATTCCATTATTGAACATGGTAAATCATTAAAGAATTTATTAAATCCAGAAACTAATATTTCTGAAGAGGCCGAATTATTTTCTCAACCTTCTAAAAACAGATTATTTCCAAAATTAAGGTTCTCTATTAATAACATTAATGAATACTTACAGAGCCCATCAAAATATGCTGCTCATTTAAGTTTCTTGGTTAATCCATTTGCAGTTAACGTAACTCTTTTCAAACCTCATCGCGACATAAAATCGTTTTATTTGAATGGTTTATTACTAGAACATTCTATAGAAGTTGAAGAGGTTGATGATAACATCAAATGGAACAGGTATATTGATGTTGATGTAGTTGAAGGTTTTAGTCAAAATCTTTTATGTAGTTCTTTATTTTCATCACTGCAATTTTTTGTAGCTGGTTCTCTAGCCATAAATTCAACTCAGGCAATTCCATCTATAGAATTAAGGCTTTCCAATAGAGATAAAGTATTGCTTTCACAATTACATGAGTTTTCCGATTGGGTTATCACTTTTGATAAAAATTTGGGACCACAATTTTTTGACCAACCTTCAAAAGATGGAAATATACCATTTCTTTTAGATTATGTTCCTGGAGAGGAAATATCAGGTATATCTTCTTTCTTAACTACTAAACCATCATCAGAAGTACTAGGTTTATTGGGGCCACATTTTGAGGAATTTAATTTGAATATTCACAACGCTGAAGATGAAAAGAAAATTAAAATAATTCTTGAAGATGTAAGAGCAGTAAGTAGTTCACTGGTATTACAATTAAATTCTACTAAGAATAAGGCATTTGAGGTAATTGGTTCTGCATTTACTAAAAGAGTATTAGAGAAAAAAGGTTTTCTTGAAGAAGCGGTTTTAGTACCTATTGATTTACATCAAAATATTTTTGAAAATCTTTCTTCTAATTCAAAAAGCAGAGCTGATAATCTGTTATTTTCAATTGATAAAGACAAACGCGAAATTTCCATTTCCATTATTGAAATAAAATGTCGAAAATCTATCGGAGTTTCAGAGAAAGAAGATTTAAAATTAAAAATGAGAGAGCAGATAGAAAATACTATTCTGGCCATAAGACATCATTTTGACCCAAACAATTATACTTCAGTAGACAGACTAGATCGAGAAATAAAAAATAAGGAGTTCAAAGCATTGCTAAGTTTTTACATAGAGAGAGCTTACCGTTATAATTATCTTTCTGAAAATGCCTATAATACTTATTGTTCTTTCCTTCAGACATTAGATAATGGTTTCGATTTAAAGTTTAATCAACTAGGTTTTATCTTTGATTTTTCATTTGCTAAAAGGCATGAAAAAGAAGTAGTTGATGACAGTCTTACGTTCTTTACTTTTGGTGCAAAACTAATTGAAGATATTTTAGATCCGGATTCTGACTTAAATACTACTCGATTAGAAGAGAAAGAGTTTGACAAGGAGCTAGGAACTGCTTTAGGAACAAATGAGGCTTTAAAACCCTTTTTACAAAGATTTAAGTCTAAGATTAAGCAGCAACAAGATCTAACTCCGATAGTAGAAATTCCTATTGAGAACAAGGATTTAATTATAGAATCTACTTCTTCCAATGAATCTGATGGGAATGATAATAACGACGATTTAGATGATGATTATAATGATGATGATATTTCTTTTGTTCCAAAACCAGATAGTCCAAATGGAATTGTAAATGAAGAAAAGGATGAGGTTGTAAATGATACTATTCACATAAAGCCTGATTATGATGTTATTGTTGGAAAAAGTTCTGAAAGTCCACAATTTGGGATTTTAGGAAAGAGTATTCAAAATAAGAAAATTGCTATCGACTTGAGTGAAACTAATACAATAAGTTTGTTTGGTGTTCAAGGAGGCGGTAAAAGTTATACTATAGGTACTATAACAGAAATGGTTTTGAAACAATTTTCAAATATAAATGTTTTACCATCACCACTTGCGGGAGTTATTTTTCATTATAGCGAAAGTATGGATTACGAGCCGGAATTTACTTCAATGGTATTTCCTAATGATAATAGAACAGAATTACAGAAGTTGAAAGATCAATATGGAGCTGAACCAGGTTCAATCAAAGATGTGATTTTATTAACTCCTAGAGATAAAATAGAAGATAGACGTCTTGAATATCCTTCTATTGATATTAAGCCAATCTCATTCAATTCAATGGAGTTGAATGTTCAAGATTGGATGTTCTTGCTTGGTGCAGTAGGTAATGATTCTGCTTATATCAAACAGTTGAAATCCTTGATGAGAGAACAAAGAAGAAACATCACTATGGAAGGTTTGAGTGAAAGTGTTGAGGCTTCTGAATTACTTTCAAATGGTCAAAAAGCTTTGGCCAGACAAAAATTGAGTTTTGCAAGAGAATACATTGACGACAGTTTTTATATTCGAGATATCTTGAAACCTGGAAGATTAATTATTGTTGACTTAAGAGATGAATTTATTGTTAAAGATGAAGCTCTTGGATTATTTGTCATTATGCTTAATATATTCTCGGGTGTAAAGACCTATAATGATAAACATTTCAACAAATTCATTGTGTTTGATGAGGCTCATAAGTATATGGACAATAAAGATCTTACAGGAAATATTGTTACAGCCATTAGAGAAATGAGACACAAAGGTGTCAGCATTATGATTGCCAGTCAAGACCCGCCAAGTTTACCAAATGAAATCATTGAATTGAGTAGTGTTGTTCTGCTTCATAAATTTAATAGTCCACAATGGCTTAAACACATACAAAAATCAATTACTCAATTGAGTAATTTAACACCAGCCGATATGAGTATTTTAAAACCGGGGGAAGGATTTTTATGGTCAACAAAAGCTTCAGAACAAAGTATTACTTTGAAACCAATAAAAATTTCTACTCGTCCTCGGGTTACAAAACATGGAGGAGCCACAAAACAAGCAACAGGAGAACATTAATGTTATATTCATTTTCAAATAAGGGTAAAAGAAAAAGTAATCAGGATTATTTAATATCAAAATTAATTAATCCTGAATGTAGCTTACATATTGTTGTAGATGGAATGGGAGGTTATGAATATGGTGAAATGGCTTCAAAATTAGTTGCCGAAAATATATATACTTATTTATCAACTGTCAAAGAAATTAATGAGAAAGAGATTCAAAAAGCTGTAAATAAATCAAACCTTATAATTAAACAAAAATCGGATGATTTTGGTGCTAAAATCGGTGCAACTTTAGCAGGTGTTATAATAATTCATAATGTAGCTTATTTGTTTTGGGTTGGAGATGTTAAAATAATTTTCATAAGAGATAATGAAATAATTTTCGAAAGCCATTCTCATACACTTATTAATCAAATGATTGATAATGGTAATGTTATTAATAGAATTGAAAGATATAAACATATTGTGACACGTTCGGTATCAGGCAATATCAAAGACGGTATGATTAGTTTTGAATTTATACCAAATTTAATTGATGATGATTTATTTATTATTTGCTCAGATGGGGTTTCCGATGTAATTAATTCATATCAAATTAATAATCTTATAAAGACTGTTGCATCGAAACAAGAAGCGATTAGTCAAATAGAGGGATTATGTAGTTTAGAGTCTAGAGATAATTTTTCAATGATTATGGTTCAGAATCATTAGTTTAAAAAATGATATAACTCTCTCGAACCATATGAGAGAGTTTTTTATATAGTTATTTTTGGTTAAAACTGTCAATGTGCAACTGCAAATCATACAAATAAATCAATTCCTCCTCGTTACTTGGTGTTTGTGCCAGCTGTACAAAATTGATGTTTTGAAAAAGTGAATTTTCTCCGAGAATGTCTTGCATGATAATGAAGATAGCTTGTTCTAAAGTCTTTGTGTCACAATATAAATTGTAGTTTTTCAAGAAAACGATGATATCGAACTTATGCGTTTTTTTATCATAATCTAAAGTTAGAAATTTGAGTTCGCTTGCTTTTAATGTTATTTCATGGAAGATATAAGGCTCATCAAAACCATCGATAATTTTATCAATTCTATCAGTTGGTTGTATGAAAGCGGTGAATTTCCAGTTCTTCAATTGTGGTGCGTTATCGATTAAATCAATGACCTGTCTAAAGTATTCCAGGTTGCCGTTGGCAGTTATTATGAGTTCGGATTTGGTATTGCCAATTTTTGGAAATACAATCATAAAGTCAATTTCTTTGCAATAGTAGCTGAGGTTCTTGTTTATCCAAAAACTGATGTGTTTTTGGTTTTTAGGGGTTTCGTTGATGAGGTTTTTGATGGTTTGATTATTGTCTTGGAACCAGTTCCAGAAGGTGTTGATTTTTTTCATGGTGGAAAAGTTTAAAGTTTAAGGTTTGAAAAGTTTAAAGTTGCTTCTCGATACAATTTTTACTCAAAGAGACGAGGTTGCTTCGTTCCTCGCAATGACTTTATCGTTTGTCTTTGGTGTTTTTGTCGAATGTGATGAGGTTAAACATTTGTCGCATCCTAGAACGGAGTCGGTTGCCGTAACCGTTTTCGATTTCGGAGGCGGAAAGGTTGGTGGTAATATGAGTGACTGATTTGTTTTCGACAAACTGTTCGTACCGGCTGATGAGTACCTCAGCCATAACGTTGCAATCGTTACCGAAGTGTTTGATTTGCTGTTCGGCACCCAAATCGTCAAAGCAATAACCGGTTAATCGCGATTGATTGGCTTGCTTTAACGTGTAGCAGTTGATGGCCTCAAAACCGTTTTTAGCAAATTCAAAAGAGACTTCCCTGCATGTTTTGATTTTGTACTCGGATGAATGATAGGCAAAAGGGCGTACTAAGTTCATTAGGGATGTTTTCCCGCAACCAATTGAACCTGATACTAAAATGCCTTTCGATAAGTCTATCTTTAGGTTCACGGCTGCTTTCTCGTCTTTTATCATATAAATCAGCAATTTGTAGATTGTAGGATGGTCCATTTCGCTGATATGAAACGAACTTCCATAGGTGGTTTTTCCTTGGCTTTCTAAATATTCCAAGCATTTTTGGAAATTATACACTTTGAAACCTTTATGGACCACGAAGGTTTCACGGACGGATTTACAATGGTTCGTCATAGTTTTTATGGGTTGAGGTGTGCAGGTGCATCGGTTTTGGTTGGGAGTTGTAATCGGATTTTGAAACGTTTGCTGCAAACTTAGCTGTGTTGAGCATCCAGTTTCTTGCTGCTGCTTTCCAGTCTTTCATTTTTGTTTTTCCACCAATGAGCCAACCGATGCTGGAGTAGTAATTGAAAAATTTATTGGCTTCCGTTTCTGTATTCTGCTGGGAAAGAAAATAATCGATCACTAATTCAAGAGTTGGGATAATGTGATCGAAGATTAATTCCAGCTCAACTGGCTTTTCTTTTTTGGCGCAACTTTTTTGCCGACCGCTTTCAGTTTGTTTTTTATCGGTATCGGCGAATGCTGGAAGTATTTGCCGATTGTCATCGGCCAATACTTTCAGCATGTCATTTTTTTCTTTTGGAATTATTAAAGGATTCAAATTTTGAACAGGTTGATTTATTAAATTTTTATCTATATCTATTTTTATATTGTTTAAAATGTTTTCAGCTGTTTGTTTTTTATTATATATATAGAGCTGTTCATTTACCTGTTCAATGACTTGTTCATTTTTTAATTCGGTCAAATTGTGAACGGGTTCATTTTTTGAACGTGTTGGCTGTGGAATTTTTGAATTTTTTTTTTCTTCTTCAGAGAAATTGGCCATAATGATGTTGGAGCAAGAATGGGGATTGAATGTTGGATTGTATTCCATAAACCCCAAAAGCTCTAACTCTTTCATGCACTTATGATACGTTGCTTTTGAATTGATCTTGCTGGCTTTCATAATTTCTTCCCGAGAAATGCCTGTTGGATTTTTGAAACGGTTCACGTTCCAACATTGGAAGAGTGCCAGATACAGCGAAATGTGTGTTGGATTGAGGTTGGTCTCATTATTGATTTTCTTGAAAAAGCCAGTAAGGTGTTTGATATAGTTCATTTTTTGAGAAGTATTAAGAATGAAGTATTAAAAATTAAAATTTCTAAGTTTGGATTATGGATTGAGCACTTTTAAGATATCCTCATACTTGTAATAAAGGATGCTGCCAATTTTGGTGAAGTTTAAGGTTCCATTGATGCGAAGATTTTGTAAAGTGCCTGGAGAAATTTTCAGGAGTTTTCGAACTTCTGATGATTTTAACCATTGGGCTGGCTGTTCTTGTTTTCCGACCATTTCTTTGATTTCGGCGAGCATCACATTGCTAAAATTTAGCAGGTCCCTTTTCGTGATGGGTTGGTGGTTGAGCAGTTCTAAATTGTCTACTCCAGGGAATAATTTTTTTGGATGTAAGTTCATGATCAAAATCGTTTAATTGTTATGAGACAAATTAATTTCATTTGTTTGACATTTAAACCCAAGGTGAACCCAAGTTGGGTGTTATTTTACCTCAAATTACATTAAATCCCTTTGTTTATAAGGGATTTTTTTTTCAAAACGTGAAAAACTCCGTTTTGGAAAAATTGGAAAATTGGGCGATTTTAGATCAAAAATGGCATTTTGGGGGTAAAAACCCAATACGACCCAAGGTTGGGTAATGAATTCTTACAAAATCAACGTTTAGCCAAAAAAAAACCTAGCAATTGCTAGGTTTAATCAAATTCATCGTTGATATTTTTATCTAAATTTTCGGAAAGTCCGTTTAGGAACTTACCTTTTGGATCTGGTCTGTTTTTAATGTCAGTAAAGCATCTATAGATACTATTGTCTAATTGTATATTAAATGCTCTACTAAATTCCTCTGCAATTTCTTTAATTTCTGCTTTCCCACCGTTAAATGTTTTGGCTGTAGTCTAAAAGAATGTTGTTACTTTTTTTTGTAATTTTAATAGAAAATAGGTATATGGAAGCTTACGATA
>NZ_VJZP01000003.1 GCF_007097265.1 Flavobacterium gawalongense | reverse complement strand
ACGTAGTTTTCTAAATTTTGTCAACGAACTAGAATTGATAACATCGTCTTCTGGATTCATATCCAAAAAATATTTAAAGGACATATCGTAACGCGAACGTTCCACTACATCAACATCGGAAACGGTGTAAATTGTTTTAAGAAGCAAATACTTGAACATACGAACAGGACTTTCTGCCATACGCCCATTAGTGGTGCAGTATTTATTTAACAACTCGTCATAAATAAAGGAAAAATCAATTAAATCGTTGATTTTTCTTAATATATTTTCCTTTGGAACTATTAAATCATACAACGTAGAATGCTCGCTGAATTGTATTGTTTGTTGCTGTACTAACATCTAAAAACCCTTATAATTATAGCTAAATATACGAAAAAAGGAGCAGAAAAACTAAGATTTCTACTCCTTAAATTATTGTATTTATTCCTTAAAGGACTTTTTCAGTACCCTCATCTCACGAAAGGCGGTTTTTAGTTTTATTTGAATCTCAAACTACCACTTATCAATTTCATGGAATCGGTACTAATTCCATTATTTGACCCTAATATACCAAATTGAGAAATAGCTCCTTTTACCTCTTCAAAAATGGGGTTAGGATTTTTAATTCCGAAATGTTTGGCTAATACTGTCAAATGTTCCAAAGTTGGATTTTTACTTTCACCTGCAACGGTTGTACTGTGAAAACCATAAGACGAGTTGGAAAAAGTTAAATCATAAGCAGGTGCCAATTTCCAATAACCGTTTTTATCCATTAAAAAAGAAAAGTTTTTACTGTGGTCATCTCGGTTATGGGCTAAAACATTGAAAGTGGCTAATCGTAGGACTTTAATAAAAGCATTAAAGTCTTTTTCTAATGTGAAAGCGCAATCCATAATATGTCCGTAATCTAAAGTGCTCATTCTGAAATTGTCATGCAATAATCCGGCTACAGAATGCAAGTGAAGTTTTTTATTATGAATTCGGTCAAACCGTTTGCTTCCAAAGAAATACTTGCCTTTTTTACTTTTAAACAATCGAAATTCATTGACTTCAATTCCGGCAGCTTGTGCCATTTGATTGTAAGTGTATTCAATTAAAGCAATGTCAGCTAAATCATTAGAAGATGGAAATTTTACTATCCAATGTTCAAAACCTTCCGGTAAATCAGATTTTCCATAAAGCAATTCTTTGGTATTTGGGTTAAATCCAATCAATATTTTTGGCCTTGCACCGCCCGATGAACCGCCAAGTTTAAATAGTTCTTCAATTACATCTTCTGAAGTTCCGCTGAGAACGGTTTCAATTTCATTGGAAATCTGATCTAAATCTACCGCATTAAAATTAGTGTAGCTGTTTACATATTCAGGCTCGTAAGAAATTGCTCCAACACTGTTTTTATCTATGTAAGCCAATCGGTCTAACGGAGTAATATCGTTTAAATTGACTCCCATGGAGAGCAACTTTCTGTCTAACAATAATCTGCCCCAGCCATCAGGAATAGAATCTGAAAAAACACCAAAGAGCCCCTCAAAATGAGTTTCTTTTGGTGCTAAAATGGCATTGGATAATTTCATTTTAAAAGGGGAAATTTCTAATCCGCATAAAATAAAATCCGGATGGTATTTGAAATAGATTTTGCCTTGGTTTTCTACCATAGTTCCAATTTCGGTTTTAGCATCATCCAGATTTAGAAATGCTTTTATTTTCTGGATTCTTTCCATAATTATCGGTTAAATAATTTTTCTATTTCTTTCAAATCTTCGTTGGTTTTAAAAACGGCATCAAAATCATCTAATCTGTCAAAAAGATGTGCCAGTCTAAGTAACGATGCTAAAGATATTTCTCCTGTGTGCTCAAATCTCTTAATACTTCCCAACGAAACTCCTGATTTATCTGCCAATTCTGATTGTGATACCTTTTTATCTTTCCTAATTTCCCGCAACCTTTCAGCTAGTTCCAATTGAACTTGTGAAGGTGTTTTGTTTATGGAATAATTTTTCATTTATAGCTAATATATTAGTCAAATATATAGTTTTTATGTGTAAATAGCTAATATAATAGCTAAAAATATCAGTCATAAAACCATGTACTAAGCCAGATTACTTCATATTTTTAAGGAGTTCAGTGAATTTCATTTGAAACGAATAACTGGACACGAGCGAAGCGAACTGACGAAGTAAATTGCTCCTGATTGCCTCGCTTCTTTCACAATAACGCATAAAAAAACCGCCAATCTCACGAAAGGCGGTTTTTTATTCTGAATTTATTTCAGAATCTATTCTATAATAACATTTTCTTTTTTATCGTAGAAATGATATTCTAAATACGTGTAAGCGTCACGAGGTATGATTTTCACCCACTTTTTATGTTCAAGAAACCATTTTGAACGTAATGATGGAAAACCTTTGGTAAGGTATGCTGCCACAAATGGATGTACATTAAGTACCACTTCTTTGTGATTTTTTAAAACTCTTTCTAAATCAGAAGCAATTTTATCAATGATTAATATTGGAGCTTCAATTTCTCCATTTTCATTGTTTGGATCTTCTTCTCTAGTTTTAATATTTACTTCTGGTCTTACTCTTTGTCTTGTAATTTGGACTAATCCAAATTTGCTCGGAGGTAAGATTTTATGTTTTGCTTTATCATCGCTCATTTCTTCCCTTAGGAATTCGAACAAAACTTTACGATTTTCAGGATTTGACATATCGATAAAATCAACTACAATGATACCGCCCATATCACGAAGACGCAATTGTCTTGCAATTTCAGCAGCGGCAATCATATTCACTTCCATGGCCGTATCTTCCTGGTTGGTAGCCTTATTAGAACGGTTTCCGCTATTTACATCTATAACGTGCAAAGCTTCAGTGTGTTCGATAATAAGATAAGCCCCTTTACTCATGGATACTGTTTTTCCAAAAGAAGTTTTGATTTGTCTCTCTATGTTATATTTCTCAAAAATAGGCGTATCATTTGATTGATAAAACTTAACAATTGATTGTTTTGAAGGTGCAATTTCTTGCAAATAATCCTTCGTTTGGTTGAACAACTCTTCATCATCAATTTGAATACCACTAAAGGTATCATTAAAAACGTCTCTTAATATTGAAGATGCTCTGTTGAGTTCTCCTAATACCTTGGACGGATGATGAGCAGTTGGTAATTTTTTACACATTGCAGTCCATCTGCTGAGCAGGTTCTGCAAATCTTTTTCTAATTCGGCTGTATTTTTGCCTTCGGCTACTGTGCGAACAATAACACCAAATCCTTTTGGTTTGATGGATTGTACTAATCGTTTCAAGCGTTCTTTTTCCTTTTTGTCTTCTATTTTTTGCGAAATAGAAACGCGGTCAGAAAACGGAACTAAAACTATAAATCTTCCGGCAAGAGAAAGCTCAGCGCTTATTCTTGGACCTTTGGTAGATATAGGTTCTTTAACGACTTGTACTAAAATAGATTGATTAGCACTTATTACATCAGTAATAGTACCATCTTTATCTATCTCTTTTTCAAACTGAAAGGTTTTTAGGGAGAAATCTTTTAATTTACCTGCGCTTACAAGTTTTATGAATTTCAGTTGGGAAGATAAATTAGGGCCTAAATCGTGATAATGTAAAAAAGCATCTTTTTCGAAGCCTACATTTACAAAAGCAGCATTAAGTCCAGCAACGGGTTTCCTAATTTTGGCAATAAAAATATCACCTACTTGGAAGTTGCTTTTTTCTTCTTCTTTGTGTAATTCAATTAGTTTTCCATCTTTTAATAAGGCAAAATCTACTGCTTCAGAACTAGATCTAATGATTAATTCTTTATTCACGCTGTAAATTTTTTATCTATTCGCCGAGGCGAACAAATGGATTAAACAATATTTTAACAGGTATTGAACCCGGGGAAAATTAGCTGGCAGTTTGTAGTGTTAAGTACGCAGTTAACTGAATACTAAAAACTGAATACTGATTACTAACTTTCGATTTCAATGAACGTTTAAAAAGAAAAAAGTAGTTTAAAACTACTTTTTCTTTTTGTGACGGTTAGCTCTCGCTCTTTTTTTACGTTTGTGAGTCGCTACCTTATGTCTCTTTCTTTTTTTACCGCTTGGCATATCTTGAAGATTTATGATTAATTAATATATTATTTTGCTTCGTTGTTTATTTTCACTCCTTCAACAAAAACCTTTGCAGGCTTGAAGGCTGGAATGTTGTGTGCAGGAATTTTTATTGTTGTATTTTTAGAGATATTTCTACCTGTTTTTTCAGCTCTAGTTTTTACGATAAAACTTCCAAAACCTCTTAAATAAACGTTGTCTCCAGTTTCTAATGAATTTTTTACTTCATTCATAAAAGTCTCTACAGTTGCTTGCACATCTCCTTTTTCAAGACCTAATTTTTCTGAAATTTTTGCTACGATATCTGCTTTCGTCATTTTCTTTCCTATTTTATTATGTTGTACTATTTTTTTGAGTTTGCAAATATAGGAATTTAAAAAACAATTATTCAAGCTAATTCATTAAATTTTAATAACATAAACTTTTACTTTTGCCAACAAATAATTAAAACATGACTTTTTCTAACTTGTTAATACAATGGTATTTACGTAACAAGCGCGATTTGCCTTGGCGAAATACTACCAATCCTTATTCTATTTGGCTCTCGGAAATCATGTTGCAACAGACACGGGTTGCTCAAGGAATGCCTTATTTCCTGTCTTTTACAGCTGCGTTTCCTACTGTTTTTGATTTGGCGAAAGCCAATGAAGAACAAGTTTTGAAACTTTGGCAAGGCTTGGGATATTATTCTCGTGCCCGAAATTTGCACAAAACGGCTCAACATGTAGCGGATGAATTATCGGGAGTTTTCCCTACTACTTATAAGGACTTATTGAAATTAAAAGGAATTGGAGAATATACCGCAGCTGCAATTGCTTCTTTTTCTTACAATGAAGTGGTTCCTGTTGTTGATGGGAATGTATTTCGGGTTTTATCACGCTATTTTGATATAGAAACTAATATTGCTGCGGCTTCCGCCAAAAAGGAATTTGCTGCTCTGGCTTTTGAATTAATGACGAAAGATAATCCAGCCATTTTTAATCAAGCCATCATGGAGTTTGGGGCTTTGCAATGTGTTCCTAAAAGTCCTAATTGCAGTATTTGTGTTTTTAACGGAAGTTGTGTCGCTTTGCAAAAAAACAAAGTTGATCAATTGCCTGTAAAGTCTAAGAAACTCAAAGTAAGGAATCGCTTTTTTAATTATTTAGTTCTTAATGATGAAAATAATAATACAATAATTCAAAAGCGAACTGGCAAAGGAATTTGGCACAATTTGTATGAATTTCCTTTGATTGAAACCGAAAAGGAAGAAGACTTCGATTTTATTTCAACACAAATACAAAAAGATTTTGGGACTAATTATGAAATTATAAGTGTTGCTGAATGTAACGAAAAAAGCATCATTCATAAATTATCACACCAACATTTATATATCAAGTTTTGGAAAGTGAATATAAAAGGAGCCATCAAAAACGGAATAAACAGTACCGATTTGAAAATGTTTCCATTCCCAATTGTGATTCATAATTTTATTGAAAAGGATTTATAAAGTTTCTAAAAAAATGTATCTTTGGTAGAAATACAATTGTACTATATTATGAACGGAACGTTGAATAAAGTTATGCTGATAGGTCATCTTGGGGATGATGTCAAAATGCATTATTTTGATGGAGGAAATTGTATCGGTAGATTTCAATTGGCAACAAATGAGGTTTACATTAATAAAACAACCAACGAAAAAATCACTTCTACAGAGTGGCATAATTTGGTTGTGCGCAATAAAGCGGCCGAACTTTGTGAAAAGTACCTTTCAAAGGGAGATAAAATATATGTTGAAGGGCGATTAAAATCACGTCAGTGGCAAGCGGAAGACGGATCAACTAAATATACAACCGAAATTCAAGTGACCGAATTTACTTTTTTATCCACTAAGAAGGATAACGAGAATAACAAACAAAACCAAAATTCAGAATCCGTAAAAAACGCTAACTTTGACCCTCAAAACAACGGTTTGCCGGTCAATGATTTGCCGTTTTGATTGTTTTTATAACTAATCTTTTTTAATTTGGACCCAGAGCCCAGTTTATTTTTTGCTTACGCCATAGACACTGACTTAGTGTTTGGTTTTGTCGGGATATTTGCCTTACTTTTTTGTTCTGCAATAGTTTCAGGAGCAGAAGTAGCATTATTTTCGTTGTCACAAAAAGACATTGACGAAACTTTGGAAGGAAATGCTTCAAAAGGAAAAATCATTTCTGAACTTTTAGAAAAACCAAAAAAGCTATTAGCGACACTTCTTGTTGCTAATAATTTCATCAACATTGGAGTTGTAATCTTATTTTCATTTGTTGGAAGAAATTTATTTGTCGCTATAACTTCACCTATTTTAAAATTCATTCTCGAAGTAATTGTAGTGACTTTTCTATTGTTGCTATTTGGAGAGGTTTTGCCAAAAGTGTATGCCAGCAGAAACAACATTAAGTTTGCTAAGTTGATTGCCTATCCCGTTGTGGGACTTGATAAATTACTTTCTCCAATAAGTTTACCCATGCGCGCTGCCATTATCTATTTGCATAATAAATTAGGGAAACAAAAAACAAACTTCTCCGTCAATCAATTGTCTCAGGCGCTGGAACTGACAGCCTCAGATGAAACTTCTTCAGAAGAGCAAAAAATATTAGAAGGAATTGTGAGTTTTGGAAATACAGATACGAAGCAAGTTATGAGTCCCAGAATTGATATTTTTGCTTTAGAAATAGATGAAATTTTCTCAGTTATTTGCCCAAAAATTATAGAAAAAGGATATTCCAGAATTCCAGTTTATCGGGATAATATTGATCAAATAGAAGGTGTTTTGTTTGTGAAAGATTTATTGCCTCATATAAATACGAGTGAATTTGATTGGAAGTCATTATTGAGAGAACCGTTTTTTGTTCCTGAAAATAAAAAACTGGACAACTTGCTGAAAGATTTTCAAAGTATGAAAAGTCATTTGGCTATTGTTGTTGATGAATACGGCGGAACTTCTGGTTTGGTTTCTTTGGAAGATGTAATCGAAGAAATCGTTGGTGATATCAGTGATGAATTTGATGATGAAAATATTAATTTTTCTCAAATTGACGATAAAAATTATCTTTTTGAAGGGAAAATAAATCTCAAAGATTTCTATAGAATTATAAATGTGAATGAAGATTTATTCGAAATTAAAAAAGGGGAAGCCGAGACATTAGCCGGATTTATTCTTGAAATTTTAGGGAATTTTCCAAAAAAAGATCAAAAAATCTCATTTGAAAACTGTCTGTTCACGATAGAAGTGGTAGATAAAAAACGAATTAAACAAATAAAAGTAACGATTGATTAATTCCTCCCCCTAACCCCCTCCGAAGGAAGGGGAATCATTGCGGAATGTGTTTCTTTTGAAAAATAAAAGATTAAATAAATTTAGAATAAAAATGTTAAAAAAAACAATCACTTTTTCGATAATGGTATTGGTGTCATTCTTGAGTTTTAGTTGTAAAGACGATGTTGTGCCCAAACCATCAAGCTATTTGCGGTTGGATTATCCGGAAGCAAAATATGTAAATTTCGAAAACGAATGCCCATTTGCTTTCGAAATGAATTCGGATGCTGTTATTAAAGGGGAGAAAAATTGTGGGTTTACTATTTCGTATCCAAAAATGAAAGCCACTATTTATCTGACGTATAAACCAGTGAATAATAACATTAATAAATTGTTGCGTGATGCTCAAAAACTCACTTATGAACATGTTATAAAAGCAGATGATATATTGGAACAACCGTATTTGAATCCCGGCAAAAAGGTGTACGGCATGTTTTATCAGGTTGATGGGAATGCGGCAACCAACTCACAATTTTATGCAACGGACAGTACCAAACATTTTGTAACGGGTTCCGTTTATTTCTATACAAAACCTAATTTTGACTCCATTATGCCGGCTGCAAGTTATATCAAAAACGATATGCAACGGTTGATGGAAACTTTGAAGTGGAAGTAATTTCATAAAAAAAGCATTCGCCACCAGACGAATGCTTTTTTTATGAAAATGTAAAAGTCGTATTTTACGACTTCATATTCGAAACAGTATATGTTTTACCATCTGCGGCGGCTTCTACAACTTTAGTTAATTTTTCTGGAGTTTGAATCGTTTTGTCAAAAGTTACGGTAGCTAATTTTGTATCAAAATCTACCGTTGCTTTTTGAACTCCTTCAAGTCCGGTCAAATCTTCTTGAATTGTTTTGGCACAACCTATAGCACACGACATTCCTTCTACTTTGAAACTCGCGGTTTGCAGATTGGCGGTTGCAATTTCTTTTTTAACTTTCGGTACAGTTGTTTCTGTTGAAGCCGTTGTCGTCGAAGTGGTTTCTACAGTGTTTTTTTTGCAACTTACAAACAAAAGACTGGTAAGCGCTATAGCTGCTATTGATTTTGTGAAATTCATTTTCATGGAGTTTAAATTAATTATCTAATAATCAGCCACAAAATTAATAAAAAAAAGGTACGGTATTTCATAAAATAATTACAATTTTGGGGCAAAATTATGTTTATGGATTCGAAACAATTGAAGTGGGTTTACTTGATGATTCTTGCCTTGGTTTGGGGAAGTTCATTTATATTGATAAAAAAAGGATTGGTCGGCTTAACTGCTTTACAATTAGGATCCTTGCGAATCATTTTTGCTGCGGTTTTTCTTTTGTTGATAGGTTTTAAAAGTTTAGCAAAAATCCCAAAAGAAAAATGGAAATATATTGCCTTAACTTCTATGTTTGGGACATTTATTCCAGCCTATCTTTTTGCAATTGCCCAAACCGAAATCGACAGTTCCGTAAGTTCGATCCTGAATTCCTTAACGCCTTTAAATACTTTAGTTTTGGGAACTTTGGCGTTTGGATTACAGTTTAGGCGAAATCAATTTTTTGGAGTGTTAATTGGCTTAATTGGAAGCGCTTTGTTGATTTTGAATGGCGCTATTCATCATCCGGAACAAAATTACTATTACGCTATTTTAGTTCTAATTGCTTCTGTTTGCTATGCTGTGAATGTCAATTTGTTAAAAAAATATTTGCATGATTTGGGTCCGTTGAGCATTACTACCGGTAATTTTGCTTTTCTGTTGTTACCAACAATAAGTATTTTATTTTTCTCTGGTTTTTTCGATGTAATCCATGTCGGTAAAGTGCAACATTCGGTTTTGTTTATCATGATTTTGGGAGTGGTGGGAACTGGAATTGCCAATATTCTTTTCTTTAAACTGATACAAATGTCTTCACCTGTTTTTGCCACTTCAGTAACGTATTTGATTCCTGTAGTTGCTTTCTTTTGGGGATTATTAGATAATGAAATGCTTACGCCGGTTCAATTTTTTGGTGCTTTTATTATTTTAATTGGAGTTTATTTGTCAGCCAAGAAATAGTGTTCAGTATTCAGATTAGAGTATTCAGCTTTCAGAAATTTGCAATTTGTTTGATATTGAAAATTGTTATTCTTTTATATGCTTGTCTGTAATTATACTTGATTTTTTTAGCCACAAATTACACGAATTTTCACTAATTTCTTTTTTACTATCTTCAAAAAATCTGTGTAAATCCGTTTTATCTGTGACATCCGTGTGCTATTTCAAATTTTAGGTGGTCATAAGGATAAGTATTTTCTTTTATTTGTAAACTGGCTTCTCTACTGGATTGCCATAATTATCAAAATAAAATATAGGGATTTTTAGTTTTTCCAATCCAGGAATCACTTCCGATCCTTTTCCTGCGATTATAATTCGGGTATTGTCTATAAGGAAATATTTGTTGGCGGCACGAAGAATATCATCTGGTGTTACGGCATTTATGGTTTTGATGTATTTTTCATAAAAATCAGCAGGGAGATCTTCGGTTTCTATGTTTAAGGCGTATCGTGCTATTGCTTGTGGTTTTTCTACTTGCATTACAAATCGTCCAATGTATCCGGCTTTTACATTTTTAAGTAATTCTGCTGATACTTTTTCGGTTCTGATTTTTTTAATTTCTTTGATGAATTCTACAACGGAACTATCAGTAACGATACTTTTTACAGCAGAAGCTGCTCTCAATTTAGTTACGTATTTTCCAGTGCCAATGATTGCATTTGCACCATATGTCCAGCCGTGTTTTTCTCTTAAATTCATGTTTAAATAACTACTGTAATCTCCTCCAAGAATATAAGTGGCAATAACTGCGGGGAAAAAATCAGCATCGCTCATTTTTAAATTTACGGTATTCACCAATGAAATCTCCGATTGTACGGCATTGGGAACATCTACAAAATTGATTTGGGTAAACGGCACATTTTGCGGTGCGGCATACGTCAGCTTTGGCGTGCTTCTTTTTCCCCATGGACCAAAAAGTCTTTCAACAATAGGTTTTACATCATCATATTTAATATCTCCAATAATCACTAAATATCCATTTTCGGGTACAAAATAGTTTTGATAATTGGATTCAACATCCGCAAGCGTTACGTTTTTAAGTGTTTCTTCGGTCATGTATTCGCCAGAAGGATGATTTTTTCCAAAGGCAAGCGCATCAACCACTCTGTTAGCAATTGCAGGCACGCTTTTTTCTTGGGCTTTGAGTCCTTCTAATAATTTGGCTTTCTCTTTGTCGAATTCTTCTTGGGTGAATTTGGGGTGTAATGCTCCGTAAGCCATGAGTTCCAAGATTCTCCCTGAATATTTAGAAAGGGAACTGGCATAAGCGCCTTGTGAACTAAAGTTGATATTGGCACCCAAAAAATCAATTTCTTCATTGAAAGCATCTTTTGCAATTTTCACACTTCCGTTTCCTATCAGGTTATTGCATAATTCATCGACACCTTTTTTATTGCCTTCTGCAAATGGAGCGTTGTCTAATGCAAGATTAAAAGTTACTCTGGGTAATTTGTGATTTTCTACAATCATTACTTTTAAACCATTGTCTAAAGTAAAGGTTTGTGGTTTTTTTATATTTACGACTGGAGAAGTTCCAGGTTTTGGTTGTGGACGATTTTGTGCCTGCATGATTCCTGTTATGAACAAAATGAATAATAGAATAGTTGTTTTTTTCATGATTGAAAAGGTCTTAATTTCGAGCCTCCGCTTTTGAAGGAACATAGTCCAAAATAAGTCTTTGATTTGGATTTAAATATTTGTTGGCTACATCTCTAATTTCTTCACGCGTTATGGAATGAAACAGATCAATTTCCGTATTAATTAAATGCACATCGCCATAAAGCAAATAGTAAGTCGCTAGATTTTCAGCGATTCCTTCTAAGGTTGCATTTTTGTTTACAAAGCGATTGTCAAACGTATTTTTTAATTTTTGAAAATTTTTCTCAGAAATCAATTCGGTCTGGATTTTTACAATTTCCTCGTCAATTTCTTTTATTAAATCAGCAGAAGTGTGCGTTCCCATTGGCAAACCATACAAAATATACATTCCGTAATCTTCCTGACTAAAGCCAACAGCGTCTATTTGTAAAGCCATTTTTTTATCATCAACGATTTTCTTGTATAATTTTGAGCTTTTTCCATCACTTAAATAGGACGAAATCAAATCCAAGACTCTGGCATCTCTTGTTTTCATCGAAGGAGTCCTATAAGTAGCCACAACCATTGGAATTTGAATATTTGGATCCTCGTATGTTGCTCTTATGGTTTGTGTAATCGGTTCTTCAACAAAAGTTTGTTTTTTTATTTCTTTCCCTTTTTGGATTAATCCAAAATAGTTCTGAATCCATTCTTTAGCTTTTGTTTTTTCGAAATCTCCTGCGACAACCAGTACGGCGTTGTTTGGAATATAAAACTTCTTATTAAAAGCTTGAAATTCTTCTAAAGTGGCAGCGTCTAAATGTTCCATCGAGCCAATAGTGGTCCAGCGATACGGATGGTTCTTGAATATATTTTCTTTTACGGCTCCAATAATGTTTCCATAGGGCTGATTATTAAAGCGACTTCTTTTTTCTTCTTTTATCACCCCGTTTTGAGTATCAACGCCAATTTTATTGATTACGGGATGCATTAGTCTTTCGGATTCCATCCAAAGTGCCAATTCTAAATTGTTAGAAGGAAATACTTCATAATAATAAGTGCGGTCATCAGAGGTGTTGGCATTATTTATTCCGCCATTCGAAGTGACGATTTTAAACCATTCGCCTCGTTTGATATTTTCGGTTCCTTCGAATAAAAGATGTTCGAAAAAATGGGCAAATCCTGTTCTGTCCGGTGTTTCATCTTTAGAGCCTACATGATACATTACGGAGGTTACTACGACCGGTGCCGATGGATCATTGTGCAATATGACATGCATGCCATTATCTAAATCATATTCTTCGAAAGCTATTTTTTGAGCCGAAGCTATTCCTCCCAGCATAAGCGCAGTACTTAACATTATTATTAATTTTTTCATACGGATTAATACATTTCTATTTGCAATAGATAAAAACGAAAAATATTTCTACTTCAAAAATACCTTTTTTTAGTCATGATTGTCTGATGATTTAAAATTTCGGTTAATTTTAACAATTTTCGACTGGATGAATACCGTTTAAGAATACATAAAGTATTGAAAAACAAAGTTTAAAATAGGGAAAGTATTTTTTTGCTTGAGGGATTGCAGGATAAATATTTAATTGTATATTTGCAACCTTAAAAATTATTAAAACAATTCAGTATGTATGCAATCGTAGAGATAGCAGGGCAACAGTTCAAAGTAAGCAAAGACTTAAAGGTTTATGTTCACCGTTTAACTAATGAAGAAGGTTCAAAAGTTTCTTTTGACAAAGTTCTTTTATTAGATGATAACGGAACTATTACTTTAGGCGCCCCAGCTATAGAAGGTGCTTCAGTAGAAGCTAAAGTGTTACAACACTTAAAAGGAGATAAAGTTATCGTTTTCAAAAAGAAAAGAAGAAAAGGATACAAAAAGAGAAACGGTCACAGACAATATCTTACTCAAATTGTAATTGAAGGTATTACTGGTGTTGGTGCTAAGAAAGTAGCTCCTAAAAAAGCAGCAGTTGAAGCAACTACAGAAGAAGTTGAAGCTCCTAAGAAAAAGGTAGCTAAAGCTAAAAAAGAAGATACACAAGAATAATAACAAAATAAAACTAATACGTCATGGCTCACAAGAAAGGTGTCGGTAGTTCTAAGAATGGTAGAGAATCAGAATCAAAACGTTTAGGTGTTAAGATTTTTGGTGGTCAAGCTGCTATTGCTGGGAACATCATCGTAAGACAAAGAGGTTCAAAACATAATCCAGGTGAAAACGTTTACATTAGTAAAGATCACACGCTACACGCAAGAGTAGATGGAGTTGTTAAGTTCCAAAAGAAAAGAGATAATAAATCATACGTTTCTATCCTTCCATTTGAAGTTGAAGCATAATTACTGCGATTTCTATTATTACAAAACCCGTTGCTTAGGCTAACGGGTTTTTTGTTTTTTCCTCACCCCATCCCGAAGCCTCGGGACTCTCCGAAGGAGAGGGAGCCGAGAAGGGAAATGAAATTTGATATTTCGAAGCGTTGATTGTGAATCCGCTATCGAATAGGAGGCAATCCGCGCAGTCGAGATCAATAAATACATTTATATTTTAGTGGTCAAAATCCGCTTGAGCTGATAAGGATTTCGCTAAGGTATTCGCGTGTTTGGATGAAAAAACGGTGGCTACAAATAAAATTAATTTTTATGATAATTAGGAATTAAATTCCTTAATATCTGGTAAATTATAAATAGTGCTAACTTTATATTTACTTCTTTCTTGATTTTCCACACCTCCATATATCAGATGTAAGTTTGTTTTTTCGTTTAAGGATTTAAAAAAATCAAGCCCTTTAAAAAAGTTTTGATTGATTGTTTTTCCTGATTTTATTTCAATCGCATCCAGTTGCATTCCTGATTCTATAATTACATCTACTTCGTTCTGGGAGTGATCTCTCCAAAAGAAAAATTTCGCATTAGCAGAACTATTAATAGCATTTTTTTGCAATTCAGAAATCACTAAGTTTTCAAATATAGCACCTTTTGCAAAATGAGATTCTAAATCATTTTCGTTACGAATCCCCAATAAATAAGACAATAATCCAGTATCGTAAAAATATATTTTAGGGGTTTTAATGATTCTTTTATTAAAGTTGGAATGATACGGCTGTAATCTAAAAGCAATAAAAGAAGTTTCTAATAATGAAAACCAAGAATTAATAGTCTTGTTATCCAAACCCAATTCGTTTCCTAAACTACTTTGATTAAATAGCTGCCCTGCTCTTCCAGCTATTAATTGTATGAATTTTTGAAACAAGTCTAAATTTGTTATGTTTTTAAGCAAACGAACATCTCGTTCTATATACGTTTTTATATAATTTCCATAATAATCTGTTGCACTAATGTCTTGAATTATTTTCCTCGGATAGCAGCCCGATATAGCATAGCTTTCCCATGTTTTTGGAGTATAAATGCTGTTTTTTAATTCACTGTAAGATAAAGGTAAAAGCGAAAAAATGGCAACCCTTCCTGCCAGTGATTGTGCTATTTGCTCCATCATAAGGAAGTTTTGCGAACCTGTAATAATATACTCTCCATTATTATTTCTTTCATCGGTTACGACTTGCAAATAAGAAAATAAACTGGGCACATTTTGAATTTCGTCTATAATGGCGCCATTTTTATATGTTTCTAAAAACCCGATTGGATCCGTTTTGGCAAATTCTCTGTCCGATAAATTTTCTAAATTCACATATTTATAGTTGGGCTTCAGTATCTTGGACAAGGTAGTTTTGCCAGATTGTCTGGGACCTGTAATGGCAATTATTGGAAATTTTTCTATTAATTCCGAAATTTTTATGGCAAGTGCTCTTGGTATCATCTTGTAAAATTAGGAATTCAATTCCTAATTTGCAAATTTCAAAAATAAAAATAACAAGATTCGATTTTGATGAAGTATATTCATTCAAACGAATCAAAACGTTTAGCGTTACCATTTTTGGTGGACAAGCTGCCATCGCAGGGAACATCATCGTAAGACAAAGAGGTTCTAAACACAATCCAGGTGCAAATGTTTACATCAGTAAAGATCACACACTACACGCAAGAGTAGATGGAGTTGTTAAGTTCCAAAAGAAAAGAGATAACAAATCATACGTTTCTATACTTCCATTCGAAGTTGAAGCATAATTGATGTGTTTTTACATTTTTTGTTTAAAAAAGCTCCTAGACTTTTAAAGGCTAGGAGCTTAGGTGGTATTTATTATTTAACAGCTTTTATCTTTCAAAACTTTAAGTTTTTAGGCTTAAAACAAACCTTCGATAGATAAATATCTTTCGCCTGTATCATAATTAAACGTGAGCACAACTGCTCCATCTGGAATAGTTTCCAGTTTTTTGGACACCGCGGCTAATGATGCTCCTGTTGAAATCCCCACAAGAATCCCTTCTTCTTTAGCAATTCTTCTGGCGTATTCGAAAGACTCGTCTTTGCTTACTTGTATTACTTCATCAATTAAATCATTGCGGTAAATGGATGGAATAAAACCTGCTCCAATTCCTTGTAAAGGATGAGGCCCTGGCTGGCCACCACTTAGCACTGGAGATAATTCAGGTTCAACGGCAATTACTTTTAGATTAGGGAATTTATCTTTCAATACTTTTGCTACGCCAGTAATGTGTCCGCCTGTTCCAACGCCTGTGATGACATAATCCAAACCATTAGGAAAATCTGCAATAATTTCTTGTGCAGTTGTTTTTTCGTGAACTTCAACATTTGCTGGATTGTCAAATTGTTTTGGAGACCAAGAGTTCGGGGTTTCTAATACTAATTCGGCAGCTTTTTCAATCGCTCCTTTCATCCCTTTCTCGCGAGGAGTAAGTACAAATTCAGCGCCATAAATTTCCATTAATTTTCTGCGTTCTACGCTCATTGAATCGGGCATTACCAGAATAACTTTGTATCCTTTTACAGCGGCTACCAATGCTAAACCTATTCCCGTGTTTCCTGAAGTAGGCTCAATAATTACACTTTCGGAATTCAACAACCCTTTACTTTCGGCATCTTCAATCATTGCAAGCGCAATTCTATCTTTGATACTATTTCCCGGATTCGATCTTTCTAATTTAATCCAAACTTCTTTGCTGTTTCCAAACAGCTTGTTGATTTGAACCACTGGCGTGTTTCCAATGGTTTCTAAAATGCTTTTTGCTCTCATATTTGGTATGTTATATTCTAAGCTCGATTTGTGATTAGTGTTTTTAAGTGATGGCTAATTTACGAAAAAATAGAGAACGGATTAAATTGGTGAGAAAACAAAATTATTGGCCGTGAGATGTTTTCGGGTGTAAAAAAAAACTCCTAGACTTTTGAAAGGTTAGGAGTTTTGGATGTTTTATGTTGCTCGTGAAGCAAACTTTGAAGGGAAGGACTATTATAGCACATCGAGAAGTTCTCTTGGAGGTTTGGCTTTTAATTTTCCTTGTTTTACAAGAATAAGAATGACAACTGCCTCTTTAACTTCTTGTATCAAAAGGTTTTTTTCTTCAGAAATAGGATTTACTTTTTTCAAAAAAGCAAGATTACGCAATACTTCAAGTCCAAAGGCTGCTTAACTATCGGGAATTTCTACCAAAACTTGTATAGTGCTATTTTACAAGGCGTTACAAATATAAGGGAAATAACATTTTACAACCAAAAAACCCTCGCATCGCTGCAAGGGTTTCAAATCTTAAATGGGATTCCTCCTTTCGTCGGAATGACAATTATGGTTTAATATCTGTAATATTCTGGTTTGAATGGACCTTCAACTGGAACACCAATATAATCAGCCTGATCAACACGTAACGTTTCCAATTCAACACCTAATTTAGCTAAGTGTAACATCGCTACTTTCTCATCAAGGTGTTTTGGTAACATGTATACGTCATTGTTGTATGCCGCGCTGTTTTTCCACAATTCGATTTGAGCTAGAGTTTGGTTTGTAAATGAGTTACTCATTACAAAACTTGGATGACCTGTAGCACAACCAAGGTTTACTAAACGACCTTCGGCAAGGATAAGAATGTCTTTTCCAGCGATAGTATATTTATCAACTTGTGGTTTGATTTCAATTTTTGATGCACCGTGGTTCGTGTTCAACCAAGCCATATCAATTTCGTTATCAAAATGTCCAATGTTACAAACAACAGTTTTGTCTTTCATTTTTTCGAAATGACTTCCCAAAACGATATCTTTATTTCCAGTTGTCGTGATGATGATATCAGCATTTCCAACAACAGTATCTAATTTCTTCACTTCAAAACCGTCCATTGCTGCTTGAAGCGCACAAATTGGGTCAATTTCGGTAACAGTAACAATAGAACCGGCACCTCTGAAAGAAGCTGCAGTTCCTTTACCTACATCACCGTATCCACAAACAATTACTCTTTTTCCGGCTAGCATCAAGTCGGTAGCACGACGAACCGCATCAACAGCCGATTCTTTACAACCGTATTTGTTGTCAAATTTCGATTTAGTAACCGAGTCATTAACGTTAATTGCAGGCATTGGCAATGTTCCGGCTTTTACTCTTTCGTACAATCTGTGAACACCAGTGGTAGTCTCTTCTGATAATCCTTTGATTCCAGCAACCAATTCCGGGAAACGGTCAATAACCATATTTGTCAAATCTCCACCGTCATCAAGAATCATATTCAATGGTTTTCTGTCTTCACCAAAGAATAATGTTTGCTCAATACACCAGTCAAAATCAACTTCGTTCAAACCTTTCCAAGCATAAACTTGAATTCCTGCAGCAGCAATTGCCGCAGCAGCCTGATCTTGAGTAGAGAAAATGTTACAAGAACTCCAAGTCACCTCAGCACCAAGAGCAATAAGTGTTTCAATCAAAACCGCAGTCTGGATTGTCATGTGCAAACATCCTGCAATACGAGCGCCAGCAAGTGGTTGTTCGTTTTTGTATTCCGCACGAAGCGCCATTAAACCTGGCATTTCAGCTTCTGCTAGTTCAATTTCTTTTCTTCCCCAAGCCGCTAGAGAAATGTCTTTAACTTTGAAAGCCACAAAAGGCATAGTTGTAGTACTCATATTTTATTTTATAGTATATTTGTAATTACTTCGTCCGTTCGTCCGCCGCGGCGGACTCGGGTGTAAAATTTTTTGCAAATTTACGGAATAACTTTATAATTTAACTATTTTCTAAAAGATTTATGAATTGTTTAATCCGCTAATCTTTTGAACATTAACTAAATAATTTTTTTAAGCTGGACTTGTTTCAGTTTCTGGAGCTATTTCCCGTTATTCGCTATATCTTTTTATCCTGAAACAAGTTCAGGATAAAAAGGATGCCGCTGCTACCGGGGCTAAAAAACGAAACCATAACCATAACACGATGCCGCTTTTCAAAACCATACATGTCAATTCCACCACCCAAATCCTTGTTTGGAAAGTAACCGAAACCTATGCGGAATTGTTCGGACAAGTGGTTTTAAACGATACCAATCGCATCCGGCTTGACGGAATGAAATCCGAAATGCAACAACGCGCCTTCCTGAGTGTTCGCAAATTATTGCAGGAAACGGGTCATACGGATTTGGATTTGTATTATGACGAATTCGGGAAACCGCATCTCAATGGAGAGAAACACATTTCGATAACACATTCCCATAATTTTTCGGCAATTATCATTAGTGACGAAACCGTAGGAATCGATATCGAATTGCAAAGAGACAAAATCATCCGAATCGCAGATAAATTCTGTGACTCGGAATTTCAATTCTTATCCCGAAGCTTCGGGACTGAAAAAAAGGAGGAATATATTCGGAAACTGACCGTGATTTGGGGCGCCAAAGAAGCCATTTTCAAAATTCGAAACGAAAAAGGAATCAGTTTCAAAGACCATATTAAAGTCAATGCTTTCGATTTAGAAGTTAAACAAACTATTGCTGAACTTCACTTTGATAGTTTAGTAAAAGATTTCAAGGTTCATTTTGAAGAAATAGACCCGAGCGATAGCGAACAGGCGAAGCAAAATTTCACTTTGGTTTATGCCTTTGAAAATTAGTGTTTATTTGTTTCAACAATGCCCCCGCAAACTTGTCATTTCGACGAAGGAGAAAACCCACACTAAGAGATTCCTCCTTCGTCGGAATGACAAACAAGTATCAAGCCACAGTAATCAGTTAAATAATCCGCGTCGTCTGCGTGCCAAAAATGACAAACATTTATAACGAAATCATCCAATCGAAAGTCGAAAGTCAAAAACTGCTAGCCATTCTTCTCGATCCTGATAAAGTAGTTTGGGAGAATTTAGCCGTTTTAATTTCAAAAATCAATCAATCACCAGCCACGCATATTTTCATTGGCGGAAGCCTTGTTACAACTAATATTCTAGATGATTTAATTGTAAAACTGAAACAAAACAGCACTTTACCAATCGTCCTTTTTCCCGGAAATCCATCCCAAATTTCAACAGAAGCCGATGCAATTTTATTTCTGTCGCTAATCTCAGGAAGAAACCCAGATTATTTAATCGAACATCAGGTAAATGCGGTTCCAATTTTGAAACAAACAGATTTAGAAGTAATCTCGACCGGTTATATTTTAATCGAAAGTGGCAATGAAACCGCGGTTGAACGCGTTAGTAAAACCAAACCATTGGATCGGAATGATATTGATTATGTAATTCAAACCGCACAAGCCGGTGAAATGCTCGGTAATAAATTGATTTATCTTGAAGCGGGAAGTGGTGCAAAACAAGCTGTTCCTCTCGAAATGATTAAAAAAGTTGCTCAAAATATTGAAATTCCATTAGTTGTTGGAGGCGGAATTGTAAATTTGCAAGGGATTCAAAAGGCGTATCATGCAGGAGCTGATTTGGTAGTTATAGGAACTGCCTTTGAAAACGACATTAATTTTTTTGATTAATGAAGTTTTTTAAAAATCAAAAAAGAAAATGCATAAAACAAGAACTCCTATTTCTACGTCCCGGCTCCCTCTCCTCTGGAGAGGGTTGGGGAGAGGTTCTTTTAATTCTGAAATCAACAATCTAAAATTTAATGATAGAATACTTTTTTTCTCAATACAAAGATTACCCAACATTAGATATTGTTTTGGAAATTGTAGCAGTAATTTTTGGGCTATTCAGTGTTTGGTATGCTAAAAAAGACAATATTTTAGTTTTTCCAACAGGATTAGTAAGTACATTTATTTATGTTTACCTACTATGGAAATGGACTTTATGGGGCGATATGATGATTAATGGGTATTATTTTGTGATGAGTATTTATGGATGGTACCATTGGACAAGGAAAAAAGGCGACACCGTTGAATTTCCAATTTCAAAAATTTCCAATTATGAAAAAAGAATTGCCATAATTATTTTTATATTTACGGTCGCATTTGTGGTTTCGGTTTATCATTATTTCGGTAAATTCACTACTTGGTATGCTTATGTTGATACCTTTATAACAGGTATTTTCTTTATTGGAATGTGGTTAATGGCAAAAAGGAAAATTGAAAATTGGATATTTTGGATTATTGGAGATGTAATTTCCATTCCCTTGTATTTTATAAAAGGTTTTACTTTTACAAGTTTTCAGTATCTAGTATTTACAATTGTTGCCGTTTACGGTTATTTAGAATGGAAGAAAACCTTAGACAGTTCCCAAAAAATGGAACTACAGAAATCATAAAAATTGCTCTTTTTGGCCCCGAAAGTACGGGCAAAACTACATTAGCAAAACAACTCGCCGAATATTATAAAACGGAATGGGTTCCTGAGTTCGCACGAGATTATCTTCAAGAAAAATGGAATGAAAATCAACTTATTTGTGATGTTGATGACATGCTGCCTATTGCGTATGGTCAAACCCAATTGGAAAATAAAAGTGTTTTAATCGCTAATAAATATCTCTTTTGTGACACTAATTTAATGGTGACCAAGGTTTTTTCGGAAGTGTATTATAACTATTGTGATCCATTATTGGACCAAGCGGCTCTTGAACACGAATACGATTTATTTTTTCTGACTGATATTGACGTTCCTTGGGAAAAAGATGATTTAAGAGATAGCCCTGAAAAAAGAGAATCTATGTTTGCGGTTTTTAAGCAATCCTTAATTGATAATAAAAAACCATTTATAACGCTTTCGGGAGACAAGAATTTACGATTAAACAAAGCCATTTCTATCATTGATGATTTGACAGAAGCTAAGAAAATGGGTTTTTCTTCTGTTGATTTTGTACAAATTTATGAAAATGAAATTCCATTAGAAAACATCAAACAACAATTGAGTTTTTTTAGAAATGGAATAGCAAAGAGTAATCTGGTAGGACCCGCAACTTTGTTTAACGGCATTTTAAAATTATCTGAAAATGATTTTCAAGAAAAAGCGACGTTTTTTGATGAAAACAAATCAAATTTAAAATTGGAAAAATTCGTTCCTGCATCGGGAGCGGCAAGTAGAATGTTTAAGTTTTTGATTGCTTTTTTGAAAGACTTTGATGTTGAAAATGAAAGTATTAATGCTTATATAAACAGAAAAAAAGATACAGAACTATCTATTTTTATAGTGGGCTTAGAAAAATTCCCGTTTTTTAAGGCAATTGATGAAAAGTTGAGAGAAGAATTTCCTGACTTTGATTCGCTCAATAGAGATTATAAAAACTATTATTTTATAAAGTTACTTTTAGCTAAAGATTTCTTTGATTTTTCAAGCAAACCTAAGGGAGTACTTCCTTTTCATAAATACAAGACCCATATCGCAACGGCTTTAGAAGAACATTTGTATGAATGTGCTTATTATTCGAGTTCAAATAATAATTCCCATTTGCATTTTACGGTTTCAGAAGTCCATCAAAATCAATTTGAAAATATAATTGATACTATAAAAGGTTCGATTGAAAAACAATCTGGGACAACCATTACTACGAGTTATTCATATCAAAATAAGAATACAGATACTCTTGCAGTGGATTTTGAAAACAAACCATTTAGGGATGAAAATGGACGATTGTTTTTTAGACCGGGAGGTCATGGCGCTTTGATAGATAATTTGAATAATCAGGATGCCGATATTGTTTTTATAAAAAACATTGATAACGTAATTCAAAATCACATTCAAAAAATTGCTTTATATAAAAAAGCATTAGCAGGAATTTTAATAGAAGTACAACAACAATTATTTAAGTACTTACGCGCAATAGATGCTAAAGAAAACCAACAAGAAAATAGTGATGAGATCTTACTTTTTTTGGCCGAAAAATTAAACATTAAAATTTCAGACGATTTTTACAAACTGGATTTAGAAAATAAAATCAACAGACTTAGAGTTGTTTTAAACAAACCTATCAGAGTTTGTGGAATGGTAAAAAATGAAGGGGAACCCGGTGGGGGACCTTTCTGGGTAAAAGATGAAAAAGACGCAGTTTCATTGCAAATTGTTGAAAGTTCTCAAGTGGATTTATCGAATGAGAGTCAACAGAAAATCCTCGATAGTGCTACTCATTTTAATCCTGTAGACTTAGTTTGTGGAATTAAGAATTATAAAAAAGAAAAGTTTGATTTAACTCAATACGTTGATCATAATAGTGGTTTTATAGTGGAGAAAACTACTTTTGGAAGAGCTATTAAATCATACGAATTACCTGGATTATGGAATGGCGCTATGGCAAACTGGATTACCATATTTGTTCAAGTGCCTTTAATTACCTTTAATCCGGTAAAAAGTGTAAATGATTTATTAAAATCGGCACACCAGCCTCAATAAAATTGGAAAAAGAAAAAATCATATCAGAGTTAAGTTTCAAAGCCGTTCGCAGTAGCGGTGCTGGCGGACAAAATGTAAACAAAGTTTCCTCTAAGGTAGTTTTGACTTTTGATTTGAAAAATTCTCAAGCCTTGACGGAAGAGGAAAAATTGTTGCTGGAAACTAAATTGTCTTCAAGGTTAACAACAGATTTAGTTTTGATTTTGAACTGTGACGAAGATCGAAGTCAACTTAAAAATAAAGAAATTGTAATCAAGCGATTTTTGGAAATAGTAAAAAACGGGTTAATTGTTCCCAAAGAGCGCAAACCCACCAAGATTCCGAAGTCAGTTATTCGAAAGCGAATAAAAGATAAAAAGAATGTGTCTGAAGTCAAGAAAAACAGAAAAAAACCTAATTTAGATTAGTTCGGTTTTACTTTTATTTTCTAAAACTTTAAACTTTAAACAAAAAAAACTACTTTTACGCCGTCTCAAAGGGGTGCTTAAAATCTGAATTTATTTCAGATTCTGAATCAAGTTCAGAATAAAGCTGAGATTATACCCAAAGAACCTGGACAAGTAATGTTGTCAAGGGAAAAATGACAAAAAAACAGCGTACACACTGCTTTATTTGTCATGGAAAACAAGCTTTATTAATTAAACAAAGAATAATTCCCCCTTTTATTCGTAATCTTTTTACGGATGAATACTATTTCAGTCTCAAAGTCTCAAAGTTCCAAAGTCTCAAACTTCAAGAATCTGACATATTATATGTCTTTTGTCTTTCTTCTTGCATCTTTTATCTCTTTTTCTCAAGTCAAAGACACCACCAAAGTAAACCTACTCGATGAAGTCCTGGTTTCAGCTGTTCGAGTTACTTCAAAAACACCGGTTAGTTTTAGTAATTTGGATAAAAAAGAAATCAAGTTCAGAAACTTAGGTCAGGATATTCCTATTTTGATGAATTATTTACCGTCAGTTGTCACTACTTCTGATGCTGGAAATGGAGTAGGATATACCGGAATCCGCGTTCGTGGTAGCGATGCAACAAGAGTAAATGTCACTATCAATGGAATTCCTTATAATGATTCGGAAAGCCATGGGACCTATTGGGTGGATATGCCAGATTTTGCCTCTTCGGTGGAGAGTTTGCAACTGCAACGCGGCGTAGGGACTTCAACCAATGGAGCAGGTGCTTTTGGAGCCAGTTTGAATATGTTGACGGATAGTTATGCTAAAGAAAGCAATGGCGAAATTTCTAATTCTTTTGGGAGTTTCAATACTAGAAAGCATACTGTAAAATTCAGCACGGGATTAATTAATGACCATTTTGAATTAGCTGGACGTTTGTCTGCTTTGAAATCAGATGGTTACATCGACAGAGCAAGTTCTGATTTGAAATCTTATTTTCTTCAAGGAACCTATGTTGGTAAAACCACATTAATCAAAGCTCTGGCTTTTGGTGGAAAAGAAAAAACGTATCAATCGTGGAATGGGATTGATGAAGCTACTTTAAATAGCGATAGAACGTTTAATTCAGCTGGAATTTTTACGGATGAGTTTGGTAATACTAGATATTATGACAATGAAACGGATAATTACCAACAAGATCATTATCAATTGCATTGGAATGAAAAAGTGTCCAAAAATTGGGATACTAATTTAGCTTTTCATTACACCAAAGGAAAAGGGTATTATGAAAATTATAAAGAAGATGCTGATTTTGCTGATTATGGATTACAGCCAGTTGGTGCAATAACTACAACCGATTTAATTCGTCAAAAATGGTTGGATAATGATTTTTACGGAACTACATTTTCTGCGAATTATGCAGATGAAAAACTGGATGTTATCTTTGGAGGCGGTTACAACAAATATGAAGGAGATCATTTTGGGAAAGTCATTTGGGCACGATATGCTTCTCAAAGTGAATTGGGAGATCATTATTATGATGATTTTGCTTCAAAAACTGATGGGAATGTTTTTGCGAAAGCCAATTATCAAATAACAGAGAAATTAAGTTTATTCGGAGATCTACAACTTAGAAATGTACATTATAAAGCCAATAGTCCGGAAACAGGTTTTGTAAATGATACTTTTAATTTTTTCAATCCAAAAGCAGGATTGAATTTTGATATCAATGCTAAAAGCAAGTTGTATTTCTCGTATGCCAGAGCCAATCGTGAACCAAACAGAACCGATTATGAAAACGGAAGTCCAAGACCGGAAAAACTAGATGATTTTGAGTTAGGATTGCGTCACGCTTCTGCAAAAGTAAAATGGAACGCTAATATTTATTACATGGGGTACAAAGACCAATTGATTCTAACAGGGGAATTGGATGATGTAGGAAGTCCTATTAGAAAAAATAGTGGAGATAGTTACCGTTTAGGACTTGAGATTGATGCCACTATTGCAGTTTTAGATAATTTAATTATTCGTCCTAATGTTACTATAAGTACAAATAAAAATAAAGATTTTTACTTTAAAAGAGATGGTGTTTTATCGTCTTTGGGAGATACAAACATCGCTTATTCTCCGAATTTTATTGCGGGTAATATTGTGACTTTTATGCCAATAAATAATCTTCAGGTATCTTTGTTGTCTAAGATTGTTGGAGATCAATATATGGGGAATATAGATTCTGAAGCGTCTAAATTAAAAGCCTATTATGTAAATGATATAAATGTTTCTTATGAATTTAAGCCTAAGGCAATTTTCAAATCAGTATTGTTGTCTGGCTTAGTAAATAATATTTTTGACTATAAGTATGTGTCTAATGGTTATTTCTATACCTATGATGATGATGATTATTCTAATCCACCGGCAATTACAACAATCGAAGGAGCTGGCTATTATCCTCAAGCTGGAATTAACTTTCTTGTAGGGTTAACATTGAAGTTTTAGATTATAAGAGTTCTCTATTTTTAAAGCCTGGAAGTTGAAAATTTTCAGGCTTTTTTTAATTTAATTATATACCCGCAATACGTTTCCGTTCACTTCGACACGGTATTGTTTTAAGGGATATTGTAAACTTCCTTGTCCCGTAAATAAACTATATTCTTTGCTGTCACAGGGACAAACTACATTTATTCCCTTTATAGTCATGGTAGAGCAGCTACTTAAGGCCTGATTGGGACAAGCGGCATCGAATGCATTATAGCCACTTCCTGTATTGAATACAAATATGCCTTTGGCGCCTACTCCCGAATAATAAATAGCATTACTTGGATACTGAAGATTAGAATAAGCGGGTAAATTCATGTTGATATCTAGAGTAAAACTATAATTTGGGAGGTATGGATTTTTATTGTCAAAACCATTGTCGCTACAACTAAATAAAAAAGAAATAATAAGGAAAAGTAGGATGTATTTTTTCATTTTAAAATATAGTAAAAGAATTAGCGAAACAAATTTAATTTATTTAACTTTGAATTATATATGATTAACATATATTTATAGGCTAAAAAAATTAATAGTATCTTTGTGGAAAGAAATCCCGTCCTGATGGGATTTTTTCTATTTATATAAATGACGAAATTATGAGCACAGTATCTTATTACACCGCAGAAGGATTAAAGAAGTTAAGAGAAGAATTAGATTATTTGAAAAGTGTAATGCGTCCAAAAGCATCTGCAGATATAGCTGAGGCAAGAGATAAAGGTGATTTGTCTGAAAATGCAGAATATGATGCAGCCAAAGAAGCACAAGGAATGCTGGAAATGCGAATTGCTAAACTGGAAGAAGTACATTCTAATGCTCGATTAATCGATGAAACTCATCTTGATCTTTCTAAAGTATTGGTTTTGTCCAATGTGAAAATCAAAAACCAAACCAATGGAATGGAAATGAAATACACGTTGGTTGCCGAAAGTGAAGCGGATTTGAAAACAGGAAAAATCTCTGTAACCTCGCCAATTGGTAAAGGTTTACTAGGGAAATCTGTTGGTGAATTTGCTGAGATTACAGTTCCTAATGGTGTTTTGAAATTCGAAATTCTAGAAATTTCCCGCGACTAAAGTCAGTATTCAGTGTTCAGTCACGGTGTTCAGTTTTTTAGTAAACGATTGACATCTGTCATCTAAATGTCGATTATCTTAAAATCTATTATCTAAAAGCCTTACTCATGAGTTCTATTTTTAAAAAAATAATAAACGGAGAAATCCCGTGTTATAAAATCGCTGAGGATGATAATTTTTTGGCGTTTTTGGATGTAAATCCAAATGCAAAAGGACATACCCTTTGTGTTCCGAAACAAGAAATCGATAAAATTTTTGATATTGATGATGATTTGTATATTGGACTAATGCAGTTCTCAAAAAAAATAGCCATAGCATTGGAAAAAACAATTCCTTGTAAAAGAATTGGAATGGCAGTTATTGGCCTTGAAGTGCCTCATGCACACGTTCATCTGATTCCTTTGAATGAAATGGATGAAATGCGTTTTCAAAATAAAGTCTCAATGTCTAAAGAAGAATTTGAAGCATTAGCAATACGTATTAAAACCAATTTATAATAGTTGCACAAATAAAATAAATTGGTACGGTTTTCGTTTAGAAAGGGAATAGGTGAAAACCCATTCCCTTTTAATTTTTGAGCCTACCCTGTAAGATGAAAAACATTTATTTAATTCTTTCTTTCTTTTTTACCCTTTTAAGTTTCGGTCAGGTTAATGCAGGATATGCTTTGATTGACAAGAAAATGTCTACTATTTCCACAAGTTCTACTAATTCTACTGAGGCGATTGCCAATTATATAAATGCTAATTTTAAAACAGATGCCGATAAAATTCGTGCTGTTTTTTATTGGACCGCATCAAATATCAGCTACGATGTTGCTAATATGTTTACTGTAAACTTTAATGAAACTCCGCAAGAACAAATAATGAAAACCTTAAAAACAAAGAAAGGTGTTTGTATTCATTATGCTGAGGTTTTTAATGATATTTCGAATAAAATTGGAATACAATCATACATAATAGAAGGCTATACAAAGCAATATGGGAAAGTGGCAAACTTGGCTCATGCCTGGTGTGCTGCAAAAATTGATGATAAGTGGTATTTGTTTGACCCTACTTGGGGTTCCGGTTATGTAAACAATGGGAAATTTTTAAAAAAATTAAATGAGAATTATTTTAAGGCAGAACCCACAAAATTGATTTCTTCTCATATTCCTTTTGATTATTTATGGCAGTTTCTAAATTATCCAATTACCAATAATGAGTTTTATGCAGGTATAACTCAAATTAATAAATCGAAAAAATATTTCAGTTTTGAGAGTGAAATTTCCAAATACAATACCTTATCAGAAATCGATAAATTATTTGAGTCTGCTGTAAGGATAGAAAAAAATGGAGTTAAAAATGCCATGATTTTAGAACGTCTGGAAGGTAAAAAGAAAGAGATGACTTATTTACGACAAAACTCGAATGTTGAAAAATTGAATTCAATAGTCAACAATTACAATGAGGCTGTCGACTTATTAAACGACTTTGTTCATTATAGAAATAATAAGTTTAAACCCATTTTATCTGATGATGAAATTAGCAGCATGATTCAAGCACCAATTGAAAAATTAGCCAAATGCCAAGACGCTATTTACACCATCGGTTCGATTGGAACTGAGAATTCCTCTAATTTAACTTCGTTAAAAAAATCTATCAATGATGTTTTGGGGCAAGCAAAAGAACATGAGTTATTTGTACAGGAATATTTGAGTAAGTCAAAAAACGTCAGAAAAACGATGTTTACTAAGGTTTTTTGGTTTGGAGTTCCGTTAAACTAAATTGCTTTTTTTAAAACTGACTTGCATTGTTGTTCCTTTTCCTATTTCGGAATTCAGTACTTTTATGGTTCCTTTGTGATATTCTTCCACAATTCTTTTGGTTAAAGAAAGACCTAAGCCCCAACCCCGTTTTTTAGTCGTAAATCCGGGTTCAAATATAGTTTTGAATTGTTTTTTTTGAATTCCGCCTCCAGAATCTATAATGTTTATATTAACAGTATTGCCTTCTTGCTCAATTTCTAAAGCTAATTTTCCTCTTCCTTTCATGGCATCGATAGCATTTTTGACCAGATTTTCTATCGTCCAGCTGTGTAGAGTTGGATTCAGAGAAACCATAATAGGTGACTTTGGTGCTTTGAATGAAAATTCAATTTGTTTTGAAAATCGAGATTGCAAATAATCATAAGACTGAAGCGTTTCTTTCACAATATCTTTGTTTTCTAATTTTGGTTCTGAACCTATTTTTGAAAAACGATCTGTTATGGTTTGTAAACGCTCAATGTCTTTTTCAATTTCGAAAGTAGTGCTCTCATCTACATTTTCAGATTTCAAGAGTTCTACCCAGCCTATCAAGGAAGAAAGCGGTGTTCCTATTTGGTGTGCGGTCTCTTTTGCCATTCCTGCCCAAAGTTTATTTTGCGTGGCCATTTTGGTACTTCTGTAGAAATTATATACTAAGCCACCAAATAGCACTATAATGAGCAATAAAGCAATCGGGTAATATTTTAGTTTGTTCAGTAATGCCGAATTACCATAATATAGTTTTTGAAATTTTCCCGGCACATATTCAATTACAATAGGCTCGTTCTCATTTTTTAAATCGTCTAAAAATGCATTAGCCTTAGGTTTATTTTTCACAATGGCATCATCAATATTTACGGTATTTATGATGCTGTCATTTTCTGTAAGTATTATGGGAATTGAGGTATTATTACTGAAAATTTGAAGCGGAAGTTCTACATCAGTATTCTCACCTGCATTGATGAGCGTCTTTTGTGCTTTTGCCCAAAGATTCATTTTTAATCGTTCTTCATTTTTGAAGATTTGAAAAAAAGTGTAGGTGTTCCAGAGAATTAATGAAATTATTAAAAAAGAAGCAAAAATAATAATCCAACGGGTTGTATTTTTTCTTTCTGAAAATTGCATAAATTAAAATTTGAGGTATAAATATAACGAAATATCAGCATTATTATTTTAGTTTTATGCAAAGAATTGTTTTAGTAAAAACTATTCAATTTATTTGTTCTTAAATCTTTGATCGTCCTTTTTAAATTTAAACCATTTACTTACTTTTGTGAGTTAAGAAACGTATTTATGTACAAAGAAGAAAAGCATGATTAGTATTGATCCTAAAAGTATTGAAACAGTAAAGTTGCAAGGCTATTTGCAAAGCTCTGTTGGGCCAAGGCCTATAGCTTTTGCAAGTACTATTGGAACTAATGGAATTCCTAATTTATCGCCTTTCAGTTTCTTTAATGTGTTCAGTGCCAATCCTCCAATTCTTATTTTTTCACCGGCAAGACGGGTTCGTGATAATTCGATTAAACACACTTTAATCAATGCCGAAGCAACTCGTGAAGTGGTAATTAATGTGGTGAATTATGATATGGTGCAACAAACTTCTCTAGCAAGTACGGAGTATGCAGATGGGGTAAATGAGTTTATAAAATCGGGTTTGACGCCGATTCCTTCTGATATTGTAAAACCCTTCAGAGTGAAAGAATCGCCAGTTCAATTTGAATGCAAAGTCACTCAGATTATTCCTTTGGGAAGTGAAGGAGGAGCGGGAAATTTAATACTTTGTGAAGTGTTGAGAATTCATATTGCTGAAGCAGTTTTAGACGAAAACGGAGCAATTGATCAGTATAAAATAGATTTAGTTTCAAGATTAGGCGGTAACTGGTATTCCAGATCAAACCAAGGACTTTTTGAAGTGCCAAAACCACTATCAACATTAGGAATTGGAGTAGATGCTGTTCCAAGTTTTATAAAAGAAAGCCCTGTTTTTGATGGAAATGATTTAGGTATGTTAGGTAATATTGAAGCCTTGCCTACAATGGAAGAAGTTAGTATATTTGTAAAACAGAATTTTGCTGTAAAAGGCGTTTTAAGTTCTGATGATCAGGAAAAAGTGCACTTAGAGGCTAAAAAATATTTGGATGACAATGATGTTTTATCTGCTTGGAAAGTGCTTTTAGCAAAAAAATAACTTAAATAACAATAAAAAATAACGAAGATGGAAGTTACAGGAAAAATTAAAATGCTTGGGGATGCTAAAAATGTAGGAAGCGGTAGTTTCTTAAAAAGAGAGCTTGTAGTAACAACAGAGGAACAATATCCACAACATATTTTAGTGGAATTTGTACAAGATAAATGTGATTTGTTGAATAGTTTTAAAGTGGGTGAAGCGGTAAAAGTTTCTATTAATTTAAGAGGACGCGAATGGGTTGATCCACAAGGGGTGACTAAATATTTCAATGCTATCCAAGGATGGAGAGTGGAAAGATTAGCTGCTGATGCACCTAATGCACAAACGCCTCCAATGCCAGCTGCTGAAGCATTTGCTCCAGCTACAAATTTAAACGAAGAAGAAGCAGACGATTTACCATTTTAATCATTTGATTTTCTATTGATATAGTGATTCAAACCCGACAGGTATTCCAAATAACTGTCGGGTTTATTTTTTAATAAAGAATGTATTATTTATCAGCTCCTTTAATTTTTCCGCCTGTTTCCGAAGCGAATGCCGATGGGATTCTCGCTGTTGGAGGGGACTTATCGCCAGAGCGTTTGCAACTTGCTTACAAAAGTGGAATTTTTCCATGGTTTGAAGAAGGGGAGCCCATAATGTGGTGGTCACCTAATCCCAGAATGGTGTTGTTTCTGGATGAGTTGATTGTTTCCAAAAGTATGCGTAACATTCTTAATAGAAATATTTTCAAAGTTACCTTTAATCTGAATTTCAGAGCCGTAATTTCGAATTGTCAAAACATAAAGCGCGATGGACAAAACGGGACTTGGATTACCAATGATATGATTGAAGCTTATTGTAAATTGCACGAATTAGGAATTGCCAAATCAGTAGAAGTTTGGCAAGGTGATGAGTTGGTAGGCGGTTTGTATGGTGTCGATTTAGAGCATGTTTTCTGTGGAGAAAGTATGTTTTCTACAGTTTCAAATGCTTCAAAAGTGGCTTTTATTGCTTTGGTAAACCAATTAAAGGCAGCCAATTATAAATTGTTAGATTGTCAGGTTTATAATCCTCATCTCGAAAGTTTGGGCTGCAGGGAAATTGACAGAGAAGAATTCATGAGTATTTTGAATGTTTCTAAAAAGTAAGTTCCGCTATCTTTTTTGATTCTTGAATTTGAAAAACAAGTATTTTTATAGCCAATTAAATTTTAAAATGTAATGGACAATACTCCTTTTATTAGCGAAATCTACATCTATCCCATCAAAAGTTTAGGAGGAATCAGTTGTCAAAGTGCCAGGGCTGAAGAAATGGGTTTTGAAAATGACAGACGATGGATGCTAATTGATGAAAACAATCAATTTATAAGCCAAAGAAAGCATCCTATTCTAAGTCAGTTTCAGCCTCAAATTTTAGAAGACAAAATTGAGATAACCTACCAAGATAAAAAACATACTTTTTTGATTAATGAAAGCATAAATAATCCAATTTTAGTGTCTGTTTGGGATGATCAAAGCGAAGTTTTCGAGGTTAATAAAACTACTTCAGATTGGTTTAGTGAATGCCTCGGTTTTGCCTGTAAATTGGTAAAAATTATTGAAATTGGAGATAGAAAACATAAGAGCAAGGCATTGAATGTCACTTTAAATGTTAGCTTAGCCGATGGTTATCCGTATTTATTAGTAGGTAGCGAAAGTTTAGACCACTTAAATGAAAAATTAGAAGAAAAGATTACCGTTGCAAGATTTAGACCCAATATTGTTATTAGCAGCAAGCGTGCCCATGAAGAGGATCACTTTGGGATTATCAAATTAGGGGATGTTACGTTCAAAAATGTAAAACCTTGTGCCAGATGTATAATGGTCAATAATGATCCAATGAAAAGTATTGTGCTAAAAGAACCGTTAAAGACATTAAGTACTTACCGAAAAGTGGATAAGAATGTTCTTTTTGGAACCAATTTAGTGTGTGTCGAAAAAGGTGTTGTTAATGTTGGGGATGTTTTAAGTTTTTAAAATCTAAGTTTGTTAAAACTCCAATCTAAGCTATTAAATAGTACCAATTCATTTTCTAAAGTAGGTAAATCCATAATTAGTTTCAAAGTTTCATGTGCCATCATCGTGCCGATAATTCCGGGAAGCGTACCCAATACGCCATTCAAATTACAATTGGGAACATCTTTTGGATTCGGCGGTTCTGGGAACAAGTCACGAAGATTTTTATTTCCATTGTTATTGAAAACTGCCATTTGTCCTTCAAATTTCAAAATGCTGCCGTAAATCAATGATTTTCCTAAGGCCACACAAGTATCATTTACTAAATAGCGGGTAGCAAAATTATCGCAACCGTCAACAATTACATCAAAATTCATGATGATTTGTGCGGCATTTTCAATAGTTAATTTTTCTTCAAAAGCGATAATATCAATCAGTGGATTTAAAGTTTCCAAAACCGATTTTGCCGTAATTGCTTTTGATTTACCAACATGTTTCTCCGTATATAAAATTTGGCGGTGAAGGTTGTGTAATTCTATTTTATCAAAATCTACAATTCCAATAGTTCCAATTCCAGCCGTTGCTATATATTGCAAAATGGGACAACCCAATCCTCCAGCACCAATCACTAAAACGGTAGCTTTCTTGAGTTTTTCTTGTCCTGAATCACCTATTTCCGGTAACATCATTTGTCGGTTATACCGTAAAAAATCTTGAATAATACTCATATTCTGCAATCTAAAATGTTAATCTATATTTGTATAACTTCTATCCCAATCCTTCCAAACGGGTTCGTATCCTCTACTGGAAATGACTTTCGCAATCTCCGAAGCCGATCGTTCGTCACTGATTTCAAATTGCTCCAATGATTGTGGATCAACGACATAACCGCCAGGATTGGTTTTAGAACCGGCACTCATACTGGTAATACCAATTGGAATAATATTATCACGGAATTTTTCATTTTCACGGGTTGACATGGAGATTTCTAAATCCTCATTCCACAAACGGTAGGCACAAATGAGTTGCGTCAAATCGGTATCATCCATGATAAAGTTGGGCTCAATAACTCCTTCTGCCGGTCGTAACCTAGGGAAAGAAACTGCATATTTAGTTTGCCAATAGGTTTTTTGTAAATAATCTAAATGTAAGGCATTGAAAAAACTGTCCGTACGCCAATCTTCCAATCCTAATAAAACACCCAATCCAATTTTATGAATACCTGCAGTTCCTACTCGGTCCGGTGTTTCTAAACGAAAGTCGAAATTCGATTTTTTTCCTTTGGTATGGTATTGTTTATAAACATCACGATGATAGGTTTCCTGATATACTAAAATGGAATAGATTCCAGCGTTATGCAATTGTTCGTATTCTTCCGTTGAAAGTGGTTGCACTTCAGCTGAAATGGTGGAAAAGTCATTTTTTATTTGAGCAATTGTCTTCAGAAAATAATGAATGTTTACGGTATGATTTGCTTCGCCGGTCACCAACAAAACATGATCAAACCCCGCTTTTTTTAAGACCTCAATTTCCAATGTAATTTCACTTTCGGTAAGTGTTTTTCGTTTGATTTTGTTATCCAAACTAAAACCGCAATAGGTGCAAATGTTTTGGCATTCGTTGCTTAAATACAAAGGAGCATACATTTGAATCGTTTTGCCAAATCTTTTTTTGGTTAATTCATGGGCCTGTTGCGCCATTTGCTCTAAATAGGGTTGGGCAGCAGGTGAAATTAGTGCCAAAAAATCATCGAGATTGCGTTTGCTTTTGGCCAAAGCCTGTTCGACTTCCAGCGCAGTGGTGCTGTATATTTTGGATTTAATAGTGTCCCAATCGTAGTTGTCAAAAACCGATTTAAATGTTTTCATCGTTTAAGTTGGTTGTTTAGTAATCGTCATTTTTATTATTCGGTTTCGGCTCCCTCTCCTTTGGAGAGGGTTGGGGAGAGGATTACTCATACAAAAACGCTGTCAAAGGACTCGAAGCCACTGCTCGATTTACTTTTTGAGCCAATTGTGCTTCAAATGCTTTTCTTCCTGCAATGACAGCTTCTCTAAAAGCCTCTGCCATCAATTTTGGATTTCCCGCAACCGCAATGGCAGTGTTTACTAAAACCGCATCTGCGCCGAGTTCCATCGCTTTTGCAGCATCAGATGGAGCGCCAATTCCTGCATCGATAATTACAGGAACTCTACTTTGTTCGATAATGATTTCTAAAAAATCGATAGTTTTTAATCCTTTGTTGCTGCCAATGGGCGAGCCCAAAGGCATTACTGCTGAAGTTCCCGCATCTTCCAAACGTTTACATAAAACCGGATCTGCATGGATGTAAGGCAAAACGATAAATCCTAATTTGGCTAATGCTTCCGTTGCTTTCAGCGTTTCTATTGCATCAGGCATTAAATATTTTGGATCAGGATGAATTTCGAGTTTGAGCCAATTGGTTTCTAATGCTTCCCGAGCCAATTGTGCTGCAAAAATGGCTTCTTTGGCATTTCTTGCGCCAGAAGTATTGGGTAATAAATTAATTTGCGGATGTTTAAGATGTGATAAAATGGCATCCGTTTCGGTTTCCAAATCGACACGTTTTAGCGCTACGGTTACTAACTCGCTCCCAGATGCTAAAATGGCTTCTTCCATTTGTTGATTGGAACCGAATTTTCCTGTGCCTAAAAACAAGCGAGAGGCAAAGGTTTTATCTCCTATTTTAAATGGTAACATATAATTTGTCGTTAAGTTGAGTGATAAGTTGAGATGGATTTTCGCTTTGTGTAATCAAACCAGAAACGGCTATACCGTGAATTCCGGTTTCCATAAGGCTTTCGACATTTTCCAGTGTGATGCCACCAATGGCATAAATGGGAACTTTGATGTTTTTTATTTTCATTTGTTCGATAATCGAAAGATACCCTTCAAGTCCCAAAATCGGACTTAAATTTTGTTTGGTAGCTGTAAATTGGAATGGACCCAAACCAATATAATCACAATTTTCTTCTGTTCTTTGAAGTACATCATCAAAAGTATTTGCAGTGCCTCCAATGATTTTTGTTTTTCCTAAAATGGGTCTTGCTTCTTCAATGTTCATGTCACTCAAACCTAAATGGACTCCATCAGCATCCAATTGTTGTGCTAAATAGACGTTGTCATTGATGATAAAAGTGGCTAAATATTCTTTGCATAACATTTTTACGGCTTCCGCCAAAGTGAAAACTTCAAACGCATTTTGGTTTTTGAATCGCAATTGGATCCAATCGCAACCATTGTCCAGTGCTTTGTGAATGTTGTATAATTGTTCTTCGACTGTATTTCCCTGTGAAATGTACTGTAACTTGTTATACATGATGATATCCTAATTTAGTTTGGTTAGATTGTAAGTAGGTTTCTATATATTTTTTGGCATTACTGCAAGCTGTTTTCAGGTCCTGTTCCAAAGCTATATTTGCCGCAATGGCTGATGATAATACGCAACCGGAGCCATGCTTTTCGAAAACCAAAGTGTTATTTGGTGTAAGCTTGAAAATCTTATTTCCCAGATATAAATAATCAACACCTATTTTGTCTGGATTATGACCTCCTTTTAGTAAAATAGAACAATGTTTTGATAATTCTTGAGCAATTACATCTGGGTTTTTTTCTACTGAAGAGAATTGTAAAATCTCATTGTAATTGGGTGTTATCAAATCAATTTCTTCCAATATTTCAATCAAAATAGCTTGATTTTCGATGTTCATAAAATTGAATTCGGTAGTGGATTTCAAAACCGTATCCCAAACAATTTTTGTTTTTGGTGAAAGTCTTTTTACAGTAAAAACAATTTCTTTTAAATAATCCAATGAAGGAACAATTCCAATTTTTACTGCCTTGATGGTATAGTTTTGAAACAATTTGTCCAATGATTTCAAAACAAAAGTCAAGTCTGTCCATTGCATTTCGTAGAATACATTTTCCGTTTGAATGGTGTTGCCAGTATTAATGGCAAAACCAGACACACGATGCTGTTCGAATGTTTTTGCATCTGCCAAAACTCCCGCACCTCCTGTGGGATCGAAACCGGCGATGGTTAATACAAATGGACGATTTGCTGACATAGTTTATAATTTTCTATAGTGTTACTGCTGTTCCAAATGGTACCTAAAAGCGCCACATCATCAAAGCCATATTCCAATGCAGCTTTGATTCTCTCGGATGTAATTCCTCCTAATGCAACCAATGCAGTTTTGTTGTTCTTCCTTTGTTTCAATTCCATTCTAAAATCAAGATTCGAAGCGTAATTTGGTTTAGAAATACTTTCGAAAACCGGCCCAAAAAAGGCATAATCAAATGCATCGGATAGTTTTTCAAAATCAGCCATACAGTGAATGGAAGTAGAGAGTTTAAATCCTTTTTCTTTCCATTTTTTCAGGCTTTCTTCTGATGTTTCAGTTCTCATTTTTTCTGTAAAATGAATGCGATGTATTCCGAATTCTTTTGCTAAATGATGATGACTGTGTAATGAAAGTTGGTTTCTAAACTCTAGTCCAATTGCAGAAACAAAAACTTCCATTTCGAATTCAGTAAATTCAGATTTTCGAATATGAAATAACTCCATCCCGTTCTCAAAAAGAGCATGGATAGTGTTGATTTCGTTTGTTATTGCAATTGGATTTGAGATTAGTATCATAATTTTTACTCTTCTCTCTTTTTAGCTATAAATCTCTTTCCCGCTTTCTACAAATTCTTGTGATTTCTCTTTCATACCTTTTTCGGCTTCGGCAACATCACGAATTTCTTGTGAGATCTTCATAGAACAAAATTTTGGTCCACACATGGAACAAAAATGAGCCACTTTTGCACCATCAGCCGGTAATGTTTCATCGTGAAATTCACGAGCTGTATCTGGATCTAAAGACAAGTTGAATTGGTCTTCCCAACGGAATTCAAAGCGTGCTTTGCTCAAGGCATTGTCACGGTATTGTGATCCAGGATGACCTTTGGCCAAGTCAGCGGCATGAGCCGAAATCTTATAAGTGATAACACCGTCTTTAACGTCTTTTTTGTTGGGTAAGCCAAGGTGTTCTTTTGGTGTCACGTAGCATAACATCGCGCATCCGTACCAGCCAATCATCGCAGCGCCAATAGCGGAAGTGATGTGGTCATAACCCGGGGCAATATCTGTTGTTAATGGTCCTAAAGTATAAAAAGGAGCTTCATCACAATGTTCTAATTGTTTGTCCATGTTTTCTTTAATCATGTGCATTGGAACGTGACCAGGACCTTCAATAAATACTTGAACGTCGTGTTTCCAAGCTATTTTTGTGAGTTCGCCAAGTGTTTCCAATTCGGCAAACTGAGCGGCGTCATTCGCATCGGCAATAGAACCTGGGCGTAAACCATCTCCTAATGAGAAAGCTACGTCATACTGTTTCATGATTTCGCAAATCTCCTCGAAATGGGTGTAAAGGAAGTTTTCTTTGTGGTGAAACAAACACCATTTTGCCATGATAGAACCACCACGGGAAACGATTCCGGTAACGCGATTGGCAGTTAAATGGATGTAACGCAATAAAACGCCGGCATGGATTGTAAAATAAGAAACCCCTTGTTCCGCTTGTTCTATTAAGGTATCGCGAAATACTTCCCAAGTTAAATCTTCGGCAACGCCATTTACTTTTTCCAAAGCTTGGTAAATAGGCACGGTTCCAATTGGTACTGGAGAATTTCGGATAATCCATTCTCTGGTTTCGTGAATGTTTTTACCTGTTGATAAATCCATAATCGTATCAGCTCCCCAACGGCAAGCCCAAACTGCTTTTTCTACTTCTTCTTCTATAGTTGAAGTTACGGCGCTGTTCCCTATGTTAGCATTAATTTTTACCAAGAAGTTACGTCCCACAATCATCGGTTCGCTTTCTGGATGGTTGATGTTGTTTGGAATAATGGCACGACCTCTGGCTACTTCACTACGGACAAACTCAGGAGTAATTTTAGATTTTGGTGTATTGGCTCCAAAACTGTTTCCGCCATGTTGGCATTGCATCGCCTTGGTTTGTTCGTTTATTAACTCCAAGCGTTGGTTTTCACGAATGGCAATGTATTCCATTTCGGGCGTTATGATTCCTTGTTTTGCATAATACAATTGAGATACATTAGCTCCTTTTTTGGCACGCATGGGTTTGTGCAAATATTCAAAACGCAACTCGTTTAGTTTTTCGTCATTCAGACGTTTTTTTCCGTATTCAGAAGAGATTTCAGTCAGTTCTTCAACGTCATTACGGTCTAAAATCCATTGTTCGCGAATGCGGGGTAATCCTTTTCGAATGTCAATTTCGATATTTGGGTCGGTGAATGGACCTGAAGTATCATAAACAGTTACAGGTGGATTTTTTTCTATTCTTCCGTTGGATAATTTAGTATCTGCCAATGCAATTTCACGCATCGCTACTTTTATCGGGTGAATGGCTCCGTCTACGTAAATTTTTGTAGAGTTTGGAAACGGGGTTCTTGAGATTTTTTCTTCGTTATTCATTTGTTTGAATTTTTTCCTCTCCCCGACCCTCTCCGAAGGAGAGGGAGACAAGATGGATATAGTTATTAGTTGTTTTTTATAATCTAAAATCTACTTCAGATAGCTATCGGAACTGAACACTGAGACTGAACACTGCAAACTAATCAACCTCCTTGAGTTGCAGAGATGATGAGAATGTCGTCGGTTTCTTTTATAGGATGGGAATTCCAGTTGGATTTTGGAATAACGGAATTGTTAATGGCTACGGCAATTCCATTTTGTTTGATGGGAATTTCCAAGTCAAGAAGTGCCTGAACAGTTAGACTGTCAGTTGCAAATTGTTTCGTTTGATTGTTGATTTTAAGCTCCATTCCTTTTGAATTTAGTATACAGTTATACTTTAGGAATGGCTACAAGGACATAATAAATATGCACGGAAGTCATCTTACTTTTCCCTACGGCAGTATGAACTGCGTCAGGTTCAGAGGGTAAAATCTCAGCCTACGTTTTGTAGACACCCCTAAAGTGTGAAGCAAATGTAATTTATTATTTAATAGGTTGTATGTTAAATGTTTGAAATTTTTCAGTCACAGTTTGCAGTTGTCACTTGCGGTATTCTTGAAAACTGAACACTGCGACTGCAAACTGAATACTAATTCCTCTTCCAGCAATCTTCCAGATGATCGTCGACCATTCCTGTTGCTTGCATATGGGCATAAACTACAGTAGATCCCACAAATTTAAACCCGTGTTTTTTCAAATCTTTACTGATAGCGTCAGAAAGGAGAGTAGTGGCAGGGACTTCTTTTAGGGACTGTCGGTTGTTTTGAATTGGTTTTCCTCCGGTGAATTGCCAAATGTATTTGCTGAAACTGCCAAATTCATCTTGCACTTTCATAAACGCAACCGCATTTGAAACAGCGGCGCGAATTTTTAACTGATTCCGAATAATTCCTGCATCTTGTAGCAATTCCTGAATTTTATCTTCAGAATAGGATGCTACTTTTTTATAATCGAAATTATCAAAAGCTAATTTGAAGTTTTCTCTTTTCTTTAGGATAGTGTACCAGCTTAAACCCGCCTGAAAAGTTTCTAAAACCAGAAATTCAAACAATTTTTGATCTTCATACACGGGAACTCCCCATTCTTCGTCATGGTATTTTCGATATAAATCATCTTTTTCGCACCAAGCACATCGTTTTTTTTTTTTCATGATTATTTATTATGAATGTATTTTTCAATTAATGAATGCCCTAAATAAATTAACGGCGTTAGTAAAATAGCAATAATCAACTTTACAAAATATCCAGTAAATGCAGAAGCAATATAAACTTCGGCAGTCATTTTTCCGGTCATCCAGAAGGCAATCCCTAATACAATAAAACTATCAAATAATTGCGAAATAACAGTTGATCCAGTGCTTCGTAACCAAATCATTTTATTGCCGGTTTTGTTTTTAAAAAAGTGAAAAATACTTACGTCAATTAATTGTGAAACTAAAAAAGCTGTAATGCTGCCAACAATTATCCACATGCTTTGTCCAAATACACCATTGAATTGCGCATCGGTTACCAAATTTGTTCCTTTTACAGCGGGTATTTTTAAAGCAAAGAAAAGTAATATAAAACAATAAGCAATTAAACTTGCGGTTATCAATGACAATTTTTTAACCCCTTTTTCTCCAAAATATTCGTTGATTAAATCCGTTGTTACAAATACTATTGGCCATGGCAATATGCCGATACTCATCAAATAAGGACCTACGTAAATAAGTTTCCCTCCTATTAATTCAGCTACAACAGCATTGGTTATGAAAATTCCTGCTAGGATTATGAACACAATATCTTTTTTGGATCTAAACATAAAAAACAATTAGTTTTTTCAAAGTTAAGGTTTTTGTCGAAAAGAAAACCCCAATACTAAGATTGGGGTTTGTATTGATTATTTTTTAGTTGATGTTTTACCACCAACCAATAACGTTGTAAGTAACATTTTTTGGCTGACCGTTACCATAGGCAACACCTACATCGCGATATGCTTTGATCAGATCTTTTTGCAAACCAACTTCTTTTTCATAGTTTAGATTCCATTCTCTTTTATCAATTTCAAGAATCCTTTTTCCAACTCTGTTAGAAAGTGCTTTTACTTCATTAAAACAAGCAGCACTAGGGTCAATTGAGTTTAAGATTTCGCCAACTGAAACGGCTGTGTCATAATCTTGGTTTGTATTCCATAGATGATTTGCTTCGGCTAATTTTACAGAACAATCTCTGTTGATTTTCTTCTTGTAAATAGCAGGGATTACAGCCATTGTTTTGTTGTAACAATCAGTACATTCAACTGGAACGGAAGTAAGTTTGAAAATAGCTTCTTCGTACAAGTTTTGTTTGTCAAGAACTTGTACTTCTTTGATTAACTTATTACAATTAGCATTATAATAATCTATAATTTTGTTTTTTGCATTGGTTACAAATGATTGAATTCCGGCATCGTTTTGATTAATAGATTTCATCGCATCGATATATGCTTTTGTTTCATTAGTGCCAACACCTTTTAACGTTAACGATTTGCTGGCGAATTTTTTACCATCAATTCCATCTCCTATGTATAATGTTACATCTAATGTCAATGCTGTCATAGGGGGAGCAGTTGCCGTTAGATCTTTAGTCATAACATTTGCATTAGCTGTGATGATAAATCTAGAATTATAATTAGAATTAGCGATGCCATTTGTGCTAATAATTTGATTCAATTTATTAGTTAGCATATTTGTTGTATGTTCGGACATACTTTCTTGTGATGGAATGTATGCTGTAAGTGCAATTTTTCCTAACTCATCAGATTTTGCTACATTTTGAGCTACAGAAGTAGCTGTAAAACTTACTATTGCTGCAAAACTATATATGAATTTATTAATTGATTTTTTCATGTTTTATTATTTAGATTATTTTTCGCCTAAAACTATTACTGCCTGTCCTAAACCTTTCATCGTTAATTTGTTAGGAATTGTGTAAGGGGCTTTCTTTAAAAATTCTTGTAGGCTTTTGGCAAAACCTCTAGCATCAATCGCTTTTCCGGTTGTATCATAAAGAGGAATTCTTACTTGTTCGAAAAGAATCATGTTTTCTGTAGCATCACTAGTGTTAAAACGTCCTTTTACTGAATTTGCTGCCATCCAATCCTCAATAACTGAACTTAATTCTTTTCCATCGTATTCTTTTTCTAAATCACCGGTCCAAGAATCGAATTTTTTCACTCTAATGATAATTTCTCTTCCGTTTTCAAACATATCATCAAAATGTTTTTGAAGTGATACGTTGAAATTATCAATGTGTGCTAATACAGATTCTTCTAATAGTACCGGTAACTCTACCGAGAAAGATGAGGCTCCAGTACCTGTTGCTGTCGCAATCTCTTTATCAGTGTATGAATCTAACCCTTGTAAAGTGAAATTTACAGATTTTTTTGGACCAGTAGTGTTTAGTGTCCAAGTTAATTGCATGATGATATCGGCTTTAGCGACTTTTTTCAATTTGTCTACAGGACTTTCAACAACTCCAGCGCCAGATTTTGAAGTTAACATTGCATTTTCAGCACTTTCAGATTCCAATGTTTTTATGGCAGATTCCATGTTTTTTAATGGAAAGCCTCTTTCGGCCATTAAACCATTGATTTTACTTATTACAGTTAATAAATCAGCGTTTTCTTGAAAAGCTCTTTTGTAATCTGGTATTTTTACTATGGAGCCTTGATTGTCGAATTCCAACATATAGCCATTTTTATTACACCAGACGTCACTTGGCACAACCATGATTGTTGGTTTTTTTGCTTGAGCATATGATAAACTTGCCGTAAGTATAAACAGTATAGCGAATATTTTTGTTGTTATTTTTCTCATTGTATATAATTACTTTATTATTTGATAATCCCGTCAGCAATTAATTTGCTTTTTAATTCAGAGCGTAATACGCTTAGCACTAAGCCATTGGTGACACTTTCTCTGGCCTTTTTTCTGTCGCGGCTAATTTTTTCGCCAATCCTTTCGGCTTTTAATGTAATGAAGTTTAGGTATTGGCCACCGTCTGTAAAAAATTTGTTAAAATAATCTTCATACTTTTCTTCAGCATTTACTTCAGTGATTAGCGGTTTTTTTAAGCAATCTTGCTTTCCTTCCAGAATACTTTGAAATATCACATCTCTTACTGCATTTTTTTTAGCTTGTTCCACTGCGTCAGCCCTATTTCTCCCGTTGCCCCATGCTTTTAGGGTCAAAGATCCATCATGTTCAATGCCCATGCACTCGGTCTTGTAGATATAGTTTCCAGATATTTTTTTCTGGGAATATATAAACGTTAGAGTGAAAAGGCAGATGATTAAAGTTAATTTAAGTTTCATAATTTTTATTTTTTAGGGTTAAAAACCAGATGAAAGTCCTCTAATTATTCCAGCAGCTTCTAAATCATGTCTTAACGCATCTTTAGATACGGATACAATTACTCCTATTTTATATTCTTTACCTACTTTCATTCTGTCTGAAGCATCAACCATTCCGTCCGTTGATTCAGACACGAATTTCATGTATTTTCCACCTTCTTCAAAAAAGGGTTCAAAGAAATCCATTTTTTCCATTTCAACGTTAGGGTTTGTAGCCATAGGTTTTTGGGATGAACAACCTCTGCCATCACCACCAAATCCTTTGAAGATTACACCATGAACGGCATTCTTTTTTGCTTGTGTAATTGCTATGCTTGGTTTTTTAGAATAGGACCAAACTTTTATTAGGTAAGTTCCATCAGTTCCTACACCTGCACATTCTATCTCATATCTCCATGCTTCGGTTGCTTTGTCTGCTTTTTTTTGTTTCCCGGACTGAGCAAAAGTTGATGCTGATGCAATAAGCATTAATAATACTGTAATTATTTGTTTTTTCATTTTTCATTTAATTTGAGGTTCTTATTTTCCTTTTTTCTGAACGATTAACATTCCTGGATGGAAGTCTTTCCCACTTACTTTTTTGAAATAAGTTCTGTCTATTTTACTATCCGGGTTTTCGTCTTCTGCTCCGAAACGATTATCCCAAATAGGAAAATCTTCATCAACTTTTACAGATCCAACTACTGCGTAGCTAGTTTTACCATTTTCATCAATTTGTTGTTCTAAAACTTCAAATTTAGATTTGTTGCTTACACCTTCTTTTGTTCCAATTTTTGCCGTGATTGGTTCGCCTGTAAAAAGAGGGGTTTTTGTTTTGAACTCCTCATGGTTTTTTTGAAGTTCTATAATAACAGCATCGACCGCTTTTATTGTAGCTCTTTGTACCAATTGCTCTTCTCTTTTCTTTGTGAAAATAGATGATTGTACATCGGCCCAAGAATTGTCGGAACCTACGTAAACTAATTTGAAAATTTTTGACTCGTCAAAAGCTTGTTTCTTTTCTTCTGTGATTGTGTTGTCATCGGCCCAATATTCATTGTAGAATTTTGTTGCTGCTTCTTCATTCCAATCCAAACGGTATAAATGTGCATTTGTTCTTACAATATAGCCTTTGCCGGCAACGGTTGCTCCTACTGCGGCTGCATTCGAAATGGTTGACACTGTTGATCCTCCAGGCACATAACTTGCAACTGATCCAACTACTTTTAACCAGCCACTTGCTTTTTTAGCCACTTCTTCTTTTGAAGTATATTTAAATTCATTAACCAATACGAATGTATTTTTGATTAATTCTTCACCTGCATCAGCTAACATATCAAGACCTCTTTTACTTGCTTTTGCAGTAGCTATGTCTAACACAGAGGCATCATAGCTCCCTCTGGATTTTATTAGATCCATATTGAATCCTCCTTTTTCAGAACGATTGAACCATTTGGCAATCGCTTCTTTTGCAATACTGTTTAATAGAATTTCGTTGGCTGTTACTGGATTTGCTTCTGTTGGTGAAGCAAAACTTGTAAAAACGCGATTTCCTAAATTATGATCGTTAAATTTTTCAGGAATAGGACTGTTAATGAAGAATTTTTTTATAGAATCGGCATATGGTAAATTTGGTGCATCTACCATGACTGTGTATAGAGAACTTCTACGGTATTTTACCGATTGCTCTTTGGTCTCTTGTGCTTGTACTGATAGTATCATCAAAAAGGCATACAATAAGTAAATTTTTTTCATATTTGTTTTAATTTCAAGGGTTAAGTGTTGGTGTTTAGTTGTTTATGTTTAATTTTTTTTTAATGCTGTAAATATTGTTAATATTTTTAAGATGCAATAGTAGCCACATGATAATTCACATCTGTTTTATTAGTAAAAATGGAAGATTGTACATCTGCCCACGAATCGTCTGTGCCTATATGAACCAACTTGAAAATATCAGTTTCATCAAATGCTTTTTTCTTTGCAGGAGTTATACTTTTATCTGTTGCCCAAAAGTCGTTATAGAATTTTGCTGCGACTTCTTCATTCCAATCCAATCGATATGAGTGTGCCTTTGTTTTAACAATATACCCTTTACCGGCCACAGTAACACCTATTGCGGCTACATTAGAAATAGTTGATTGTGTTGATGCGCCTGGAACATAACTTGCCACTGTACCAACAGCACTTAACCAGCCACCTGCTTTTTTGCCACCTCTTCCTTGTTTGTGTATTAAATTCGTTTATCAATACAAAAGTGTTTTTTATTAGGTCTTCACCTGCATCGCCTTTGAGGAAGTTTAATCCTAAAGCGTGGTTTCTTTTTAAATGTGATTTCGTGGGTTCAATTGCCGCTCTTGCTCTAAATCTTTTCTTGACAGCTTCTTGTTTGTAACTCGAACTTTCTTTTCTGTTTTTTGGAATCAGTATTTGTGTTCCATCAACTTATGATTTACCTCTAAAGCCCCTGTCTGTGCCAACTATTCTTAGTCTTATTCCTCCAACATATTTTCTCACTCGCTCACTTTGGGCTAATGATTCTTCCAAGATTTTACTATCGTGTGGGTTTGCTGCAAATCTTTTTACATAAGGGCACCTCTAAAAAATCACTTTTTTTGAATTTACAAAAATGTAAATGTCTTATTTACAATAATTTAAAATAAGTAAAATTATAAAAAAAACATAGTTTTTAGAGATGCCCTTAAATGATTGGATACTTTATTTTCATATTTTGAACAATATAAAACTGCTTTCAAGTAAAAAATATTGTAAAGTATTTTTTTGACTAGCTTACTTATTATTGGTAGGAAAAGTATTTAATACATCTTGTACTTTTTTATCGAAATCTGTTTTCGATACCGCACTTTTTGAACACATATCATTAACTAATGCCGTTGCAGCCGAGTTGCAATTACTAGTAGATGAGCAAGTGTACTTTTTTCCGTTGTATGTATACCAAACTGAAGTAGAATTTGCGCAAGTTTCAAAAGATCCACCACAACCTGAACTAGTTGTTGTGCAAATTGTGTTATCTACTGGAGAATCAATTGACGACTCTTCTTCACAAGCATAAAAAATGGTTGTTAAGCCAATTACAACTAAAGATGTAATTAAAAAATTTATTTTTTTCATAGTCTTAAGATTTAAATTTATTTTGTTATATTTATTTTTGTCAAAATACGTTACAAATTTCTGTGTCTACAATACCTATAAGTAGGTATTTTTTAAATTCAAAATTGAATATATTAGCAAATGAAAACTAGTTCTAATCATTGAACTTAAAATCACTATTTTTGATTATTCGCAAAAAAAAACGCCTGATAAAATCGAGGCCACTGAAAAAGTATCTCTTTTTAGTAATTAGACATTTTAAGGCAATTAAGGAAAATTCGAGTTTTGCTTAAGTATTTCATTTTCAGGATGAAAAAAAGAGTAGAAAATCTTATTTTTCTACTCTTTTAATGAAATCTAATTCTTTAAGGACTTTTTCAGTGCCCTCATAAAATCAGGCGTTTTTAATAAGGGAATAAGTTTAATTATCCTAAAGCAGCTCTTTTGAAACCTGTAACGATAAGATCTTTATCTAAAGATTTAGCATAAGTAGCAACACTTAATTTGTTGTCTTTAATAGAGTCAAACGAAACTTTGTTTGTTCCACAATTCAAAATACTTTCCTTTTTGGTGTAATAAATTGGTGTGATTTCCCGATTCTGCAATCATTCCATTTTCCATAACCAAAATCGTATTTGCATTAGCAATAGTACTCAATCTGTGAGCAATGACGATAACTGTTTTGCCTTGAGCTTTAAAATTGTCTATTACTTCTTTTACAATTCGTTCAGAATTGATGTCTAAAGAAGAGGTGGCTTCATCCATCAATAAAACTTCGGGGTTTTTGTATAATGCTCTGGCAATGGCAATACGCTGTTTTTGTCCACCAGAAAGCATGGCTCCGTTCTCGCCAATTTGAGTGTCAAAGCCATTTGGTAGTTTTTCGACAAATTCCGTAATTCCCAATTGTTTGGATAAGTCTAAGATGCGTTGCATATTTGGAAATGAATCGCCTAGAGCAATATTTCCGATAATATTTCCAGAGAATAAATTGAGTTGTTGCGGAATCACACCTATGCAAGTACGAAGACTTTGATAGTGGATAAACTGTGTGTCATAATCGCCAATGTATATCTTTCCCTCTTTTATTGGGTATAAATTTTGCAACAGCGAAATCAAAGTGGTTTTTCCGCTACCACTTTCGCCAACAATGGCGGTAGTTTCGTTCTTTTTGAAAACGGCATTAAAGTTCTTAAACACTTCCGTTCGTGAGCCGTAACGAAAACTTACATTTTCGAATTTAATGTCGCCAACATCCTCTCTTTGTAGTTCTATTTTATTTTCGGTTTCTTCTCTTTCTAAATCCATGATTTCAAAAAGCCGATCGGCAGCAATCAAGGCATTTTGTGCCGTTTTATTCATTCCAATTAAGGATGCAACTGGCGAAGTAAAATAACCTATCAAAGCGTAAAATGAAAATAATTCTCCTGGTGTTATAGCTCTGTCAATCACATATCCTGAACCAATCCACATTAAAACCACCGTAAAAAGAGAAGCTAAAAACTGTGTAGAAGTTCCAGCAAAAATGCCGTTCAAACCCGATTTATAAGTGGTAAACAATAATTTCACAAATTTATTTTCGGTTTTTAAATTCGAAAACTCTTCAATTCCAAATTCTTTTACTGTACGAATATGCGTAACACTTTCGACCAATTGCGTTTGCAATTCGGCTGCATTTTCCATAATGGTTCGTTCTACTTTTTTATTGAATTTATTCAAAATAAAATAAATTAAGGCGTAAAACGGGATTACGAGCAAAATCACTAAAGCCAATTTCCAATAATAGGTAAACATCAAAGTGAAAGAAAATATAACGATAAATATATTGACAATCATATCGATAGCCACTTCGTTTATAAACGAACGTATTTTGACAGCATCACTTATTCGGGATGTAATTTCTCCTATTTGCATGGTGTCAAAAAAACGCTGAGGCAAATGAAGTAAATGTTTGTAATATCCTAAAATCAATTTTGCATCTATCAACTGCCCTGTTTTCATGACAAAAACACTCTTTTTTGAGCCTATATATCCTTGAAGTAGAATGATAATAATCATAGAAACGCTCAATAAATTCAGTAAGTTTCTATTGCCTTCCACCAAAACATAATCGGTTATTTTTTGTATATAAATAGACATAGCCAGTCCAAGTACGGTAAACACTATCGCCCCGACTAAAGCTTGAATCAAGATAGTTTTATGAGGTTGTACCAAATGCAAAAAACGTTTTACGGGAGAAACTTTTTCGTTATACGTTGTGAAATCATCATTTGGAGCAAATAGTACCAAAACGCCAGACCATATTTTCTGAAATTCTTCAAAGGTATAGGTTTCCATTTTTCCAAAAGCAGGATCCATTGCTTCAATTTTACCTTTGCCAACGGAGTAAATCACTATGTAATGATGCAATTGTTCTTTAATCACCACGTGAGCAATAGCAGGGAGCGGAATTTTATCAATAGCATCTATGCCTCCTTTTACACCTTTGGCAGTGAAGCCAAGTTTTTCAGCAGCTTCGATAATTCCTAGGACATTTGTGCCACGTTTGTCGGTATTGGCATACTGACGGATTCTTGCTATTGGGATATTAACTTTGTAATGATTTCCAATAGATACCAAACAAGCAGCACCACAATCTTTAATATCATGTTGTTTTATTTTTATTGAAGCCATTTATTTTGTCACTTGTTTCGGATTCAACCAATCATCTACTTTGTCAAACAACAAATCATATAGACTTCTTCGTGTTATAATGTATCGTATCGTTAGCGTCATGCCTTTTGATACATGTGTTTTATAACCCGATTGCAATTTCATTACCGTAGAGTTTAAAGCGCATCGTACTTTGAAAAAAGTTTGTTCGCCTTGAATGGTAATGTTTCGGTCTATATCAATTACTTTCCCTTCTAATAAGCCCCATTGGTTGTAATTAAAAGCATCAATCTGGAATTTTACTTTTTGGTTTTTTTGGATGAGTCCAATATCATTTGGAGAAACAGTACTTTCCACAATAAGTTGATCCGTTGCCGAAATAGTAGCAATAGGTTGCGAAGCATTAAGGAACGAACCTACTTGAATCCCCGAAAAATTTTCAACAATACCTGATAAAGGAGCAATTACGACATAGTTTTTAGCCTCTACATTTATTTTTTGCAATGTTCCGTTTAAATTTTGGAGTTGTTCTTGGAGTTCTCTCTTTTTGTTTTGCCATACAGACCGTTGATTTTTCTCTAATCCAGACAGTGCTTGTTGGGCATACGTAAATTCAAAACTGTATTTTTCGAATTCTGCTTTGGCTATTACACCTTTGTCGTATAATTGTTTGCTACGATCATATCCTATTTTGGCTTGCGCAATTTTACTGAGCAGTTCATCTCGTTTACTGGAATAACTATACCATTCCTGTTGCAATTCTGGTGTTTTTAGTAAATTACTTTTTCCCAAAACAACTAGCGACAAATCCTGAATCTGATTTTGAATAGTGGTCGAAAGCGTTTGATTGGTTGCTTTCTCCGTATCCAGATTATCCAGAGTAAGCTTTACTAGCGTATCGCCTTTTTGCAACACACGATTGTTCTTGAGATTTACAAAGGTTACTTTGCCATTGACCAAACTCGTGAGCGGCACATTATCGGTAGTAGAGCGCACCGTACCGCGACTTTGGCTGCTAATATCCACTTTGATAACGGGCAATAAGGACAGGAAAACCAAAATTCCTAAAACCACCACCACATAGATGGAAATGCTCTTGGTTTTGTTTTTGGCGATAAGATTTTCGAGGTTATTTATGGGGTCTGAACTGAAGTTCATGGAAGGCTATTTGAATTATAAAGATTAATTTTTTGGTATCATAAGAATCAAAATACCTTCCCATATTGTTGAAAAATAGTTTTTTTGGTACTCTTCCTCTTCTTTTATCTCGGTATTATAAATAGTCACATGGGTATCCGTCACTTTCGTAATTATTACGTACAAGGGCAAATAATCTCTTAATTTTACCAATGCTATCGCAGGGAGAGGTATTCCATTTAAACTATCTAAATTTCCACGAACGCCTTTTGTTTCAAAATCTAAACTTTCTAAAACCTTAATAATTTCATGAAGTGAAATGGCTTTTTTTGAATTATTAAATTGGGAAATTAGTTTTTGATTATAGTTTTCTATTTTATAATGTGTTAAAATAGATTTTAGGCAACTGTGTATTTGTGTTTTTAAATTATTTTGATGTTCTGTGTAAATTTTTGAAGGCTCTTGTGGTATAAAATCATTTTTTGACTTAGAGAAATAAATAAAGCCATAAGAATACCATGTTTTAATTAAAAATAAGATATTCTCGGAGGATTTGTCTTTATTGCTGTAAATTTTAAGAATGTCTTTTAATTTTAACCTGTCTGCTTTCAGTTTTTCAATAAAATCGAATAAAAAATCATTTATTGTTAATTCATTTGATGAAAACAAATTAACATCCAAATATAAAATAAGCTGTCTTTTATACGGATTAATATTAGACTGACTGTTTAAAGAATTGTCTTTTAAAATTTCCTTCCAATCATATTTAGAAAAAATAACTTCATGATATGGCGATACAAAAACGTAATAATCACCAAAATCTTTATGATTTAGTAAATTTGTTTCCTTTTTATAGATTGGGAAAGGATTTTGTTTTATGGAAAGGTTTTGAAATTCTTTTTTATTAAAATTAATCCTCTTTATATTTAGCTCATAATTTTCTTTAATAATCTTATTAGAAAATCCAGATTGTAATTCGTTTTCAAATTCTAGTCCAAATATTTTACAAAGATGTTTGGTCTCCAAATGAATGTTTTTAGACTCTACAATTTGAGGAGTGATGATTTTATGGGCATTTTCTTGAAATTCTAAGTAGCGCTTTGTGTTTTTACTTAGCACTCCCTTTTTCTCATAAAGAGATATTATTTTTTTCCAATAGTCTGGATACTCTTGTTTTAAAATAAAACTAACAAAATCATTCATCGTTTTATTTCTTTTAAAGCCTCCCAACAAATGAAAATACTGTTTTTCTTGAGGAATTGACGAAAAATCAACAAACTCTTCAAAATCGGATGCGGTATTTACATTTTTAGTGGAAAAACAATTTATCTTGATGTTTTTAGACTTTGATAAAACATAAAATAACAATTGCTCTGGAATAGTGTTTATGTTTGTGTCAATGTTCTTTATATTTTCTAGAATACTTTTATTCTTTTTATAAAACTCAAAAGCTAAATCAATATATTCTTTAAAAAATGAAATAGCTGTTCCTCCAATAATTCCCGCATTATAAGCTTTAGGGTGTTCTGAATCTAAATTTATCCAATCTGGAATATAATTTGCATGTTTTTTTATTGCATCTAAGCTGTGGTGATAAATAGTTAAGTTATCCTCCAAATTTTGAGCAATCAAGGGGGATTGCATTAGTTCCGTTTCAAATGCTTTCCAGATAAAAACGTCCCCATCTACGTGTAAAAATGGGTCTTTTTGCAGACTATAACTGTGTATCTTTGCATACGCCCACATATCAGGTAATAAATTTTGCATAAATTCGGTCTCTAAAGAAAGATGCACTTTGGTATAGGGTAAGCCTAATAAATCAATTAAAATCTCTTTTCCTGCTTGATTTGTATGTAATTCTACATCAGAATAAAATTTTTTGAGTTGCAAACATGAAAAAGCCCAACTCATATAATGAATTTCAGGACATACAAAACCGCCGGTATTAAGCAAAGGGTTTTCATTATCTTTAGGCAACCAAAAGGTTTGAATGATTTTTGGCATAAATAAAAATTAAGTCTTTGGAAATAATGTAGTAAAATAGAGGTTGTCAGATTTGTGGTTTGTTTTACCAATAGAAGACATTTTTAAAATAGGCATTATAGTAGTTGATAATACTACTGCCTAAAGGCAGTAGTATTTGCTAATTAAATAAAAACACTGTATTAGCCTGAATAATCCATACTTGAATAAGCAGCAATGTTGACGCCCATAGTGTTAATAAAGCGATGTGACCAAGCACCGAAGTCATACCAAAAGCCACCACCCGTAATTTCTGTTAATTGGTCGTGGTTTAATTCTTCTAAATTATTTTCTGTAATGTTCATTTTGTAATTTTTTTTAAAAATCTGTTAATAATGCTAGTGATAATATAATAAGGTTGTATAATGAGTGTAAAACAATAGAATTTAAAAATGTAGTTTGTAGTCTTACTTTTGATAAAACTAATGCTAAACCAAGCTGTGGAAGAAATAAAAATATTAAATCGACTGAATCTAAGGCATACAACTCTTTTTCGTCAGTATTGTCAAAATGAACTAATACAAAAGAGGCTATGGATAAAGCTATTAAAATATATCGAAGTGAAATTATTTTATTAAAAAGTTGAGCAAAAATGACGCCGATTACATATAGTATTCCAGCTATTATTACGACATTATATTTTGATGTTGAGATAAAAAGCAATAAAATTAAAATACTCATTGGAAAAAAATAATTTTTTTTCAAAGGAAGTCTAAATATTGATTCTTCTACTATTGGAGCGATAATAATCGCTCCAATTAATGATAAAATAAAATGAGACATAAACTCTTCTTTCATTTTATCACTTGCAGGTTCTTCAAGATTGAAAGCGTATTTACAAAACTCTACAATTATTCCAATTAATACGGCTATAGCTAAATGTTTTAAAACGTATAAACTATTTTTTTTTGAAAAAAAGTCAACCATTATATTCTATAATTAAATCTCGTACAACTACTTTTGATCCTAATTTTAGTATCGTTGCTAATACACGCTATTCCACCCGCTTTTAAAGTCACTCCATCCGTCATAAGCGCCAATTGCTCCCAATACGTAGCCGACAACTCTTCCCCAATTTCCTCCTTCAATTTCTCTTACCTCTTGAGCATTAAGCTCTACTAAACCTAAATTTTCTAAATTCATTTTTCTAGTTTTTAAAATTAAACATTTTTTTTGCAACAAAATGGTTTTCTCGATAACTGTTTTTGTTAATGCAAATCTTGTTAAATTTTTATTACAAAACCATAACAATACCATAATATTCATTACTTTTACATTTTAAATTATACTATTTAGTTATGGAAGCAGTGATTGAAAAAATAAAAGACATTCGTAAACAAAAAGGATTCTCACATGAATATATGGCTCACATGCTCGATATTAGTCAAGTTGCTTATTCTAAAATTGAAAAAGTGAGGCCAAATTATCAGTAGATCGATTATTTAAAATAGCGGAAATTCTAGAAACTCCTTTAGAATCAATTTTGGCCATTAATCCAAACACCATTTATCATCAAACTAATAATGATTATGCTATTGGAGACCAAGAAGTAGAAAATATTTACCAAGACAACAAAGAAAAGTCGGAAAAAATAGAGTTGCTTTATGAGGAAAGACTCAAAGATAAAGACAATATGATCACGCAATTACAAAATATTATCAATACAATTGTAAAGTAATTAAAAAATCCCATTTCAAATTACTTTGAAATGGGATTTTATATTGAGTTTAGAATAAATTATCCTAAAGCAGCTCTTTTGAAACCTGTAACGATAAGATCTTTGTCTAAAGATTTAGCATAAGCAGCAACGCTCATTTTATTATCTTTAATGTAATCTTGGTTTACTAAAGTATTGTCTTTAAAGAAACGAGCCAATTTACCTTTAGCGATATTGTCTAACATTGCTTCTGGTTTTCCTTCTTGACGTAGGATATCTTTAGCAATTTCTATTTCTTTAGAGATAGTTTCAGCGTCAACACCACTTTCGTCTAATGCGATAGGTGACATAGCTGCAGCTTGCATGGCGATGTTTCTTGCTACTTCATCAGCACCTTCAATTTTTGCAGATAGACCAACTAAAGTAGCGATTTTGTTTCCAGAGTGAATGTAAGACCCGATGAAAGCACCTTCTAATTTTTCGAAAGTTCTTATTTCTAGTTTTTCACCGATAACTCCAGTTTGCTCTATTAATTTATCAGCAACAGTAACTCCGTTGAAATCAGCTGCTAAAAATGCTTCTCTATTGTCAAAATTCAATGCCAAATTAGCCATATCAGTAGCCATTTTTACAAAGTTTTCATTCATACCTACGAAGTCAGTCTCACAGTTCAATGTGATAACAACGCCAGCAGTTTTGTCAGCATTTACAACAGCAATTGCAGCACCTTCAGTGGATTCTCTATCTGAACGGTTAGCAGCTACTTTTTGTCCTTTTTTACGTAAGTTTTCGATAGCTAAATCAAAATCTCCGTCTGCTTCAACCAAAGCTTTTTTGCAGTCCATCATTCCTGCACCAGTGATTGTTCTTAATTTATTTACGTCTGCAGCAGTAATTGTTGCCATGTTGTATTATTTTTTAAGGTTAAAAGTAAAAAATTCCAAGTTTCAAATCCAATTTCCAATTTTATTAAATTATCAACTTTAGGTTTCTAATTTTTTATGGAGAGGAATTTAAAACTTGGAATTAAATGTTTATTTATTCTTCAGTTGCAGTTGGAGCAGCTGCTTCTACAGCAGGAGCTACTTCTACAGCTTCAGCAGCAGCAGGAGCAACAACTTCAGCAGTAGCTTCACCTTCTTTGTCAGAACCTCTATCAGAAAGTCCTTCAACAATTGCAGCTGTAACTAAAGATAAAATTTTATCAATTGATTTAGAAGCATCATCGTTAGATGGGATTACGTATTCAACCTCTCTTGGGTCAGAATTGGTATCCACCATTGCGAAAACTGGAATGTTTAATTTTTGAGCTTCTTTTATTGCGATGTGTTCCGCTTTGATATCAACTACGAACAATGCAGCTGGTAGTCTAGACATGTCAGCGATTGAACCTAAATTTTTCTCTAATTTAGCACGAAGACGATCCACTTGTAAACGCTCTTTCTTAGAAAGGGTCATGAATGTACCATCTTTCTTCATTTTATCAATAGTAGCCATTTTTTTAACAGCTTTACGGATAGTTACGAAGTTAGTTAGCATTCCACCAGGCCATCTTTCAGTGATGTAAGGCATGTTTGCAGCTTTTGCTTTTTCAGCAACGATATCTTTTGCTTGTTTTTTGGTAGCAACGAATAATATTTTTCTACCTGATGCAGCGATTTTTTTCAAAGCTTCATTAGCTTCTTCAATTTTTGCTGCAGTTTTATATAGATTGATAATGTGAATACCATTACGCTCCATATAAATGTAAGGAGCCATGTTTGGATCCCATTTTCTAGTCATGTGTCCGAAGTGAACGCCTGCTTCTAGTAATTCTTTTACTTCTACTTTGTTTGCCATTTTTGTTCTAGTTTACGTTCTGTTGATTAGCAATGCATAAATGGCGATTTCTCGGCTATATACATTTAGATGCTAAACTATTTCCTACCTCGGTAGGAGAGCAACAACAACTTTGTTTTTTAAATTTTTATGCTGAATTCGTTTCAGCATCTTTTCAGTTTAAGCTGATAATAAAACCAGCGTATGAACATGAGAATCTGAAACAAGTTCAGATTGAATATTAACGTTTAGAGAATTGGAATCTCTTACGAGCTTTCTTCTGACCGAATTTCTTACGTTCAACCATTCTTGGATCTCTTGTCAATAAACCTTCTGGTTTCAATATCCCTCTGTTTTCAGCATTTACTTCACACATAACACGTGCTAATGCCATTCTTACAGCTTCTGCCTGACCAGTTGAACCACCACCGTAAACGTTAACTTTTACGTCAAAGTTGCTTACATTTTCTGTCATGGACATAGGTTGTAATACTTTGTATTGTAAAGTTGCAGTTGGGAAGTATGTTTCGAATGCTTTTTTGTTTACAGTGATTACTCCTGTTCCTTCCGAAACATAAACACGTGCAACAGCGGTTTTTCTTCTACCGATTTTGTGAATAACTCCCATTACTTAAGATCGTTAAGGTTAACTGTTTTAGGTTTTTGAGCGCCTTGTTTGTGCTCTGATCCTACAACAACATTTAAATTTCTAAAAAGTTCAGCACCTAATTTATTTTTAGGTAACATCCCTTTTATTGCTTTTTCAACTAGTAATGCAGGGTTTTTTGATTGCAATACTTTAGCAGTTAAAGTTCTTTGACCTCCTGGGTAACCAGTGTGACGGATGTATGTTTTTTCATCCATTTTGTTACCTGTAAGGTTAATTTTTTCTGAGTTGATAACGATTACGTTATCTCCGCAGTCCACGTGTGGTGTGTAACTTGGTTTGTACTTACCTCTCAAAATCATAGCGACTTTTGAAGCAAGACGACCTAAGTTGTGACCATCAGCATCTACAACAATCCACTCTTTTGTAACGGTGGCTTTGCTTGCTGATTGTGTCTTGTAGCTTAATGCGTCCATAATATTTTTTTAATTAAACATTCCATCCCCAATAAAGGGGTTGCAAAAGTACAATTAATTATTTTAAATACAAATACCTTAAATGATTATTTTTTCCTTGTTTTTACTCTGATAATCAAATGTATATTTAGATTAAATTTATAATATGTTTTTTTGAATTATACTTATAATAGGTCTTTCAATAATTGTATTACATTTGTTGTCAAATAAAATTTGTATATTACACTTTTGTAAACGCAGTTTTTACATAATAAAGTAACTGTTTTGTAAAAGAAACACAATTATAAATCTATTTTTAAATTGTCATGTTTTTTATAATCATTAAAAAGCAATAAATTCCGACCTATGAAAGCTAAAGCAACTCTAAAACAAATTGCAAAAGAACTGAATGTTTCTGTTTCTACAGTTTCAAAAGCACTTAATGATAGTCCTGAAATTAGTGAATTAACAAAAATTAAAATTAAAGAATACGCAAAACTCAAAAATTATAAACCAAACGTTATTGGTCTGAATCTTAAAAATAGAAAAACAAAAACTATTGGTGTTATAATTCCCAATATTCTGAATTCTTTTTTTGCAAAAGTATTTAGCGGAATTGAAAAAATTGCTGACAAAAAAGGATATAATGTAATAATGTGTATCTCTAATGAATCATTAGAAAAAGAAGCACATACTCTTGAAATGTTGAGTAATGGAACTATTGACGGATTTATTTTGTCTGTTTCAGAAGAAGCGCAAAAACTTCATGAATACAATCATTTCAAAGAAATTATTAATGATGGTACTCCTATAGTTATGTTCGATAGAATTGCTGAAGGCGTAGAATGTGATAAAGTTGTAGTTGATGATTTCGATTCGGCTTTAAATTCTACACAGCGTTTAATAGATTTAGGTTGCAAAAACATTGCTTTATTTTCTTCTGTAGATAATTTAAGTGTCGGTAAATTAAGAGCTGAAGGGTATCTTAAGGCATTGGAAAAAAATAACATACCTGTAAATGAAAATTTAATTATTCGAACAGATTCTGAGGATGATTTGAAAGATAAAATTGAGAAGATTTTTGACAATAACACAATTGACGGAATCTTTGCTCTGGAAGAAAATGACTCAGTAGCGGCATTACGTATTGCTATTAAAAAAGGGTTTAAAGTGCCGGAAGAAATTTCTATTATAGGATTTGCAGATGGAATCCTTGCTTCCAGAAGATTGTCGCCAAGTTTAACCACTGTAAGTCAGCATGGTATAGAAATAGGGGAAGTCGCTGCCAAATTGCTTATTAACAGATTAGAATCAAAAGAGGAGAATCTCCCTTATGAAACAGTTGTAATCAAAACAAAATTGAAAGAAAGAGAGTCAACGAGGAAATTGTAATACCTTAAAATAAGTTGACGAATTTAAAAGCCATTCAAAATTTTGAATGGCTTTTTTTGCCTTTTAACTAATAGTTTTCAATCCAAATAGTTGTATTTGATTTTGAAAAAACAGATTCTAATGCGCTTCCAACCAGTCTTTACCAGCTCCTAATTCCACGTCCAAAGGAACATCGAGTTTAAAAGCGTTTTCCATTTCGTACTTGATTATTGGTTTGATTTTTTCCAGCTCAGAATTGTGAACATCGAAAACAAGCTCATCATGTACCTGCAATAGCATTTTACTTTTCCAGTTCTCGGAAGTTAGTTTTTTATGAATGCTAATCATCGCAATTTTGATGATATCAGCAGCACTTCCTTGTATCGGGGCATTTACGGCATTTCTTTCGGAAGCACCACGGACCACAGCATTGGCTGAATTGATATCTTTTAAATAGCGACGACGGCCTAAAATGGTTTGTACAAAACCGTTTTCTCGGGCATATTCAATTTGTTCTTGAATATACGATTTCAATCTAGGATACGTTTTGTAATAGGCTTCAATCAAAGCGGCACTTTCAGAACGGGAAAGTGAAGTTTGATTACTCAATCCAAAAGCCGAAACGCCATATATAATTCCAAAGTTTACCGTTTTGGCATGACTTCTTTGTTCGCGTGTCACTTCTTCCAACGGAACGTTAAATACTTTTGAAGCGGTCGATTTATGAATGTCTTCGTGATTCTGAAAGGCGGCAATCATGTTTTCTTCACCGCTCAATGCAGCAATAATTCGCAATTCTATTTGGGAATAATCGGCAGAAACGATAGTGTAATTTTCATCTCTTGCCACAAATGCTTTTCTGATTTGTCGGCCACGTTCAGTACGAATCGGAATGTTCTGTAAGTTTGGATTATTGGAACTCAAACGTCCGGTTGCGGCCACAGTTTGCATGTAATCGGTATGTATTCGATTCGTAATTTTGTCTACTTGGTTTGGCAAAGCATCAACATAGGTGTTTTGCAGTTTTATTAATTGACGCCAGTCGAGAATGTCTTTAACAATTGGATAGTCGGTAGCTAAATAGCTTAAAATTTCTTCTCCTGTGGCATATTGACCGGTTTTGGTTTTCTTTTGCTTTAATCCTCCAATTTTCAATTTATCGAATAAAACATCACCCAATTGTTTTGGAGAAGCCAGATTAAATTTCTCACCGGCAGTTTCGTAAATAGATGCTTCCAAAATCTTAATATCATCGTCTAATGTTTTGGATAAAGATTTTAAGAAATCGGTATCTACGCGAATTCCTTCCTTTTCCATGTCAGCCAAGACTTTTACCAGCGGAATTTCAATTTCTTCAAAAAGTTTCTTAGTCTCTGTTTTATCTAATTCCAAAGTGAATATTTCTTTGAGTTGCAAAGTGACATCGGCATCTTCAACGGCATATTCTTTAATTTCTTCCAATTCAATGTCACGCATTGATTTCTGGTTTTTTCCTTTTTTTCCAATTAATGTTTCGATGGATTTTGGAGAATATTTCAAATAGGTTTCCGCTAAAATATCCATGTTATGACGCATATCTGGATTGATCAGATAATGTGCAATCATCGTGTCAAATAATTTTCCTTTTACTGTTATATTGTAATTAGAAAGAATTTTTAAATCGTATTTTAAATTCTGTCCAATTTTTTCAATAGCTTCATTTTCGAAAAAAGGAATAAATTTTTCGATTAAAGTTTGTGCTTCTTCTTGGTTTTCTGGAAACGGAACGTAGAATCCTTTTCCTTTTTCATATGAAAATGAGATTCCAACCAATTCCGCATGCAAAGCATCTAATCCTGTTGTTTCGGTATCAAAACAAACTGAAGATTGGTTTTGTAAATTTTGTAACAATAATTTCAGTCCTAAATCGCCTTGAATAATCTGATAGGAATGTTCGGTGTTCTCTAACGAATTATAATATTGATGACGTGTTTCTTCTGAGGTATCATCTGGTATAGTACTCCCAAAAAGATCAAATTGCTCTTCGTTTTTGGGTTGTGGTTTTTTATATAATTTAGCCTCATCAACTGGTTTATTTGCTGTTGCAGTCCCGCCTTTTTTAAATATCGCATCAAATTGTTCCGCCATTCTTCGAAATTCCAGTTCGTTGAAAAGGGCATCTGTTTTTTCGACATCAGGAGTCGATAATTCATAATCTGTTTCATCAAAAATAACAGGACAATCCAAAAGTATAGTTGCCAAAGTCTTAGATAATAATCCTTTTTCTTTGTTGGCTTCTATATTTTCTTTCATTTTTCCTTTTAGCTTGTCTGTATTAGCCAAAAGGTTTTCCATGGTGCCGAATTCCTTTAATAATTTCTTGGCGGTAACTTCACCCACACCCGGTAAGCCTGGGATGTTATCGGCGGTGTCGCCCATCATTCCTAAAAAATCAATTACCTGATCCGGTCTTTCGATTTCGAATTTTTCCAATACTTCAGGAACGCCCCAAATTTCTATTCCATTACCCATTCGGGCGGGTTTGTACATAAAAATATTTTCGGAGACCAGTTGCGCAAAATCCTTATCAGGTGTAACCATAAAGACTTTATAATTTTGTTTTTCAGCTTGTTTAGCAATCGTTCCTATTAAATCATCAGCTTCATAACCTTTCACTTCTATAATAGGAATATGCATCGCTTTGAGCAAATCTTGTATGTATGGAATGGCAATTTTTATAGCTTCGGGAGTTGCATCACGATGGGCCTTATATTCGGGGAATATGTCATTTCTCAATTGACTTCCGCCATTGTCAAAAGCAACTGCTAGATGATCTGGTTTTTCTCTTTTTATTACGTCCATCAATGAATTCATGAATCCCATGATGGCCGAGGTATCCATTCCTTTAGAATTGATTCGAGGATTTTTTATAAAAGCATAATAACCACGAAAGATTAAAGCATAAGCATCTAAAAGGAACAGGCGTTTTTGTTGTGACATGATTGAGATTTTGTATAGTTTTCAAAAGTACAAAACTTGTCAGATAAAGAATAGGCAGTTTGAAATATTTCTTATAATTCATGTCTGAACTTATTTTGTGAAGTCTAAAAATTGCATTCAAACAATTTACTATTATTACAATTGTGACGATCTTCTTGTAGATTAAAAAACAATGCCTATTTTGAATCCGTTAAATTTTAATTAATACCAATCCGTTTTAACTAATTGTTTTGTTATTTTGTCTAAAACTTTACAAAATGATTCTTCGCATACTATTATTATGTTTTGTCCTTCTTATCATAGAACTTTATGCATTTCAAGCATTACGTACCTTAATAAAGATGAAATGGGTTTTGTTCTCTTACCAGATTATCAGTTTGCTGCTTTTAGTATTTATTATTTATTCTTTCATGCAATTTGACCGCTCTGTCGGACAAACCAAGATGACTATGTTTACAATGGGTTTGGTGCTATTAGTTTATGTTCCCAAAATGGTTTTGACCCTTGTATTGCTTGGAGAAGATGTTTTTAGAATTGGAGCTGGGTCAGTAAATTATTTTATAGAGAAGAATGACAATGTAACTTTCTTTGCTTCAAGAAGGAAGTTTGTCAGTCAGATTGGGTTAGGATTGGCAGCAGTTCCATTCTTATCATTAATATACGGAGTTACTGTAGGTAAATACAATTATAAAGTAATCAAACAACGAATCTTTTTTCCGGATTTACCCGATGCTTTTGATGGTTTTACAATTACTCAAATATCAGATGTTCATAGTGGAAGTTTCGATAATCCAGACAAAATAAATTATGCGATAGATTTAGTGAACGAACAAAATTCAGATATGATTTTGTTTACCGGAGATATTGTAAATACTGATGCAAAGGAAATGCATCCTTGGATAGAAACGTTCAACAGAATAAAAAAACATGAGTATGGGAAGTATTCGGTTTTAGGGAATCACGATTATGGGGAGTATATAACATGGCCTACAGAAAAGGATAAAGAGGATAATTTTCAAGCCATAAAAAATTTATATGGACAAATTGATTTTAAATTGTTGCTAAACGAACACACTTTTATTGAAAAAGGGGATGCTAAAATAGCATTAATTGGTGTAGAAAATTGGGGTCATAATTTTAAGAAAGCAGGAGATATAAACAAAGCTTCTCAACATGTGAAGAAAGAAGATTTTAAAATTTTGATGAGTCATGATCCTTCTCATTGGGAACATGAAGTGCAGCATCATGATAAACATTTTCACTTAACGCTTTCAGGCCATACACACGGAATGCAATTTGGTATAGAAATTCCAGGATATTTCAAATGGAGTTTAGCGCAATACGTTTATAAGCAATGGGCTGGTTTATATGAAAATGTAGGCCGGTATGTATATGTAAATAGAGGATTTGGCTTTCATGCTTATCCAGGAAGAGTCGGAATAATGCCTGAAATTACAGTCATCGAACTAAAAAAGGGTAAGGATGTGGCTTAATTCGTTTAAAATGTTACATTTGTATAATAATTATCTCTTTTTAGTAAATTTAGAAAATTAAATTTTTGGTTTTATGTCAAAATTTGGAGAACTTATAAATACACAAATCCCTGTGTTGATTGACTTTTATACAGATTGGAATGAATCTTCCGTTTCTATGCATCCTGTAATAAGAGATGTTGCGGCTGCTCTTGGCGATAAAGCAAAAGTAATAAAAATAGATGTTGATAAAAATCAGGAACTAGCCGAAGCTTTGCGAATAAAAGGTCTTCCTACCCTTATGATTTATAAAGAGGGCTTAATGATTTGGAGACAATCCGGAGAGTTAGATGCTAATACTATAATTAGCATAGTTCAGGAACAGTTGTAGTGATTGCTCTTTTTTATTCTATAACATCACAAATAAAGTTGTTTTCTTTTAGATAAGCTAAAGTTCTAGGGAGTACATATTCTAAGTTTTTGAAGGCTTTTATACTGTCATGAAAAACAATTATACTTCCTGATTCTATATTTGATAACACATTTTCCAAACAATCTTCTTTAGATAAGTTTTGATCAAAATCTGCGCTTAGGACATCCCACATTATTATTTTGTACCCTAATTTGCTTATTTCTTTAGCTTGGGTAGTTTTTATTTTTCCATAAGGTGGACGGAAGAATTTAGATTTTAGGTTGATACCAGATTGCTGAATGATTTCCTCACAGCGTTTGAAATTTTCCAAATAGGCTTCAGTTGTAGTTTTCCAGCCGTTCAGATGATTGAATGTGTGATTTCCAATCGCATGGCCTTCAGTGATTACTTTTTTAAATATTTTGTTATTTTTATTAATGTTATCTCCTATGCAGAAAAAAGTTGCTTTTGCGTTGTGTGTTTTTAATTCTTCCAAAACCCATTCAGTGATTTCCGGTATTGGTCCGTCATCAAAGGTGAGGTATACTTTGTTTTCGGTATTGGGAATGTCCCAAGTATAATTTGAAAATATTTTTTTTATAATCCGATTTGTTTTTATCCAATAAAGGTTCATTTGTTTTTTTATTTAAAAGTAAAAAAAAATAGCGACATTTTTCAATATCGCTACATTTTCTAATTGTCAAATTAAATTACTCTTTTTCGCGACCAAAACGTTCAAACATTTTAATATACGTATTGAAAATTATTTTATTTTTATTGTAAAAAGTTGAATCACCACTTTCTTTCATTACTAGAAGCAAACCTCTGTAACGTTCTATATCTGTTATTATATCCACAGCAATATCAGTTTGATCTACAGCATTGAGATTAATGTAGTAATTTAAATTTTCTTTGTATTTAGTCATTAATTTTTCAAGAAGTTCCTGAGCTTTAGCTTTTTCTCCAATAGCATAATATCCTTTAGCAAATGGTTCAACCAAAGAATAATACCCAAATTTATCCAAAGGCATTTTTGTCATGGCCAAATCGATAATGTTTTTAGCTTTGTCTTTCTTTCCCTCAACGATTAACTGATTCATTAATCGGGCAAGATTCATTCGGTAAGTAATGCTGTTTCTTCTGGTTTCTGGGTCGTGATAAATCGTCGGGCTTTCACTATTTCCCCAATCCCATTTCATAACGTTTGAGTACATTTTGTCAGCATCAATCTGTCCCATTTCCATTTGGTTGTCGTCTTTACCCATTTTGGTTTTTATAGGAACTAATTTATAAACCATTCCGTCTAACTGAAGATAATCTTTCATCCATAAATAATCTTCATTATCAAAGGCGCCACCACTAAAGTAAATAGGTCTTTTCCAGTTGTTATTAGCTACAATATCAAGCATCATCAATCTGTTTTTGTACAATGCATTTCCTTTGATATCGATATCTATATAAGGGACAATTGAATCATTGTATTTAGCAGAAACAACTTTGTTCTTGATGATAGTGTTTCTGTCAACAGGAATTCTCACTTTATTTGTTGGATAAAAATGAATGGTTTGTCCGTTTTGCATTTCAACAGTAGATTTTGGGTTTTTAATAAAACTTATAAAGTCTTTTACGTCCCATCTGCTTTCTACTTTTGGTATATGCGCTACATAATCCAGTTTGTCGCCTACATATTGATCGTGTGTGAATGAAATAGGCAAAGGATCTGATTCGTATGTTTTGGTTTTCATTTGATCGATATACCAATCGGTCATGAAAAGACTTGTATTTACGATTTTAACGTCAGTTCTTATTTTTTCAATTTCCTGAGCGTACCAAAGCGGGAAAGTGTCATTATCTCCAATGGTAAAAAGTATTGCATTTGGATCGCAAGAAGTAAGATATGCTTTTGCCATTGCAACAGCGGTATATTTATCAGAACGATCATGATCATCCCAGTTTTGAGAAGCCATAAGAACAGGAGCGGCTAATAAACTGGCTCCTATAAGTAGTGGTCCGGCTATTTTTGGAGCCAAATAGTTGCAGGCACTTTCGTACAGCGCATAAACCCCAAATCCTATCCAGATGGCAAATACATAGAAGGAGCCTACTAAAGCATAATCTCTTTCACGAGGTTCAAAAGGTCTTTCGTTTAAGTAAATTTTTAGTGCCAGGCCTGTGAATAAAAACAAGGCTAATAAAACATAAAAACTCTTTAAATCTTTATTGGCATGATACATCAAGCCAATAAGTCCGAGTATAAAAGGCAAAAAGAAATAGACATTTCGGCCTTTATTATTCAATACATCTGATGGTAAATTATCTTGTGAGCCTAAATGCAGGCTGTCAATAAATTTTATGCCGCTAATCCAATTTCCGTCTAAATTATCGTATTTCCCTTGTACATCGCTTTGGCGTCCAACAAAATTCCACATCAAATACCTCCAATACATATAACCAAATTGGTATTCGAACATAAAACTAAAATTGTCAACCGTTGTTGGCTTTTCTATGATGAGGTAATCCCCGTAACTTTTCAAGAAAGATACGTAACCGCCATTGTCTATTTGTTTTTGAGCGTAAGCTTGTCTAAATTCAGTCACTGTTTTTTCGACTTCATTTCTCAACTGCGCTATGGCCTTATTGTAATCCTCTTCGCTTAGTTGGCTTGGATCAATGCCATATTTGCCCAAGTCATCTTCGTAAGGATAATCCGGATTTATTTTAAATTGTGGAGGATTTGTGAAATTCATATAGTTCTCTATATGCTCTGTACTCCACATTCTAGGCAAAATAGTTTTTTGATTGTCATCGCTATTTTGTTCCGCATTTTTGAAATTATTTACAATAACATATTTTCCTGTTTTGTAATCTCTTTCATAGTTTGGAGCTTTGTCTAAATAAGGATTTTCTTTATCTAAACCAGCAAAGGTTTCTGTATATTGAGGTCCATAGAACAACGGATTAACGCCATATTGTTCTCTGTTATAATAGGCTAAAACCTCACGTGCATCGGAAGGTTTGTTTTCATTTATTACGGTATTCGCATTTGCTCTAATAGGTAACATCATCCAAGTGGAGAAGCCAATTAAAATGAATAATATGCAAAGAATTATAGTATTGTAGAAAATCAAACCTTTTTGTTTGGTGTATTTTAAACCAAAGTAAAAGAAAGCGATGAAGAGTAGTGCAACAAAAATAGTCCCTGAGTCAAACGGTAATCCTAAATTGTTGACCATAAAAACTTCGGTTTTACCAAAGAAAGCCATTGTCAAAGGAAGCAATAGTTTGAATATAAACAATAAAATGGTGATAACTACAATATTTGCAATGATGAAACTTTTGACGGTAACAATTTTATAATGTTTGAAAAAATAAAGAAAACCAATGGCTGGGATTGTTAATAAAGCCATGAAATGCACTCCAAACGAAAGTCCTATAACTAGAGAAATGATCAATAACCATTTATTCCCTCTAGGGGTCTCCATGTCTTGTTCCCAACGTAAACCCAACCAAAAGAGCAACGCAATTAATAAAGAAGCCATGGCATAAACTTCGGCTTCAACGGCATTGAACCAAAAGCTATCAGAAAAAGTATAGGCCAATGTGCCTACAAATGAACTGCCTAAAATAACAATATCATTATTTTTATTTGTTTCGGAAAATCGAGAAATTAGTTTTTTTAATAAAATTGTTGAAGACCAATACATAAATAATATAGTAAAGGCACTAGAGAAAACGGACGTCATATTGACCATTAGGGCAACATGTTGGTCATCTGAAGCAAATATGGCAAAAAAGGCGCCAATCATTTGAAATAAAGGTGCTCCCGGGGGATGTCCTACCTCTAATTTTGCTGCTGTGGCAATATATTCTCCACAATCCCAGAAACTCATTGTGGGTTCAACTGTGAGTGTGTATGTTGTTAATGCGATTCCAAATGTAAACCAACCTATAATCGTATTCCATTTATTGAAATTGAATGTTGCCATATTTCAGTACTAAATTGTAGTTAAATTTTGAGTTACAAAGAAAATGTTTTTTTATGTAACGATGCGAGCATTAACAAAATTTTCTAAAAAACAAATGAAGTGAAGCAACAGCTTGGTTTTTAGTCTTTTCCTAAATTTTAAAGGGTGTTTGGGATCTTTAATGAATTTTTTTTGAATAAAAAGCGCTTAAAAATTTGTACAAATTAAAATTTGTATTAAATTTGCACTCGCTTAACAAAGCAATGCTGGTCTATGGTGTAATGGTAACACAACTGTTTTTGGTGCAGTCTTTCAAGGTTCGAGTCCTTGTAGACCAACGTAAAGCCTCTCAATTTTTGAGAGGCTTTTTTTATTTGAAAATTTTTGAAAGATTTTTTTTGAATTCTAAGAAGTGTTTTGGGAATTTAATTTGAGGTTGATTTTTGTAACTGAAAATTAAATTTTAAAAGTAATTACTGGTTTTACAGTATGATTTACTAAGTCCTCACTAATGCTTCCATTAAAAAAATGCGCTAATCCAGTTCTGCCATGTGTGCAAAGGCCTATTAAATCCGCATTAATTGTATTTGAAAAATTGAGTATTCCGTTTTCAATATTGACATCATTAAAAATATGGAAGGAGTAATTTTGAATGTCAAAATCAGCAATAAAATCATTCATGACCTTTTCGGCAACAAGGGTTGTTTTGAAGCTATTGGGAGTGCAAATCATTACTAAAAACAGATTCGCATCAAAGATTTTGGTAAATTCAATCATTTTTTTGAATGGTTTTTTTATTTCTTTCGAAAAGTCAGATGCAAAAACGAAATTTCTAGCTTCAAATTTGCCGATATCTTTTTTAATAACTAAAACGGGTATGTCTGAAAGGCGTACTACTTTTTCGGTATTGGAGCCAATTAGCATTTCTTCAATTCCAGAAGATCCGTGGGAGCCCATAATAATTAAATCAATTTTGTTTTTTTTGCAGAATGATAATATGCCATCCGAAGCTCTTTCAAATTGTACCGTTTCACTGACTGAAATCCCATTTAAATAGGGGCGTTCTTTGATTTTTTGAAAGGTTTCGTTTGCTTTTTTTATAAATAGCATTACTTCTGGAATACCGCTTCCGCCAGAAATAGCGTCGCTCATTTGGCTTGGGAGTTCCAACATGTGCAGTAAGAATATTTCGCAATTATTTTTTTTGGCAATTTGTGCGGCTACTTTCAAGGCATCTTCAGCATGTTCTGAAAAATCGGTTGGGACTAAAATTCGTTTCATAATTAAAAAGTTTAAATTATGTAAAAAACAGTTATTTTAATGCTAGATTAAAGATAAGAAATATTTTAACAGCAATCGATTATTTTAATTAATAAAAAAAAACACTATATTTGCACCGTTATTTATTAAAATCTAGATAATGAGGGGACTAAATGTCCCCTCTTTTTATAAAAATATGACATTTAAAGAAAAAGTAAATACGTTATTGACAGAATGCCTTTTAGAAAAGTCATCAATTTTTTTGATAGACCTTACTATCACTGATGCTTTCAAGGTTATTGTGAATTTAGATGGTGATAATGGAGTTGCACTTCAGGATTGCATCGATGTGAGTCGTTTTATAGATAATAACTTGGATCGCGAGGAACAAGATTATTCTTTAGAAGTAGCTTCGGTAGGAGTTGGGTCGCCATTGAAATTAGTAAGACAATACAAGAAAAATATAGGACGAACATTGATTGTGAAGACTGGGGCAGAAATAATTGAAGCGGAATTAGTGGAAGCTAATGATGATTTTGTAATTTTGTCATGGAAAGCAAGAGAGCCTAAAAAGATAGGAAAAGGAAAGGAAACAGTTCAAAAAGAACTTAAACTGCCTTACGGAGACATTAAAGAAGCAATTGTTACAGTAACATTTTAATTAAAGAATTCGCATGGAAAATTTAGCATTGATCGATTCATTCTCAGAGTTTAAAGATGATAAACTTATTGATCGTGTAACGCTTATGGCAATTTTGGAAGATGTATTTAGAAATGCATTGAAGAAAAAATACGGTTCAGATGATAATTTCGATATTATTATAAATCCTGACAAAGGAGATATGGAAATTTGGAGAAGAAGGGTAATCGTTGCTGACGAGGATTTGGATTTTGAAAATGAAGAAATTACATTGACAGAAGCGAGAAAAATTGAAGCTGATTTTGAAATTGGTGAAGAAGTTTCTGAAGAAGTAAAATTAATTGATTTAGGAAGAAGAGCTATTTTGGCCTTGCGCCAAAACCTAATTTCAAAAATTCATGAGCATGATAATACAAATCTTTATAAACAATTTAAAGATTTAATTGGAGATATTTACACTGCTGAAGTACATCATGTGCGTCCTAGAGTTGTAATTTTGGTTGATGATGAAGGGAATGAAATAATTTTACCAAAAGAAAAACAAATACCTTCTGATTTTTTCCGCAAGGGAGATAATGTAAGAGGGATAATTGAAAGCGTTGAATTGAAAGGAAACAAACCTCAAATTATTATGTCTAGAACTTCTGAGAAGTTTTTAGAGAAATTATTTGAACAAGAAATCCCTGAAGTATTTGACGGATTAATTATGGTGAAAAAAGTCGTAAGGATTCCAGGTGAAAAAGCAAAAGTAGCCGTAGATTCTTATGATGATAGAATTGATCCGGTAGGAGCGTGTGTTGGTATGAAAGGTTCTCGTATTCATGGAATTGTTCGTGAATTAGGAAATGAAAATATTGACGTTATCAATTATACCAGTAATATTCAATTGTACATAACCAGAGCATTAAGCCCTGCAAAAGTTTCTTCAATTAAAATTAATGAAGATACTAAAAGAGCAGAGGTTTTCTTGAAACTTGAAGAAGTTTCTAAAGCTATTGGTCGTGGTGGACACAATATTAAATTAGCGGGTTTATTAACTGGTTATGAATTAGATGTTATCCGTGAAGGTGATGTTGCGGGAGCAACTGCTGATGAGGATGATGTTGAATTGACTGAGTTTTCAGATGAAATTGAAGACTGGGTTATTGAAGAATTTGCAAAAATTGGTTTAGATACTGCAAAAAGTATTTTAAAACAAGATGTAGAAGATTTAGTAAGAAGAACAGACCTGGAAGAGGAAACAATTCTAGATGTAATGAGAATATTGAAAGAAGAATTTGATAGTTAGTCATTTCTTCTGGCAAAATAAATATTCCACTTTCATATTCCTTTCCTTTGGAGAGGGTTAGAGTGAGGAACAACAAAAAAGGTAATAATAAAAAGGTTTTATGTCTGAAGAGAGAATTATTAGAATAAACAAAGTTTTAAGGGAATTGAATATTTCTTTGGAAAGAGCTGTGGATTATCTAAAAGATAAGGGAATTGCCATTGAAGCAAATCCAAACACAAAAATTTCTGATGATGTATACAATGTCTTGTGCGGTCAGTTTGCAGGTGACAAAGGGAATAAAGAAGCTTCGAAAGAAGTAGGGGAAGAGAAGAAAAAAGAAAAAGAAGCTTTGCGTTTAGAACGAGAGAAAGAAATTGAAGACAAACGTAAAATAGAGGAAGAGCGTCTAAAACAACAAGAAGTTATAAAAGCGAGAGCAGTTATAGCAGGTCCTGTTCAAGTTGGTAAGATTGATCTTAATCCAAAAAAAGCTATCGTTGTCCCGCCTGTAAAAGCTGTTGAAAAAATAGAGATTCCAGCGGCCAAAGTACCTGAGGTAAAATCTGTTCAAAAAGAAGTTTCAGCTGAAAAACCGTCACCAGAAAAACCTTTACAAGAAAAAGTTGTTTCAGACAAAAAAGAGGTAAAACCTGTTGTTGGGATAAAAGAGGTGAAAACAGAGGCTGTCAAAGAAGTCGCTGCTGAACCAAAAGTGGTTGTAAAAACCGAAGCAGTTAAAACGGATGAAGCGCCTGTTGATGAAACCATCACAACACAATATCAAAAACTATCTGGAACTACTTTAACGGGTCAAATAATTGATTTATCTCAATTCAACAAACCGAAAAAGAAAAAGGAAGAACCTAAAATCACTCCGAATAAACCGGGTGCTCCAGGTTCGGCTGCAGCCAATGCAAATAAAAATAAACGTAAAAGGATTGCCCCTAAACCGGGTGCTCCTAGACCGCCTGCAACACCGGGAGTTCCTGGTGCGCCAAATCCTAACAAGATTACACCAAATGTAGGTGGCGGTGGATTCAACGCAAATAGAAGTGCAAGACCTGGTTTTGTAAAAGGAAACAGACCTGCAATTGTTGCAAAAGTGGAGCCTACAGAAGAGGAAGTTAAAAATCAAATTAGAGAGACTTTAGAAAAACTACAAGGAAAAGGTGGGAAATCTAAAGCAGCTAAATACAGAAGAGATAAAAGAGACACGCACCGTCAGAAATCTGATGATGAGCAAAGAGCTATTGACGAAGGAAGTAAAACCATTAAGGTTACTGAATTCGTAACAGTAGGTGAAATTGCTATCATGATGGATGTGCCAATTACTAAAGTTATCGGTACTTGTATGTCACTTGGAATCATGGTTACCATGAACCAACGTCTTGATGCTGAAACATTGACTATTGTTGCCGATGAATTTGGTTATGAAGTAGAGTTTATTACTGTAGATATCGAAGAAGCAATTCAAGTTGTTGAAGATAGAGAAGAAGACTTAGTTTTTAGAGCACCTATTGTTACGGTAATGGGTCACGTCGATCACGGTAAAACATCGTTATTGGATTATATTCGTAAAGAAAACGTAATCGCAGGTGAATCTGGAGGAATAACACAACACATTGGTGCCTACGGAGTAACTTTAGATAACGGTCAAAAAATTGCATTCTTAGATACGCCGGGTCACGAGGCATTTACAGCTATGCGTGCGCGTGGTGCTCAAGTTACGGATATTGCTATTATTGTGATTGCTGCTGATGATGACATCATGCCGCAAACTAAAGAAGCAATTAGCCATGCTCAAGCAGCTGGAGTTCCTATTATATTTGCTATCAATAAAATTGATAAGCCAAACGCTAATCCTGAAAAAGTAAAAGAAAGATTAGCGGGTATGAATTTACTTGTTGAAGATTGGGGTGGAAAAATTCAATCACATGATATTTCTGCAAAAGTAGGTACAGGGGTTAAAGAATTACTAGAAAAAGTATTGTTAGAAGCAGAACTTTTAGATTTGAAATCAAATCCAAATAAAGCGGCTTCTGGAACTGTTGTTGAAGCATTCCTAGATAAAGGAAAAGGATATGTTTCTACGATATTAGTTCAAAACGGAACTTTGAAAATTGGAGATTATATGTTGGCTGGTAAGCATCATGGTAAAATTAAAGCCATGCATGATGAAAGAGGGAATATAGTAACTGTTGCGGGTCCTTCGACTCCGGTTTCAGTTCTAGGTCTTGATGGAGCAGCAACGGCGGGTGATAAATTCAATATTTTTGAAGATGAAAAAGAAGCGAAACAAATTGCCTCGAAACGTTCTCAATTAATGCGTGAACAATCCGTACGTACACAACGTCATATTACATTGGATGAAATTGGACGTAGAATCGCATTGGGTCAATTTAAAGAATTGAATATTATCCTTAAAGGAGATGTTGATGGTTCTGTTGAAGCATTGTCCGATTCGTTCTCTAAATTATCTACTGAAGAAATTCAAATCAATATTATACATAAAGGTGTTGGTGCTATTACAGAAACTGACGTAATGTTGGCTTCTGCATCAGATGCAATTATCATCGGATTTAATGTTCGTCCTGCTGGAAATGCAAGACAATTAGCGGACAAAGAAGAAATCGATATCCGTTACTACTCTATCATTTATGCAGCTATCGATGACTTGAAAGATGCAATGGAAGGAATGTTGGCTCCGGAAATGAAAGAAGAAATTCTGGGTACTGCTGAGATTAGAGAGATATTCAAAATTTCTAAAGTTGGTTCAATTGCTGGAAGTATGGTTATGGATGGTAAAATTGTTAAAAACGCCAAAATGAGAATTATCAGAGAAGGTGTAGTTGTATTTACAGGAGAATTGTTAGCGTTGAAACGTTTCAAAGACGATGTGAAAGAAGTAGCTAAAGGATACGATTGTGGTATTCAAGTAAAAGGATATAATGACATCGAGGAAAGAGATGTTATTGAATCGTACCATGAAGTAGCGGTTAAAAAGAAATTGAAATAGAATTTCAATATTTTATAATTAAAATCCCGATTTTGTCGGGATTTTTTTATTTTTATAGCATACTAAAAATTAATTTCCATGAATAAACTAGTTACATTATTTTTTATTGCAGTTAGCGCTGTTGTGTTTTCTCAAAATAAAACGAATATCATAAAATATCTCTGAAAGATAAAAATGATAAAGTGTCAGGTTTTAATTTCTATGTAGAAAATGTTTACGATGGAAGACAGTTTAAGGAAAATATCGGAACTGTTCAAAAAAGTGGATTCAATAGAAAAGTCTTAGCGAATTTTGAAAAACCTTTGGTAGAAGAATTTTTTGATTACCTCTCCGTAATTTGTCCAAAACAGGAAAACAAACCTACAATTTCTATTCGAATTAATGACCTATATGTTTCGGAACTTACTCGTGCAATGTCTGAAACAGCATATGCGACTTTAGTAATTGATATTAATAGAATCTAAAGGGGGTGTTGATTATATTGTTGGAACATACACCGCTTCCACAGAAAGTGACGGTATGGATGTTACCAATAAACACGATGAGAGATTTAAAAAAAGTTTTGCAGGAATGTTTAACTAATTACATGAAAACAAGTAATAATGATAAAATTGCCATGATTTTTGATACTAATCAAAATGCTAAAAGTAAAACGATCACCGTGTTTCCTTCAAAAGGCATTTATTTGACCTATGCAGATGTTTTAAATGGTAAGCCACTTGATGATAGTAATTTTGAAATTAAGAATATAAAGGAAAGATTTCATTTGCTTAATATAACCATTGATTCAGAAGAATTGAATTATTACGGATTCAGTGACGGTGAGGTTTTTTATATAAATGTCTTAAAGTATTCTAGTGCAAAATATTATGCTAAAATCGAAATAATTGAAGGTAAATATTATATAGAAAATGTAGTTTACAATCCTAATGATACCATTGCTATGGGGGCGATGTTTGGGTTAATTGGTGTTGCAATTGCTTCCGTAGCAAGTGACTCATCAGTGCCAATGCTTATTGATTGTTATTCGGGGCGGCCTTCTTTATTTATCAAATAATGAAATGAAAGTTATGTTGATGCCCTATCCAGTACTTTTAAAAGATTTTAAAAGCAGTAAGAAAAGCAGTGAAGATATAAAAGCTATTCTTAAAAGATATTACCAAGAAACGATAGTTCAATAAACAAAAAAGACACCTGATTGGGTGTCTTTTTTTGTTATTTGTTAGGTTTTATCAAATGCACGTTATTGTATTTTTTTCTAATCTCAATTAGATTTCTTTCTGCTTCAATACGCGTTTTAAAATTTCCAATCCAAACTTTATAATTAGGGGTGTTGAATAGAATTGTCCCGTCTATGTCGCTAAACTCTTGTTTGAATTCGGTCAATATGTTTTTTGCCTTTTCGCTTTCTCCGCTAAAAATTTGAATTTTATACCGGTCGTTTGCGGCGTTTGAAACGTTTATTTTTCTTTTTTCATTTAGCAATTGTTCGAATTTTGGGTCTTGACTTACCGTGATATTTCGATCTTGTGCATTTATATAGCTTGTCGTAAGGCATAAAGTAACAGCGTAAAAAAAGGCTTTTCGGGATGTTAAAATTCTCATAATGTGATAGTTTTTATACAAAAGTAATATTTATGGAATGAAATGAAATAATAAATATTATTTAGAATTAGTATAAATTGAATTTAAGACTATTTTAAGGTTTTGAGAATAGTTCTTAAGTCGTATTTTTGTCGCAGTTTTTAAAATAAAGGTTCGGTTTTTTCTAAAGTGTTTGTAGAAAAAACTGTGCCAATTTTTAGTAGATAATCATTATACTATATGAAAAAGGTGGGTAACCATAATTCGATCTCGAGGAAATTATTTTTCAGCTTAGCTTTGATGCTAACGTTTTCCTTAACTTCATTTGCGCAAGTTGCGGCTCCGGCGGCAACTGAAGCTACTGCGGCTCCAGCTGCGACAACAGGTGGAGATCCTGTAAAAGGTAAAGGGCTATTTAATGCAAATTGTGCGGCATGTCATAAATTAGACGCCAGATCTACAGGGCCTGCTCTTAGAGGTGTGTCTGGTAAATATGAAATGTCTTGGATTTACAAATGGGTGAACAATAGTTCTGATTTGATAAAGTCTGGAGATGCTGATGCTGTGAAAGTTTTTGAAGAAAACAATAAGGCGGTAATGACTGCTTTTCCACAATTGTCAAATGCAGATATAGACAATATTATTGCATATACTTCCGAACCAAAAGCGGAAGCTCCGGCAGCAACAGGTGCTGTTGCAGCTCCAGGTGCTGCTGCTCAGGAAAGCGGTATTTCAAATAATGTTATTCTGGGTGCTCTAGCTCTTGTTATGGCAATGCTTGTTATAATGTTGTTTTTGGTAAACAATGTTTTGCGAAAAGTCGCTAAGGCAAATGGGATAGAAGTTGCTCCGAAAAAACCTTCAATATCTATTTGGAAAGCATTTGCAAAAAATCAATTTTTAGTATTGGTTACTTCAATTTTCTTGTTGTTGGCGAGTGCTTATTTTGTATATGGTTATTTGATGCAGGTTGGAGTAGATCAGGATTATTCGCCAATTCAGCCAATTCATTTTTCGCATAAAATACATGCGGGGGACAATGAAATCAATTGTAAATATTGTCACTCTGCTGCGCGTGTCAGTAAAAATGCAGGAATTCCTTCTTTGAATGTGTGTATGAACTGTCATAAAAATATTGCTGAAGTTGCTGAAACTACAGCTACACCTGAGTATAGTAAAGCATTTTATGATGAGCAAATTCAAAAGCTATATACTGCTGTTGGGTGGGATAAAACAACTCAATCTTATACTGGAAAAACGCAGCCTGTAAAATGGATTCGTATTCATAACTTACCTGATTTTGTATATTTTAATCACTCACAACACGTTACGGTTGCAGGGATTGAATGTCAGACTTGTCATGGTCCTGTTCAGGAATATGAAATTCAAAAACAATTTGCTCCATTGACAATGGGTTGGTGTATAGATTGTCACAGAAAAACAGATGTTAAAATGGAAGGCAATGAGTATTATGCTAAAATCCATGAACAACTTTCTAAAAAATATGGTGTAGAAAAATTGACTGCTGCACAAATGGGAGGTTTAGAATGTGGTAAATGTCACTATTAATCAAATTATTAAGATTTTAATATTTATATATGTCATCAAACAAAAAATACTGGAAAAGTGTTGAAGAACTAGACGGAAATAGTTCTATTGTTGAGGCGCTTAAAAACAACGAATTTGTTGAAGAAATTCCTACTGATGAATTTTTAGGGAATAATGATGCATTGTCATCTTCTTCTACAACACGTCGTGATTTTTTAAAGTACGTTGGATTTAGTACTGCGGCAGCTACGCTTGCGGCTTGCGAAGGACCTGTGCACAAGTCAATACCTTACGTGTTACAACCAGAGCAAATTATTCCTGGAGTAGCAGATTATTACGCAACTTCTGTTTTTGACGGTTTTGATTTTGCAAACCTTTTAGTTAAAACACGTGAAGGGCGTCCTATTAAAATAGATAATAATACTATTACTGGGGCAAAATTTACTGCCAATGCAAGAATTCATGCGTCTATCTTATCATTATATGATAACATGCGTTTGAAGGAGCCGAAAATGGATGGTAAAGATGTAACTTGGTCTGTTGCTGATTCAAAAATTAAGTCAAGTATTGATGATGCCAAAGCAAAAGGCGGTCAAATTGTCTTATTAACAAATACATTAGCAAGTCCTTCAACTGAAAAGTTGATTACTGATTTTATTGCTAAAAATCCAAACTCAAAACATGTAGTTTATGATGCTGTTTCTTCGTCAGAAGCACTTGATGCATTTGAAGCTGTTTACGGTGAAAGAGCTTTGGTAGATTATGATTTTTCAAAAGCTTCTCTTATAGTTTCTATTGGTGCAGATTTTCTAGGAGATTGGCAAGGTGGAGGATATGATTCTGGTTATGCTCAAGGCAGAATTCCGAAAAACGGAAAAATGTCTCGTCATTTTCAATTAGAAGCTAACATGACTTTGTCTGGTGCTGCTGCTGATAAGCGAGTGCCTATGTCAACCGCTAATCAAAAACAAGCATTAGTACACATATATAATATTGTGACCGGTTCGTCTGCTGCGGTAAATTTAGATGGTAAATTTAAAGCAGAGGTAACAAAAGCAGCTCAACAATTAAAAGCTGCCGGTTCAAAAGGAGTATTGGTTTCTGGTATTCAGGATAAAAATGCTCAATTATTAGTTTTAGCTATCAACCAAGTGTTGGCAAGTGAAGCTTTTAGTACTTCTGGAGCAAGACAAATAAGAAAAGGGTCTAACGAAAAAGTGGCTCAATTAATTATGGATATGAAAGCGGGAAGTGTTCATACTTTAATTATGAGTGGAGTTAATCCAGTTTATACTTTAGCTGATAGTACTTCTTTTGTTGAAGGACTTAAAAAAGTAAAAACATCGGTGTCATTTTCTTTAAAAGAAGATGAAACAGCTTTAGTAAGTACGATAGCAGCTGCAGTTCCTCATTATTTAGAATCATGGAATGATGTAAGTATCACAAAAGGAACTTACGGAATAACGCAACCTACAATTCGTCCTCTTTTCAAGACTAAACAATTTCAAGATGTTTTATTGTCTTTAAGTGGTATTTCAGGGACATTCTATGATTATATTAAAGCTAATGCTTCAACAATAATCTCGGGTTCTTCTTGGAATAAAGTATTGCATGATGGAGTTTTTGTTGGTGTTATACCAACAATATCTGCGGGTTCTGCGGATTATAGTGCCGCTGCAAGTGCTTTAGCGAAATCAAAAGCGACTGAAGGATTAGAACTTGTTTTGTATACTAAAACAGGTATGGGAGATGGACAGCAAGCTAATAACCCTTGGTTGCAAGAGTTTCCAGATCCAATTACAAGGGTTTCTTGGGATAATTATGTTACCGTTTCGAATGCTGATGCTAAGAAATACGAATTGTCTAATGAAATTGTTGCTAATGGTGGTTTAAACGGAAGTTATGCTACTATAACTACTGCAGATGGAGCTAAATTAGAAAATGTTCCAGTAATTGTTCAGCCAGGACAAGCTGTTGGGACTGTTGGTCTAGCTTTAGGGTATGGTCGTAAAGCGGCTTTGAAAGAAGAAATGATGGTAGGTTTAAATGCCTATTCTTTATATAAAGGGTTCAATAATGTACAGTCTGTTACATTGGTGAAAGCTGGAGGAGAACATGAGTTTGCTTGTGTTCAAGGTCAGAAAACATTGATGGGAAGAGGAGATATTATTAAAGAAACTTCTTTGGAGATATTCAATACAAAAGATGCTAAAGAGTGGAACGAACAACCAATGGTATCTTTAGATCACAAAGAAGTAGAAGCAACTAAAGTTGATTTATGGGATTCTTTTGATCGTTCTATTGGGCATCATTTTAATCTTTCTATCGATTTGAATGCTTGTACCGGTTGTGGTGCTTGTGTAATTGCTTGTCATGCAGAAAACAACGTTCCAGTTGTTGGAAAATCAGAAGTTAGAAGAAGTCGTGACATGCACTGGTTGCGTATCGATAGATATTATTCTTCTGAAAGTACATTTGAAGGCGATAACGAAAGAAAAGAAAATATAGCTGGTTTATCAAGTTCATTATCTACATTTAATGAAATGGAAAAAGCGGGTGATAATCCACAAGTTTCTTTTCAACCTGTAATGTGTCAGCATTGTAATCATGCGCCTTGTGAAACGGTTTGTCCGGTTGCTGCAACTTCACACGGTCGTCAAGGTCAAAATCACATGGCTTATAACAGATGTGTTGGTACACGTTACTGTGCAAACAACTGTCCTTACAAAGTGCGTCGTTTTAACTGGTTTTTGTACAACAAAAACAGTGAATTCGACTACCACATGAATGACGATTTAGGGCGTATGGTATTAAATCCAGATGTTAATGTTCGTTCTCGTGGAGTTATGGAAAAATGTTCTATGTGTATTCAAATGACACAGGCAACAATTTTAAAAGCAAAAAGAGAAGGAAGAGCAATCGTAGATGGTGAATTCCAAACTGCATGTTCAAATGCTTGTTCTACAGGAGCAATGATATTTGGGGATGTAAATGATGAAGAAGCAGAAGTAACTAAATTAGCTGCTGATGATAGAATGTATCATTTGTTGGAGCATGTTGGAACAAAACCAAATGTGATTTATCACGTTAAAGTTAGAAATACCTAGTACAAAAAATAATTAATTAAGAATCAATATAAAGGATTATGTCGTCTCACTACGAAGCAACCATTAGAAAACCTTTAGTTATAGGTGATAAATCTTATCACGATGTAACTGTAGATGTAGCTGCACCTGTTGAGGGTAAAGCAAACAAACATTGGTGGATTGTATTTTCAATCGCATTAATAGCCTTCCTTTGGGGATTAGGCTGTATAATTTACACCGTATCTACAGGTATTGGAACATGGGGATTAAATAAAACAGTTGGTTGGGCTTGGGATATCACGAACTTTGTTTGGTGGGTTGGTATTGGTCACGCAGGGACCCTAATTTCTGCCGTATTATTACTTTTCCGTCAACGCTGGAGAATGGCTATTAACCGTTCTGCAGAAGCAATGACAATTTTCTCGGTTATTCAAGCAGGTTTATTTCCAATTATTCATATGGGGCGTCCATGGTTAGCATATTGGGTTTTACCAATTCCGAATCAATTTGGTTCTCTTTGGGTAAACTTTAACTCGCCGTTACTTTGGGATGTATTTGCAATTTCAACTTACCTTTCTGTTTCATTAGTTTTCTGGTGGACTGGTTTGTTACCTGATTTTGCCATGTTACGTGATAGAGCAATTACTCCTTTTAATAAAAGAGTTTATTCAATATTAAGTTTTGGGTGGAGCGGTAGAGCAAAAGACTGGCAACGTTTTGAAGAGGTTTCTTTGGTTCTTGCAGGTTTAGCGACTCCTCTTGTACTTTCTGTACACACGATTGTATCTATGGACTTTGCTACTTCAGTTATCCCTGGATGGCATACTACAATCTTTCCTCCATATTTTGTTGCTGGAGCCGTTTTCTCAGGATTCGCAATGGTAAATACCTTGCTTATCATTATGAGAAAAGTTTCTAATCTTGAAGCTTATATTACTATACAACACATAGAATTAATGAATATTGTAATTATGATTACAGGTTCTATCGTGGGGGTTGCTTATATTACAGAGCTTTTCATTGCTTGGTATTCTGGTGTAGAATACGAACAATATGCTTTCTTAAACAGAGCTACCGGACCTTATTGGTGGGCATATTGGTCAATGATGACTTGTAATGTATTTTCACCACAATTTATGTGGTTCAAAAAATTGAGAACAAGTATTATGTTTTCTTTTATAATTTCAATTGTTGTAAATATTGGAATGTGGTTTGAAAGATTTGTAATTATTGTAACTTCTTTACATAGAGATTACTTACCATCTTCTTGGACAATGTTTTCACCTACATTCGTTGATATCGGTATTTTTATTGGAACAATAGGTTTCTTCTTTGTTTTGTTTTTATTATATTCTAGAACATTCCCGGTAATTGCTCAAGCGGAAGTAAAAACAATATTAAAAGGGACTGGAGATAATTATAAAAGAGAAAGAGAAGCAAATAAAGATTTACATCATGAGTAATAAAGTAATATACGCCATATACAATGACGATGATATATTGATGGATGCCGTTAAAAAAACACGTGCAGCACATCATCATATTGAAGAAGTTTTTACTCCTTTTCCTGTTCACGGACTGGATAAAGCGATGGGACTTGCTCCTACAAGATTAGCCATTTGTGCTTTTATCTATGGATTGTTAGGGTTATCATTTGGAACTTGGATGATGAACTATATAATGATTCAAGATTGGCCTCAAGATATTGGTGGAAAACCGAGTTTTAGTTATATTGAAAATATGCCGGCATTCGTGCCAATTATGTTTGAAGAGACTGTTTTCTTTGCTGCGCATTTAATGGTTATTACTTTTTATATGAGAAGTAAGTTATGGCCATTTAAACAAGCTGAGAATCCAGATGTGAGAACAACAGATAATCATTTTTTGATGGAAGTTGCTATTAATGATAATGAAGAAGAGTTAGTTTCATTTTTCAAAAACACAGGAGCAGTAGAAGTTAAAGTAATAGAAAAGCAGTAATCATAGCTATGAAAAGGATATATAAAATAACACTTTTATTTGGTTTAACGATATTAGTTTCGTCTTGTCATAATAATGCAGCGCCAAACTATCAGTATTTTCCAAACATGTATGAGTCAGTTGGGTATGAAACTTATTCTGAATCGGATGCATTTAACAATGGTAAAGAAGGTCAACTTCCTGTATCAGGAACTATAAACAGAGGATTTGATGTTTATGAATATGAAAATTCTACTGCTGGTTACGAATTAGCAAAAGCTAATCTTAAGTCACCATTAGATTCATTGAGTAACAACTCTGAAGAAGGGAAAGCACTTTTTGAAATTTATTGTATAAGTTGTCACGGTGCAACTGGAAACGGTAAAGGTAAATTAGTTGAAAGAGAAAAATTCCTTGGAGTACCAAGCTATGCTGACAGGCCAATTACAGAAGGAAGTGTCTTTCACGTAATAACATATGGTTTAAATGCAATGGGATCACACGCTAATCAATTGAGTGCCCATGAACGATGGTTAGTTACTGACTATGTTCTAAAACTAAAAAGCGAATTATAATTGTTGAACAAACTGATCGTAATAGATATGTATACATTTTCAAGTAAATTAAAAACTTTTTCTTTCATCTTAATGGCTGTTGGTCTTTTAGGAATTGGATATGGTTTTTTAACTGCACCAAAAGATATTCAGGAAGTTGAAAATCTGCTTGCTGCTGATAGTCATGGAGGTCATGGTGAAGTTCAGCATGAAGTTTCAAATTCTTCTCACAAGGAAAATGAAGTGGCAGCGGAACACAAAGAAACTACTGATGCTAAAGAAGCTACTGAACACAAAGAGCATTTAACACATGTTTTACACCAACTGCAAAATAAGCCATGGGCCGCATTATATGTTGCTTGTATTTTCTTCTTGCTTATTTCAATGGGTGTGTTAGCTTTTTATGCTATACAACAAGTAGCCCAAGCTGGATGGTCTCCGGTTTTGTTTAGAGTAATGCAAGGTATAACTGCGTATTTACCGGTAGGTTCAGTTTTATTTTTTATTTTCTTGGTGTTATGTGGTTTGCATTTTAATCATTTGTTTATTTGGTTAGATCCTGAAGTTGTAGCACATGATAAAATAATTCAAACTAAATCTGGGTATTTAAATTTTCCTTTCTGGATTGTTAGAGCCGCTATATTTTTATTTGGTTGGAATCTATACCGTTATTATTCCAGAAAAAATTGTTTGGCACAAGATGAAGCTACAGATAATAATTTGTACAAAAAGAATTTTAAAATATCTGCAGGATTTTTAGTTTTCTTCATCGTGTCAGAATCTATTATGTCTTGGGATTGGATTATGTCGATTGATCCTCATTGGTTCAGTACATTATTTGGATGGTATGTTTTTGCCAGTTTTTTTGTCAGCGGTATCACTATGATTACTATGGTGACATTGTATTTAAAATCAAGAGGGTATTTAGAACATGTTAATACAAGTCATATTCATGATTTGGCTAAATTTATGTTTGGAATAAGTGTTTTTTGGACTTACTTGTGGTTTTCACAATTCATGTTAATATGGTATGCAAATATTCCAGAAGAGGTAACTTATTTTATAACAAGAATACAATTGTATAACCTTCCTTTCTTTGGTGCTGTTGTGATGAACTTCTTGTTTCCAATTTTGATTTTGATAAATACAGATTTCAAAAGAATTACATGGGTATTAGTTATGGCTGGTATTGTAATATTACTAGGGCATTATATAGATTTCTTTAATATGATAATGCCAGGGACAGTAGGAGATAGATGGTTTATCGGAATTTCAGAAATCGCATCCGTTCTTTTCTTTCTAGGATTATTTATTTATGTTGTTTTTACAGCATTGACTAAAGCTCCTTTGTTGCCAAAAAGAAATCCATTTATAGAAGAAAGTAAACATTTTCATTATTAATATTTAAAGAAAAAAACAGATGACAAGTTTGTTGGTAATTATAGTTTTAGTTTTATTAGCTGTTGCTTTGTGGCAATTGACGAAAATATTCGACCTTACGCAAGTAGGTTCAAATTCGGACAGTTCTCAAGTAGCTACTGATAATGATAATAATGTACAAGGTTATTTAATGTTTGGTTTCTTGGCATTCATTTATATTTTTACAATCTATGGATTGTTTAAATGGAGTCCACTTGTTCTTCATACGCCTGCTTCTGAGCATGGAGCGCTTGTAGATAATCTTATGAACATTACTTGGGTTTTAATTTTTATTGTTCAAGCAATTACTCAAGTTCTTTTACATTATTTTGCGTTTAAATACAGAGGTAAAAAAGATCAAAAAGCATTATATTTTGCAGACAACAACAAACTAGAAGCAATCTGGAGTGTTATTCCGGCCGTTGTTCTTGCGGGTTTAATTCTTTATGGTTTGTATGCTTGGACAAACATAATGTTTGTTGATGAAGAAGAAGACACTGTAGTTATAGAATTGTATGCACAACAATTTAACTGGAAAGCCAGATACTCAGGTAATGATAATGTATTAGGTAAAGCGAATGTTAGGTTTATTGAAGGTGCCAATTCAGTTGGTGTTGATTTATCTGATCCATATTCACAAGACGACATTGTTGTAACGGAGTTGCATATCCCTAAAGGGAAAAAAGTTCATTTTAAAATGCGTTCTCAGGATGTTCTACATTCTGCTTATATGCCCCATTTTAGAGCGCAGATGAATTGTGTTCCTGGAATGGTTACTGAATTTGCTTTTACGCCAATTTACACAACAGCTGAATATAGAGAATTGCCTTTCATGGTAGAAAAAGTAGCTAAAATAAATACGCTAAGAGCAAAAAAAAGCACTGAATTGGTAGCCAAAGGAGAAACAGCACTTGATCCTTATACTTTTGACTATTTGTTGTTATGTAATAAAATTTGTGGTGCATCTCATTACAATATGCAAATGAAAATTATTGTAGATACTCCGGAGGATTATAAAAAATGGTTAAGTGATAAAGCAACTTTAGTGCAAGAAGTAAAAACTGCCAATGCACCGGCTCCCGTTGAAGGAGGAACAGGTAAAGATTCTACAAGTACCAAAGACACCGCAGCTGTTGCTAAAATAGCTATGAAATAATTATTAAGAAAAATTTAAAGTAACATATATGTCAGCAGAAGGTCACGATCACGGACACGATCACGAACACGAACACCACCATAAAGACACTTTCATTACTAAATATATCTTTAGTATTGATCACAAAATGATTGCCAAACAATACCTTTTAACGGGTATTATTATGGGGGTTATTGGTGTTGGGATGTCTATGCTTTTTAGAATGCAATTGGCATGGCCAGAAGAATCATTCAAAATATTTAATATATTACTAGGTGATAAATTTGCTCCAAATGGAGTTATGGCAAATGATATTTATTTGGCATTAGTTACAATTCATGGAACGATAATGGTTTTCTTCGTTCTTACCGCCGGATTGAGTGGAACTTTTAGTAATTTATTGATTCCTCTTCAGATTGGTGCACGAGATATGGCATCTGGTTTTATGAATATGATTTCTTATTGGTTATTCTTTTTATCAAGTGTAATCATGGTTTGTTCATTATTCGTAGAAGCTGGACCAGCATCAGCTGGTTGGACTATTTATCCGCCTTTGAGTGCCCTTCCACAAGCAATTCCTGGTTCAGGGATGGGTATGACATTATGGTTAGTTTCTATGGCTATATTTATTGCATCTTCATTAATGGGATCTTTAAACTATGTAGTTACAGTAATCAATCTTAGAACTAAAGGAATGTCTATGACAAGATTGCCTCTTACTATTTGGGCTTTCTTCGTGACTGCAATTATTGGTATTGTTTCTTTTCCAGTTTTATTGTCAGCTGCTTTATTATTGATTTTTGACAGAAGTTTTGGAACATCATTCTTCTTATCCGATATTTATATCGCTGGTGAAGTATTGCATTATCAGGGTGGTTCTCCAGTTTTGTTTGAACACTTATTTTGGTTCTTAGGACATCCTGAAGTTTATATTGTATTGTTACCTGCTTTAGGTATTACATCTGAAGTTATTGCTACTAATTCCCGTAAACCAATTTTTGGTTACAGAGCGATGATTATGTCAATTTTGGCAATCGCATTCTTATCAACAATTGTTTGGGGTCATCACATGTTCATCTCGGGTATGAATCCATTTTTAGGATCTGTATTTACATTTACAACTTTGTTAATTGCTATCCCTTCTGCAGTAAAAGCGTTTAATTATATTACAACACTTTGGAAAGGAAATTTACAATTGAACCCAGCGATGTTGTTTTCAATTGGTTTAGTTTCTACTTTTATAACAGGTGGTTTGACAGGTATTATCCTTGGAGATAGTACATTGGATATCAATGTTCACGATACGTATTTTGTTGTAGCTCACTTCCACTTAGTAATGGGTATTTCTGCTCTTTATGGTATGTTTGCTGGTATTTATCACTGGTTTCCAAAAATGTACGGTAGAATGCTTAATAAAAATCTGGGGTATGTTCACTTTTGGGTAACTGCAGTTTGTGCTTATGGTGTGTTTTTTCCAATGCACTTTATTGGATTAGCCGGTTTGCCAAGACGTTATTACACGAACACAAACTTTCCATTATTTGATGATTTGCAAAATGTAAATGTTCTGATAACTACATTTGCTTTGATTGGTGGAGCTTTTCAATTGGTATTTTTATACAACTTTTTCAGTAGTATTTTCTACGGTAAAAGAACGGTTCAAAATCCTTGGAAATCTAATACACTTGAATGGACCGCACCTGTAGAGCACATTCACGGTAACTGGCCAGGAGAAATTCCTGAAGTACACCGTTGGCCTTATGATTACAGTAATCCAGCACATGATGTTGATTTTGTACCTCAAAATGTTCCAATGAAAGAAGGTGAAGAAGTTTTACATCACTAATCTTAAAATATAATATAAAGCCTTTGCGAAAGTAGAGGCTTTTTTTGTTTTCCAGAGATATGAAAATTATTAATTTATTTTTTCATTAATAATTTTGATAAAGTCTTCAAAGGGAATTCTTCCAAACTAAATACTTTCTTTATCTTTGTTAAATGAATGAAAATTTAGATCCAACAACAAACGGTTATAATGCTGATGAGCTTGATCTTGAGAAAAGATTAAGGCCGCTTTCATTCGATGATTTTGCCGGTCAAGACCAAATATTAGAAAATTTAAAGGTTTTTGTTCAGGCTGCAAATCAAAGAAATGAAGCACTTGATCACACCCTTTTTCATGGCCCTCCAGGTTTAGGAAAAACAACTTTAGCGAACATTCTTGCCAATGAGTTGCAAGTAGGCATAAAAATTACTTCAGGACCTGTTTTAGACAAACCGGGAGACTTAGCTGGCTTGTTGACCAATCTCGAAGAAAGAGATGTGTTATTCATTGACGAAATACATCGTTTAAGTCCCATAGTTGAAGAATATTTGTATTCTGCGATGGAAGACTTCAAGATTGATATAATGATTGAATCGGGGCCAAATGCAAGAACTGTTCAAATTAATCTAAATCCATTTACTTTAATTGGTGCGACAACTCGTTCTGGTCTGTTGACAGCGCCCATGAGAGCCCGTTTTGGAATATCATCGCGTCTGCAATATTATACAACAGAGTTGTTAACTACAATCGTGGAACGAAGTGCAGCTATTTTTAAAATGCCTATCACAATGGAAGCTGCAATCGAAATTGCGGGTAGAAGTAGAGGAACACCACGTATTGCCAATGCATTATTGCGCCGTGTTCGTGATTTTGCGCAAATAAAAGGAAATGGTAAAATTGACATTGAAATTGCCCGTTATGCGTTAAAAGCACTTAATGTAGATGCCCATGGATTAGATGAAATGGACAATAAAATACTAACTACAATTATTGAAAAATTTAAAGGCGGACCAGTAGGCCTATCAACTTTGGCGACAGCCGTATCCGAAAGTAGCGAAACTATCGAAGAAGTATATGAGCCGTTCCTCATACAAGAAGGGTTTATCATGAGAACGCCTAGGGGGAGAGAAGTCACTGACAAAGCCTATAAACATCTAGGAAAATTAAATACAAATATTCAAGGCGGATTGTTTTAATTTTAGGAGCTATTTCCTGCTATTCGCTATATCTATCTCGTTAAAAAACGAGATAGGATGCCGCTTCAAACGAAGTTCACTGAACTCCTATAAAAATAGAAGCTAAGTGAAGTAATCAGGGCTAGTTTGAATAAACCATTAATTTTAACTTTTGTATCATAATTCAAAAATCTAAATACACCCAGTTCATCAAATCCGAAGCTAAACGCCTCGGTTTTTTGTCTTGTGGTATTTCTAAAGCCCAGTTTTTAGAGGAGGAAGCGCCACGGTTAGAAAATTGGCTTAATAAAAATAGAAATGGTGAAATGTCATACATGGAAAATCATTTTGATAAGCGATTAAACCCAACTTTACTGGTCGATGATGCTAAAAGTGTTGTTTCTCTTCTATTAAATTATTATCCGGAACAATTTCAAAATACGGATTCTTATAAAATTTCAAAATATGCTTATGGGCAGGATTACCATTTTGTAATTAAGGAAAAACTTAAAGAATTTTTATTTTCTATTCAATCAACTATCGGTGAAGTTTCTGGCCGTGCTTTTGTTGATTCGGCTCCAGTACTCGATAAAGCTTGGGCTGCAAAAAGTGGTTTGGGATGGATTGGTAAAAACAGTAATTTGTTGACTCAAAAAGTAGGTTCTTTTTACTTTATTGCCGAGCTAATTATCGACTTAGATTTAGAATATGATAATCCTACAACAGATCATTGCGGAACTTGTACTGCTTGTATTGACGCTTGCCCAACAGAAGCAATTGTAGGGCCGCATATTGTTGACGGCAGTAAATGCATTTCCTATTTTACTATAGAACTTAAAGAGAATATTCCTCAAGAAATGAAAGGTAGCTTTGATGATTGGGCTTTTGGGTGTGATGTATGTCAGGATGTTTGCCCATGGAATAAGTTTTCAAAAGTTCATAATGAGCCATTATTTAATCCAAATCCGGAATTGCTTTCCATGTCCAAAAAAGATTGGAGAGAAATTACTGAAGAAACATTTAGAGTTGTGTTTAAAAATTCGCCTCTTAAAAGAGCAAAATTTCAGGGAATTAAACGAAATATTGATTTTTTAGAATAATTTTTATGTTTTATAATCCGCTGATTTTAAGTTAAGCTAATTAAATTTTTATAGAAGATTCTCTAATAATAATGCTTGTGTCTAATTCAATAGTTCTTGGTGTAAATGGAATGCCTTCTTTATGACAATTCATTTCTTCCAATAATAAGTTGAAAGACTCGATTCCCATTTCATGGCTTGGCTGATCCACTGTACTTAATTTAGGGGTTAGTACTTGTGACATAAACCAATTGCTGAAACCGATTACTGCAACTTGCTGAGGAACTTTAATTTTGTTATCATTAAAATAAGATAATACACCAACTGCAACCAAATCAGTAATTGCAAATATACCATCAACATCAGGATGGTCTTTTATGATTTGTTTTGCAAAATCGATTCCTTCTTGAAAAGTTACGGTTTCGCATGTGTAAACTAATTTAGTGTCAAAAGGGATATTGTTTTTTTCTAAAGCTTTTTTATATCCAATATAACGGTCAATAGCATTTTGAGGATTTAAAGGGCCGCGAATATGAACAATTTTTTTGCAGCCGTTATCAATCAAATGTTGAACAGCATTAAATGCTGCTTTTTGGTCATCGATGATTACTTTTGAACAGGTAATTAATTTGTTGATTTTATCAAACATGACAAAAGGAATGTTCCTGTTGATGATTTCTTTTAAATGATCGTCATTATTTGACTCATTTGAAAGTGAAATAATAATTCCATCAACTCTTTTTTTGATCAAAAGTTCTACCTGTTTTTTCTCTAAAGCTAATGATTCATTTGATTGTAAAATAATAACGAGATAGCCATTTTTTTCGGCTTCATCAATTAAGGCATTTACCACATTAGAGAAAAAGTGATGCACTACTTCAGGAATAATTAAACCAATAGTTTTTGATTCTTTTGTTCTTAAATTTACGGCAAAACTGTTGGGAGTATAGTGTAGATTTTGGGCAAGATCAATTACAGCTTGTTTAGTTTTTGCACTAACATCTGGATAGTTTTTCAATGCTTTTGAAACAGTTGTTATTGAAATACCTAATTTCGTTGCAATTTCCTTAAGAGTGATATCTTTCATGAATTGGATTTCTACGTATTTAATTTATAAAAATATTTTTTCAGAAACGGTTTCTCTTTAAGACTTGATGAATCTTTATTTTAATTTATGTTTATGAAAAACGGCTATACTTTCATATATTCTTTTACAAGATATTAATTTTTATCTTATTTCTATTTTTTTTACCAAAATAAACAAATTAATATTTATAAGTTAAATTAAATAAATTAGGGTTTACTGTTTTATTAAATAGTTGAAATTTTAAGTTGACTCTCTTTCAATTATGCTTGTTTCTAATTCAATTGACTGAAAAACTACAGGTAAATTGTTCTTTTTTAGATTAATTTCATCGAATAAAATTGATGCTGATTTTCTTCCAATTTCAAATCCGGGTTGGTCAATGGTTGAAAGTTTTGGACTTATTACACTTGACATAAACCAATTGCTAAAACCCAAAACCGCAATTTGTGTTGGAATAGCAATACCTACTTCATTACAGTATTTAATAATTCCAACCGCAACTAAATCAGTGACTGCAAAAATAGCGTCTATTTCTGGATGTTCATTAACTACTTTTTTTGCATTTGCGTAACCATCTTCAAAATCAGGGTTGTTTTCACATACAAAAACTAGAGACGAATCATAGGCAATGTTATTGTCTTCCAATGCTTTTTTGTAACCTAAAAATCGATCAATAGAATTTTGGGGTAGATAGGAACCTCTAAAATGGGCAATTTTTTTATATCCTTTTTTTATAAGATAACTAACGGCATCATAAGCTGCTTTTCTATCGTTAATAGTTACTTTAGAACAGTTAACAAGTTTTGCAATTTTATCGAAAAGTACGAGTGGAGTATTATGGGAAAGGATAGTCTTTAAATGTTCAAATTCATCAGTTTCGTTAGACAAAGACATTAAAATTCCATCAACTCTTTTATTTAATAAAAGGTCAATTTGTTTTTTTTCAAACTCGAATTTTTCATTTGATTGTAAAATAATAACCAGGTAATCCCTCTTCTCAGCTTCTTCAAGAATTCCTTGAATAACATTTGAAAAAAAGTCATGAACAAGTGTAGGGATTATCAAACCTATTGTTTTAGATTCTTTTGTTCTTAAGTTTACTGCAAAACTGTTAGGTGTATAATGTAGATTTTGAGCGAGATCAATTACTGCTTGTTTAGTTTTTGCACTAACATCAGGATAGTTTTTCAATGCTTTTGAAACAGTTGTTATTGAAATTCCTAATTTTGTTGCAATTTCCTTAAGAGTGGTATCTTTCATGAATTGGATTTCTACGTATTTAATTTTATGAAAATATTTTTCAGGAACAGTTTTTTTAAAATTTGATAAGTCTTAGACTTAATTTATATTTATTAAAAACGGCTATACTTTAGTATATTCTTTTACAAGATGTTAATTTTTATCGTATTTCTGTTTTTTTTATCAAAATAAATTAATTAATGCAGATCAGTTAAATTGTTAAATACTGTAGTTTACTGCCTTGTTAAATTCTTAGATTTTTAAGTGGACTGCCTTTCAATTATAGTTGTTCCTAATTCAATTGACTGAAAAACTACAGGTAAATTGTTCTTTTTTAGATTAATTTCATCGAATAAAATTGATGCTGATTTTCTTCCAATTTCAAATCCAGGTTGGTCAATGGTTGAAAGTTTAGGACTTATTACACTTGACATAAACCAATTGCTGAAGCCAAAAACAGCAATTTGTTTTGGAATAGGAATACCGACGTCATTCAAATATTTAATAATTCCTATCGCAACTAAATCAGTAACTGCAAAAATCGCATCGATTTCCGGATGTTCATTAACAACCTTTATGGCATTTTCATAACCATCTTCAAAATCCATATTGTTTTCACATACAAAAACCAAGGATGGATCATAGATAATGTTATTATCCTCCAATGCTTTTTTGTAACCTAAAAATCGGTCAATAGAATTTTGAGGTAAATAGGAACCTCTAAAATGAGCAATTTTTTTATATCCCTTTTTTATAAGATAACAAACGGCATCGTAAGCTGCTTTCCTATCATTAATAGTTACTTTAGAACAGTTAACAAGCTTTGCAATTTTATCAAAAAGTACTAGTGGAGTATTGTGAGAAATGATAGTTTTTAAATGTTCAAAATCGCCGGTTTCATTAGATAAGGACATTAAAATCCCATCAACTCTTTTATTTAATAATAGATCAATTTGTTTCTTTTCAAGCTCAACTTTTTCGTTAGACTGTAAAATAATAACCATGTAATCTCTTTTCTCCGCTTCTTCAAGAATTCCGTCAATTACACTTGAAAAAAAATCATGAACAAGGGTAGGGATTATCAAACCTATAGTCTTAGACTCTTTAGTTCTTAAATTTACAGCAAAACTGTTTGGAGTATAATTTAGTTGGTTTGCTAAATCTATAACTGCCTTTTTTGTTTTTTCACTAACATCTGAGTACCCTTTCAAAGATTTTGAAACGGTTGTTATAGAAATTCCCAGTTGAGAGGCAATTTGTTTGAGAGTGGGATTATTCATATTTCGATACTCTAAATAGTAAAAGCCGAATAAAAAACTGTTTCTTGAAAAACGAATTTACAATTTATTTGTTGTAATTCAATTTTCAAGAAACAGTTTAATTAGAAATTATCTATTTTGGTCTAATTTGTTGTTTTTTAATTATTGTTTGAGCTCTATTATGATGGCTTCGTAAGGGCGTAAAATATTGTTTTCCAATTTTTTAATTCCAGTGTAATTGTCTAAAATTATTTTAGATTTAGCAGTGGAAATCCCAATGTTGTAAGTGCTGTTTTTATCCGTAAAATTTAATAATATCAATAATTTTTTACCATCTAGTTCTCTTGTATAGGCATATACATTTGGATTTTCGTTGTCTAATAACGTGTATTTTCCATAAACAAGCGTTGGCTCTTTTTTGCGTAATTGCACTAATTTTCTAAAATAATTTAAGACTGAATTGGGGTCTTTTTCTTGCACTTCGGCATTAATGGTTTCGTAATTTGGGTTTACTTTCAACCATGGTGTTCCAGTGGTAAAACCTGCGTTTTGAGCTGTATCCCATTGAAAAGGCGTTCTTCCGTTTTCTCTGGATGTTTGTTTTTGACCTTCTAGAAAGGCTTGTAAATCGCCACCTCTATTTTTTAAACCAATATATTTGTTGCGCGTATCCACATCGGTATAATCCTCTATGGAATCGAATCGAATGTTGATCATTCCTAATTCATCGCCATAATAGTAATACGGAGTTCCTCGCATTGTCATTATAAAGGTAGAAAGCATCTTTGAAGAAATTGCTCGAAATTCAGGGGTGTCATTGCCAAACTTACTCACCATTCTTGGTTGATCGTGATTGCCAAGAAAAATAGAAAGCCATCCTTTGTCTTTAAAGGTTTGATCATATCGAGAAAAAATATCTTTGTACTTTACAAGACCAAAATCATTTAAATGTTTGCCAATATCAACACTTTCAAAATGGTAGGCCATGTTTAATTCTTTTCGATCTGGATCTACAAATAATAAAGCATCTTCAGGAGAACTTCCAGCACCTTCGGCAACGGTCATAATATCATATTTGCTAAAAACTTCTCTATTCATTTCTTGTAAATAGTCATGTAAATGAGGCCCGACTCCGTAGTATTTTATGATGTTTTTTTCATATCCTTTTGGTAATTCTGGCCAAGTTGTGTCTTTAGAAGCAAACTGAAATGCATCCATTCTAAAACCATCAATGCCTTTGTCTAACCAAAATCTCATGATATCATACACTTCATATCTAACTTTTGGGTTCTCCCAATTTAAATCGGGTTGCTTTTGAGAAAAATAATGAAGGTAATAGGAATTTGTTTGCGCATCATATTTCCAAGCCTCACTATTTACATCAAAAAAGCTCCATCTATAAGGCGGTTTCCCTTTTTCGGCTGGCCACCAATGGTAATAATCTCTGTATTTATTATCTCTAGAACTTCTGGATTGTTTGAACCATTCGTGCTCATCGCTACTGTGATTCACCACTAAATCCATGATGAGTTTAATGTCTCGTTTGTGCATCTCTTTTAACAAAAGATCAAAATCTTCCATTGTTCCAAAATCCTTCATGATTTCACGATAATCGCTAATATCATAACCATTATCATCATTTGGAGATGTGTAAATGGGATTGAGCCAAACCGCATCTATCCCTAAGCTTTTTACATAATCCAGTTTAGAAATGATTCCTTTTAAATCTCCAACTCCATCACCATCGCTGTCTTTGAAACTGCGTGGATAAATTTGATATACAACGGCTTGTTTCCACCATTTGGCATCCGCGTTTTTAATTATTGTAGTCTTTTTGTTTTGTGCGATTGTACTCTCAGCTACGAATAGCATCATAGCTGAAAATAAGCATGATTTGATAATAGTTTTCATGATTGTTTGTGTTAATGGTATCTGGATTATTTTGTGTTATTTTTTTGTGGGGTTCATAAATGCATGAATCGCTTTATCTGTTATTTTGGGGTTTGCACCTTCATTTTTTGCTACTAAAGCACCCATGGCACAAGCAAAATCAATAGCATTTTGGGGTTCGTCATTGCTTAACAATTTGTAAAGTAGTGCTGCCAAAAACGAATCTCCGGAGCCTACAGTATCAATGACCTCAATTTTATAGCCACTATTATAATACATTTTTTCGTTGTAATATAAAACGGCTCCATGGCTGCCTTTGGTTACGCAGATGTGTTTTGAATTTGTTTGCTCTGCAATAAAAAGAATATTTTGTTCCAATGAATGATAAGGAGAGTTAAGGAAACTACTTATTTCATACAATTCATCATCATTGAATTTTATAAAATCAGATTGCAGCATTAATCGAATAAGTACTTCTTTAGTATAAAACGGTGCCCGTAAATTGACGTCAAATATTTTGTACTTGGCATAATTGATAAGTTCCAATAAAGTAGTAAACGAAATTAAATCCCTGCAAACAAGGCTTCCGTAAACAAATGCATCAGCTTTTTTTACCACATTTTCAATTTCTGGGTTGCATTCTATTTTGTCCCAAGCCACAGGATAATTGATGGTGTAGGATGCAGAACCTTTTTTGTCTAATTGAACCAATACTTCACCGGTTGAAAAAGATTGGTCGATTTGAATGGTGTTTGTAGGCACACCATTTTCTTTGATAAAATTTAATAGCTCTTTGCCTATTTCATCATTACCGATGCGACTTATTATTTGAGCATTTACTCCTAGAGAAGCTAGGCGGAGCGCGACATTTAATGGTGCACCGCCAATTTTTTTATGTGTAGGAAAAACATCAAACAACACTTCTCCAAAACAAACAACACTGAGTTTTTTTTTGATATTATTCATGGTTAAGCATTTTATGTTCTAATTCTTCTAGTGATAATCCTTTGGTTTCGGGCATCATGAATAATACAAATACCAGTTGTAAAACCATCATAAAGGCAAAAAAGGCAAATATTGGCCAAGGATTTTCTTTAAATAAGTCAATCACAACGGGGCCTGCTAGTGTAATCAAAGCCGCAAATATCCAGTGAATTCCTGTGCCAAATGATTGTCCGTTGGCACGAACATTATTGGGGAATATTTCTGAGATAAAAACCCAAATTACAGCTCCTTGTCCTATGGCATGTGAGGCAATAAACAATAAGATAGAGACCATTAAAATAATAGCACCTAAATTATTGTGAAATGCTAAAGCGACCATTCCTAAACTAACAATATATCCAATTGAACCTATTATCATTAGTTGTTTTCTTCCCAGAACATCTATTAATCGCATGCCAACAATAGTGAATATTAAATTTGTTAATCCAATTAGAATGGAATTAAGCAAAGATTCTTTGGAGGCTAATCCTGCCATTTCCAATATTTCAGGAGCATAATACAAGATGAAATTGATGCCTGATAATTGATTGAAAAAAGCAAGCAGAAAAGCTAATATTACCGGTAGTTTATATTTGTTTGAAAAAATAGTTTCTTTTACAGAAGCATCAATGACATCTTTTTTAATTTCATTAAAACTTTCTAAAGCTTCCTCTTTTTCGTAGATCATTTCCAATACTTTCAAACCGGCGACATCATCTCTCTTTTTTAATATTAACCAACGCGGGCTGTCCGGAATTTGTAAAACAATAATACTATAGATGAATGCAGGAACAGCTACAATTCCTATCATCCAACGCCAGTCATTTACTCCTCCAAAACCTTCGAACAAATAATTGGAGAAGAAAGCAATCAAGATTCCAAATACGATATTGAATTGAAATAAGGCGACTAGCTTTCCTCTGTTTTTTGCACTGGAAATTTCAGAAATATAAATTGGCGCCGCTACTGAAGAAGCTCCAACACCTATTCCTCCTATAAAGCGGAAGAATGAAAATGTATAAGGATCTGGTGCTAATGCAGAACCTAACGCCGATACTAAAAATAAGATGCCAATCCAAAAAAGGGTCTTTTTTCGGCCTAATTTATCACAAGGAATTCCACCGAATAAAGCGCCAAAAACGGTTCCCCATAATGCCATAGACATGATAAAAATTCCATGAAATAATGGCGTGGTGTGCCATAATTCTTTGATTGGCAAATTCGCACCGGATATTACTACGGTATCAAAGCCAAATAAAAATCCCGCTACCGCTACAGTAAGAGACCAATTTCGGACGTTATTCATTTTTTATAGTTTTTTGGTTTGGTTATTTAGTTTAAAGCCTTTTGGTTTTCCCAAATGCCTATTATTTTATTAACAATTAGATTTTAATTTCTTGAATTTCTTCTGACTGAATGCTCAATTTTGTATATGGTTTTTGGGGAAGAGCTGTTCAATGAAGCTATAAATCCAATTATTCAAGAAAATTTCTATTTTTTCAGATGAATTAGCAGTAATGATATCATTGCTTTCTTCTTTTTTACAATAAAATGCTAATAATACGGTCCTTAGAAAGAATAGGATCAATAGAATAGTACTTGCGAACTTCATTTAAAAAAGGATTTATTTTTATATTATCTCCATAAAAATAGAATTCTTTTTTTAAATTATTCAGTCTGTAATAATTAAAAACGTTTTCGTTACATCGAAAACGTTTTCGATTTATATTTAATGTACTATGTCTAAATATTTAATTTTTTAAGGAATTAATTATATAAGTTTGAAAATATTATTAAAAATTACAACTATGATTTCAAATTTTAAAAGTCTGTTCTTAACGCTTTTGGTCAGCCCAATTGTTTTTGGTCAAATAAAATCAGATGAGTGGCATTTATATGCAAACTCCAGAGAAAATTATTATGGAGTTGCTATGGCAAATGGACAAATAGGGATTGTTACAGACGATACGCCTTTAAAAACAAAAGAAATTATCCTAAATGGAGTTTACGATGGCAGTCCTGAAAATGGAATTAGCAGAATTGTAAGAGGAATAGAATTTTTGAATCTTCATTTGACTATAAATAATCAAGATATAAAATCAGATAATATAGATAACTGGAGCCAAGTGGTCTCCATGAAAGAAGGAACAAGTACAACTTCATTTAATTTCAAGGATTTTGCAAGGATTAATTATACGATTTTGACCAATAGAGCAATTCCTTTTTCTGCAATGGCTATTGTTGAAATTATGCCTAATAAAGACATCGAAATAATTGCTAATAATTATATGATTGTTCCAGATGAATTGAAGGACGCTAAAAGTCAATTTCGAGTTTTAAAAGACAATCAGTATATGATGCCTGTTTTTGGAACAACTGCCAGAACATTGACTGGGAAATATATTGTTGCGGCTTCGACGACTTTTCTTTTTGACGGACAAAGCGAATCCCTGAAACAAACTGGTAACGAAGTTGGGTTTACCAAAAAATTATTGAAAGGAAAAAAATACCGATTTGCTGTAGCGGGAGGAATTTGCACGTCAAAAGATGTTACGGATCCTTTGAATGAATCCGAAAGACAACCTATATATGCATTGCAAGAGGGAATTGATAAATTACTGAATCGTCATAAACAAGCTTGGGCTGAATTATGGAATACGGGTGATATTCAAATCGAAGGGGATTTAGATGCACAGCAACGCGTTCGTTTTGCGTTGTATAATTTGTATTCCTACATCCGTCCGGAAACCAGACAAAGTATTGCGCCTATGGGATTGTCTTCTCAGGGATATAATGGTCATATTTTTTGGGATAGTGAACTTTGGATGTATCCAACACTTTTGGCCTTGCAACCTGATATGGCAAAATCATGTTTGGATTACCGTTCAGATCGTTTGCAAAAAGCGAAACAAAAAGCATTTATTTATGGCTACAAAGGAGCGATGTATCCTTGGGAATCTGATGATACTGGAGAGGAAGCCACGCCAACTTGGGCTTTGACAGGAATTTTTGAGCAACATATTACGGCTGATGTTTCGATTGCATTTTGGAATTATTATGCCTACACACAAGATAAGTCATGGTTGAGAAAAGAATGGAACGTATTAAAAGAGACAGCTGATTTCTGGGTGAGTAGAGTGGTTAAAAATCAGGATGGAAGTTTTTCTATTTTAAATGTGGTAGGGGCTGATGAATATGCGCAACATATAGATGACAATGCCTTTACGAATGCCTCGGCTATTGAATCCCTGAAAAATACGATTAAGGCAGCAACAATTTTGAACGAACCAATTAATCCAAAATGGGCAGCAGTATCGGATAAATTGGCAATTCATGTCGAAAATGGTATTACCCAAAATTATAAAGGATATCAAGGGCAAATTATTAAACAAGCGGATGTTAATTTACTAGCGTATCCTTTACACGTAATCACAGATAAAGATCAAATAAAAAGAGATTTGGAATACTATGCCGAAAAAATTGATAAAAAAGATGGCCCTGCAATGGCTTCAGGAGTTTTGTCAGTTTTATATGCGCGATTAGGAGATAAAGAAAAAGCCTACAGTTATTTTGTAAAATCGTATTTGCCAAATAGCCGCCCTCCTTTTGGTGTGTTTTCAGAATCTGCTAATAGCAACAATCCTTATTTTGCCACTGGTGCCGGCGCGATGCTTCAAGCTGTTATTTATGGTTTTGGTGGTGTGGAACAAACTGATCTTGGATTGAAATACAATAAAGGGCTGCTGCCAAAAAAATGGAAGTCTTTAAAGATAATTGGTTTAGGATTAGACAATAAAACTATCACGATAGAATAATAACATAATATGACAGTCCGCAATATGTTCCAAAGGATAAAATAGGACACACAGATAACACGGATTGAACGGATTTTGCACAGATTTAAATAACAGTTTGATTCACCAAGTAAAAAAATCCGTGTAAATCGGTATAATCTGTACAATCTGTGGGCTACTATTTATGCTTTATAAATGTACAAACGACGAAAATTGTATTCGAAATGATTTTAGTCCGCATTACGGATAGTCATATAACATAAAACTAATACTTTCTGCCATGAATACACTTTTTAATCTGTTTGAGATTATTAAAAGGGTTGTATTCGTGGCTTTTTTATAGAAATTACCCAAAAAACAGTTATCTCATTTTTTTTACATAAAAATTATTATAAAAAATAGTGAAATCCAAAAATGCTTAGATTTTAATAAAGTATTCCATAAAAGATAAGTTGAATCATGGTATTTCAATTTAAGATTAGTTTGTTGAATAAGCATATAAAAGGCTCTTGAGTTAAAGAATCTTCAATGATTTTTGTCAAAATACATTTTTATTGATGAATGCTCAAATCTTTAATCTGAGAAATTAATCCAAATTGCTGTAATGTGTTTTTTTTGCCTCTTTTTTTAAATTTTATATAATTTTTATATTAATATTTTAAAGTATTAATTTTTAAAATCGAAAACGTTTTCGGTTCAACGAAAACGTTATAGTTAGTAATTTTCTTAAAATTATCATAAAATTAGTATTATGTTTACGACATATTTTAAAACAAACCATTAAAACAAATTATTAACCAACTTATTTATTACGTATGAAAAATAGTCTACTAAAAGGCTTGATGGTGTTTCTAACGATACTATGTACTAGTTTGGCCTATTCGCAAGATGTGTCCGGTACAGTATCTGATGCTAGCGGTCCGCTTCCAGGGGCTTCTATATTAGTTAAAGGAACAACAAATGGAGCACAAACAGATCTCGATGGAAATTTTACTATCAAAAATGTTGGCTCAAACGCAGTTTTGATTTTTAGTTACATTGGTCTTAAAAGTCAAGAAGTAAATGTAGCAGGAAAAAGCTCAGTTAAAGTAATCTTAAAAGAAGACTCAGCTGAATTAAAAGAAGTAGTAGTTATTGGCTACGGTTCCGTTAGAAAGAAAGATGCAACTGGTGCAGTTGATCAAATTGGAGCAAAAGATTTTGACAATGTATCTTCTCCTTCTCCAGCTCAATTATTAAGAGGTAAAGTTGCAGGTGTACAAGTAACTCAATCAAGTGGGGAGCCAGGAGGTGGAGTTGCAATTAGAGTGAGAGGAAATTCCTCTATTCGTTCTGGTAACGGACCATTAATTGTTATTGATGGAGTTCCATTGGATGGTGGAAATGTTTCAGGTGGTGGAGATGATTTATTAGGAACTTCTTCATCTAGAAATCCATTGAACTTTGTGAATCAAAATGATATAGAAAGTATCAGTGTATTGAAAGATGCATCTTCTACTGCTATTTATGGTTCTCGTGGTGCTAATGGTGTAATTGTAATTACTACCAAAAAAGGAAAATCTAAAGAACCTCAATTGACTTACAGTACGTCAGTGCAATTCAGCAAAATGGCAGGTAAATTTGGTGTGATGAGCGCAGACGAATTTGTTGCTGCTGGTGGAGTTGATAAGGGTTCAAGAACTTACGACTGGAAAGATGCAGTTTTACGTAATGGTTTTTCTATGAATCATGATTTGTCTTTTAGCAAAACAACTGAAAACTCTAATACTAGAGTATCTTTTGGAGCAGCAAACACTAACGGTATTGTAAAAAATTCAGGTTTGGATAAATATAGTGCTTCAGTTTATAATTCAAATGATTTCTTTGGTGGAGCTTTAAAAGTAGAATCAAGATTGATTTATGCTTCTATAAAAGATGAAACTACATTGTTGTCTAATAATGCAGGTTTTATTGGGAATTTGATTGGTACAGCTTTGTATTGGAACCCAACGTTACCTATTTATAATGCAAATGGTTCTTATAATGTAGTAAGTAATACGTATTTGAATCCTGTACAGTTGTTAAATGCTTACAAAGATTATACTAATACTAATAAAGTTTTAGGAAGTATTAATACTACTTGGAAGATTAATAGTCACTTGAAATACCAATTCTTATTTGGTATAGAAAGTTCTACTTCTAGCAGAAAAAGTCAACTGTTGCCAACTATTGATATCTTGAATGTTGCTCAGGCAGCTGTTCCTGGATCAACTGAAGTTAAACATGGTCAGGCTTCAATCAATAGCCAAAACAAGTTTAATAAAACTTTTGAACATACTTTGAATTATAACAATGACTTCGGGGATAACTTTAATTTAGATGCATTAGCAGGATATTCTTATTATGACTATACTGCTGATGGAAGTTTTTCAAGAGGTTTAGGATATGATTTGGCTCAAACCAACTTGATTGACAATATTGAAGGTGGTCTTCAAAATGAGTTTAGAGTTTTTTCTTATAGAAACAGAACTGAATTACAATCTTATTTTGCAAGGGTTAATGCTACTTTATATAAAAAATTAATTCTTACTGGTACTTTACGTTCTGATGGATCTACTAAATTAGGGGTAAATAACAAATACGATTATTTCCCATCTGCCGGTATAGCTTATAAAGTTATAGACAACAAAGAGGGTTTGGTAAACAGTTTCAAAATTAGAGGGAATTACGGTATTACAGGAAATCAAGAATTTGCTCCAAACTCTGCAATTTCAAGAGGTTCTTATGGTATCAATGGTACTTTAAGTATAGATAGTAATGCTAATGCTGATTTAAAATGGGAAACAACTAAGTCGTATGGTGTAGGAACTGATTTTGAGTTGTTTAATAATAAATTGACAGGTTCATTGGATTATTTCCAAAGAGATACCAAGGATTTGATTTTCCCTGTACCTGCAGCTGCTACTCAACCAGGTCCGCCATCGCCACGTTTCAAAAACTTACCTGGTAACTTAATCAACAAAGGTGTTGAGGTTGCTTTGAGCTACAAAGTGATTGATAAAGAAGATTTGACTTGGGATATCTCAGGAAATGCGTCTTTCTTAAGCAATGAAGTTAAAAACTTTGCCGGTTTCATCTCTACAGGTGGATTGAATGGTCAAGGATTGTCAGATGCTTATGCGCAGGTAATTACGAATAATCATCCAGCATATACATATTATATATATGAATGGAGAGGGTATGATGCCAACGGGAACTCTATTTATGCTGACGCAGCCGGTAACGATACTGGTTTAGGTACTGCAGCCAAAAAATTATTAGACAAACAGCCTTTGCCTAAAATAAATGTTGGTTTCTCTACTAATCTTACTTTCAAAGGATTTGATGCGAGTGCTTCTTTTTATGGTGCATTTGGTCATTATATCTACAATAACACTACGAATGCCTATTTCTTTAAAGGAGCTTTCCTTGGAGGAAGAAACGTTACTCAAGAGGCTGCAACTTCTGCTCAGGCACAAGGAGATCCAAACTCGCCATCTACTAAATACTTAGAAAAAGGTGATTTCTTGAGAATGGGTAATTTGACTTTTGGTTATACAATTAAAGGAGATGCTTTAGAGAAATATAAAATTAAATCAGCTCGTTTTTATGTAAACGCTTCTAATTTATTTATAATTACTGGTTATTCAGGGTCAGATCCTGAGGTAGATACTGATAAATCATTGAATGGTGTGCCTTCTGCTGGGATGGAATATTTGTCTTACCCAAGAGAGAAAAGTGTAGCTGTGGGACTTAACGTAACATTTTAATTAAAAAAACAATGAAAAGAATAAATATTATAAAAAGCATCTTGTTTGCCGGTACAGTTGTACTGGGAGTAAGTTGTACTAATCTAGATGAGGAAGTATTAGATGGTGTAGTTATAGGGGGTGGAGCAACTGCTCCGGTTAATACTGCATCTTTGTTAACCAAATCTTACGAAGGATTAAGAAGCTTTCAAGATATAGGCGGAATGTATGCCTTAGATGAAATGTCAACTGATGCTTTAGTGGGGCCTACCCGTGGGGGTGACTGGGATGATAATGCAAAATGGAGACAATTGCATACCCATACTTGGGCACCAGATCATAATGAAGTTAAAGGAGCATGGAACTCTTTGTTATCAAACGTTTACAACTGTAATTTAGTTGTAGAAAACGGTACGGCTACTGAAGTGACTCAGGCCCGTTTTTTAAGAGCTTTTTACTATTATAATGTGATTGATTTGTTTGGTCAAGTGCCTTACAGAGAGGTTGGTAGTTCATTAGAGGAAGATCCAAAAGTATGGACAAGACAAGAAGCAACTGCTTTTGTAATTAGTGAATTAGAGGCTGTTGTTGGAAGTTTACCTGCACGTACTGCTGGGGACGCGAGTATTGCAAACAAGGATGCCGCTCACTTTTTATTGGCTAAATTATATTTGAATAAAGGAGTTTTCAATGCTGCGGATCCTGCCGGGCCTTATGTTTTTGATGCAGCTGATATGACTAAAGTGGTATCTCACGTAGACGCAATAAGTAGTTCTTTGGCAGCTGATTACTGGGATAACTTCAAACCGAATAACAACACTTCACCAGAGATTTTATTCTCTTCTAAAAATTTAAGAGGTGGAGCTGGTGGAGGAATCCAATCAAGATGGAGAGCGGGTATGCATTACAACCAAACACCTGATGGATGGAATGGTTTTGCCACTGTAGCTGAATACTATAACAAATTTGATCCTAATGATAAACGTATCAAAAATGCAGATCCAGCCATTATTGCTGCTTTTGGTAACCCAGTTGGATTTCAAATAGGTCAAATGTACAAACCAGGCGGGGTAACACCATTGCAAGATAGAAATGGTAACCCATTAGTTTATACCGCTGCTTTAACTTTGATTACAAGTGGTGCTACTCTTGAAACAGCAGGCGTCAGAGGTCAAAAATACATACCGGACGCTGCTAATTTAGGTACTCCAGAAAATGACTATGAATTGATGCGTTATTCTGATGCTTTGTTGATGAAAGCAGAGGCTATAGCTAGAGGTGGAGCAGGTAGTATAGGTACAATTATGACAGACATTGCTGTTAGAACAGGAAAACCAGCTTCTCCAGCAACATTAGATGGTATCTATCTTGAAAGATCAAAAGAATTATGGTGGGAAGGATGGAGAAGAAATGATATGATTCGTTTTGGTAAATTCTTGGCAGCAAGAGAACTAAAACCATATGTTTCTGATAACAGATATGTTTTGTTTCCTATACCAGCAGACGCTTTGTTTAATGCGAATTTAAAACAAAACCCTGGTTACTAAGGGCATGTTTACAATTAATTATGTTTTGAATTAGTTATAAAGAGGGTGTTTTTCACCCTCTTTATCTTTTTTACACGAGTCTGTTTTCTTGTTTCTTGTTTCTTTATTAAAGAATAAAAATATTTTTAAATGGTAAACAAAAGAAAGTTAGAAGTCTTTTCTTATTCCTCTTAATGTAGTTGAAATTCGTTCTTTTTTAACATATTTCTGTTTACTTTATTGGGTTATTTATTTTTTTTTATAATGAATATTGTATAAATTGGCATTCTCTAATTACCTAATCAAATAGTATTTAAATATGTTTAATCGTATTATTTTATTTTTCCCTTTTCTCCTTTTTTTTACTAATTGTTCCAAAGAAAACTTAGAAAATAAAGACTCTCTATTCTCCAAACTTGATGCTTCGCAAACAGGAATTAATTTTGTTAATGAAGTTAAGAATGGTGTGGATATGAATGTATTCAAGTACAGGAATTTTTATAATGGAGGGGGAGTTGCTATAGGAGACATCAATAATGATGGACTTTCTGATGTATATTTCACTTCTAATCTTGGCACCAATAAACTCTATCTGAATAAAGGAAATTTTAAATTTCAGGATATTTCTAAAAAAGCAGGTATTGAAGGAACTAAATCCTGGTCAACAGGTGTGGTGATGGTCGATATTAATGCAGATGGTTTACTTGATATTTATGTGTGTAATGCCGGAAATAGTAAGGGTGATCAACAAAAAAATGAACTTTTTATCAATAATGGTAATGATACCTTTACTGAGAAAGCAGATGAATACAATCTTGCCGATACTGGTATAACTACGCATGCTGCTTTTTTTGATTATGATAAAGACGGTGATTTAGATTGTTATATTTTAAATAACAGTTTTATTCCTGTGAGTAGTCTTAACTATTCCAACAAAAGAGATCTACGAGATAAAGACTGGGATGTAGCCGATATCCTTAAAGGAGGAGGGGATAAATTACTGAGAAATGATAATGGAAAATTCGTTGACGTGAGTGCAGCATCTGGTATTTATGGAAGCCTTATAGGTTTTGGTCTAGGAGTTACAGTGGGAGATGTAAATGGCGATTTATATCCAGATATTTATATCTCAAATGATTTTTATGAAAGAGATTATTTATATATTAATAATAAAAACGGAACTTTTACAGAACAAATTCAGGGATGGACATCACACATCAGTCAGTCTTCTATGGGGGCAGATATGGCAGATATCAATAATGATGGTAAAGCTGATATATTCGTTACGGATATGTTACCTGAACATGATGAACGTTTGAAAACTACCACAAATTTTGAAAACTATGATTTATATCTTAGAAAAATAAATTTGGATTTTTTCAATCAATATATGCAAAATACGTTGCAACTCAATAATGGTAACAATCAATTCCTTGAAATAGCCAATCATGCCGGAGTTTCCAAAACCGATTGGAGTTGGGGAGCTTTGCTATTTGATATGGATAATGATGGATACAAAGATATATATGTGTGCAACGGAATTTACCACGATTTAACAAATCAGGATTTTGTTGATTTTTTTGCCAATGAATTCATGCAAAAAATGGTAGTTACAGGCAAGAAAGAAGAAATCGAAACGATTATCAACAAAATGCCAAGCACAGCAATTCCTAACTATGCTTTCAAAAATAATAAAAACCTAACATTTACTAATGAAGCCCAAAAATGGGGATTGGATACGCCAAGTTTTTCTAACGGTGCCGCTTATGGAGATTTGGATAATGATGGCGATTTAGATTTGATTGTCAATAATGTGAACATGGAAGCTTTTGTATACCAAAATAATTCAGAGAAAAATAAAAACAACCATTTCGTAAAAGTAAAACTTAAAGGAGATAACCAAAATAAATTTGGTGTGGGAAGTATAGTTGAATTATTTTCGGATAACGAAATTATTAGACAAGAGTTAATTCCTTCCAGAGGTTTTCAATCTTCTATTGATTATGTGATGACTTTTGGAATTGGAACCAAAAAAATTGATTCGCTACACGTAATTTGGCCAAATGATAAATTTCAGACTCTTAAAAAAATTGCTAACAATTGCACAATCAATTTGAATATTGCAGATGCTAAATTGAATTATGTGCCTAAAAAGGATATCTCAAAACCATTATTTTCTGAAAAGAAAACATCTTTTTTAGCACACAAAGAAAACGATTATATCGATTTTGATTATGAAGGGTTAATCTCAAAAATGCTTTCGCAGGAGGGTCCATCATTAGCTGTTGCTGATATAAATGGCGACGGAAATGAAGATGTTTTTATTGGCGGAGCCAAAGGGCAAGCCGGTAAAATATATTTAAATAAAGGAAATGGTAATTATTCAGTTACTGACCAAAAAGACTTAGATGCAGATGCTAATTTTGAAGATACTGCAGCCAGTTTTTTTGATGCTGATAATGATGGAGATCAAGATCTATTAGTCGGTTCAGGTGGAAATGAAAAATCCGATCAGGCGAATTATAAAAATCGCTTGTATTTGAACAACGGAAAAGGAGTTTTTGTAAAAAGCAAAACCAATATGCCAACAACTAATAATAACGTCTCGGTAATCGCGCCAAATGATTTTGATAATGATGGTGATATTGATGTGTTTATTGGGAGTCGAAGTGTTCCAGGTGTTTATGGAATTGATCCTAAACATTTGTTATTGGAAAATGACGGAAAAGGAAATTTCACAAACGTAACTGATAAAAAAGCATTCAAAATTAACTCGGTTGGAATGATAACCGATGCGGTTTGGGAAGATATTGATAACGATTCCAAAAAGGATTTAATCTTGGTAGGAGATTGGACAGCACCAATGATTTTCAAAAATACTGGAAGAAGATTGACAGAATTCAAATCGAATCTTACGGATTATCACGGTTTTTGGAATACTGTTAGTTGTGTGGATTTGAATAATGATGGTAAGAAAGATTTGGTTCTTGGAAATAAAGGAACGAATACATCGTACAAAGCAACAAATGCAAATCCAATGAAATTGTTTACCAATGATTTTGATAATAACGGAACCATTGAACAAATAGCAACCCGGTCCATTGATGGGAAGGATTTACCAATCAATCTGAAACAAGAATTGGCCAAACAAATTCCATCCATTAAGAAGAAAAATTTGAGTTATGCCGATTATTCCAAGAAAACATTTCAGGAATTATTTGCTAAGGAAGTGGTTGAAAATTCTATTCAAAAGACAGTGAATATTCAAGAAAGTGTAATTGCTATTAATAAAGGAAATGGCAAATTTGAAATAAAACTGCTTCCGAAAGAAGTTCAGTTTTCCTGTGTGAATACTATTTGTACTATGGATGTGAATAATGATGGGATTTTGGATTTAATCTTGGGTGGTAACCAATACGAATTCAAACCACAATTCTCCAGATTGGACGCGAATTATGGCAGTGTACTTTTAGGAAATAAAAAAGGTGCTTTTTCTTGGACACCTTACAACAAGTCAGGTTTCTTCATAAAGGGAGAGGTGAAACAGCTAAAAACAATAAAAGACAAGAATAAAACTGTTTCAATTATAGCCGTTGTAAATGATAATACCACTAAAATATTTAAACGCAATGAATAATTTTTTTAGAATAGGACTGGCTTCATTGCTGTTTATTGGTTGTTCCAAAAAACAAAACCAATTGTTTGAAAAGCTTTCTTCGGAGGAAAGCAATATTACGTTCAATAACCAATTATTAGAATCCAAAAACATCTCCATTTTAGATTATCTCTATTATTATAATGGAGGAGGTGTTGCTCTTGGAGATATTAATAATGATGGTTTGGTTGATGTTTATTTTACTTCAAATCAAGGTAAAAATAAATTGTATTTGAATAAAGGCAATAATAAGTTTGAGGATATAACCGCAAAAGCAGGAGTTGATGGTCAAAGTGATTGGAATACTGGAACCGTAATGGCCGATGTAAATGGGGATGGGTTTTTAGATATTTATGTGTGTGCAGTTGTTGGTATCAATGGTTTTGAGGGGCATAATGAATTATTTATCAATAATAAGGACAATACGTTTACAGAAAGTGCTGCAGAATATGGTTTAGATCTTGATAATTATAGTACTTCAGTTGCTTTTCTGGACTATGATTTAGATGGGGATTTAGATATGTATTTGCTAAATCACGCAGTGCACTCTGAGCTATCCTTTGGGGCAGCCAGTATCCGAAATAATAGAAACTATGAATGTGGTGACAAATTATTTAGAAACGATGATGGGAAATTTGTAGATGTTAGTGTACAAGCAGGAATTTTTGGTGGAGCCAATGGATACGGTTTAGGTTTGGCGGTATCTGATTTTAATTTGGATGGTTACCCAGATATTTATGTGGGCAATGATTTTCATGAAGACGATTACTATTACCTAAATAATGGAGATGGCACTTTTACGGAAAGTTTAAAACAATACTTCGGGCATACAAGTAGATTCTCGATGGGTGTTGATGTTACCGATGTTAATCATGATGGGTTTCCGGATATCTTTAGCTTAGACATGCTTCCTGAAGAGGAGAAAGTCTTGAAATCTTCATTGGGGGATGATAACGCTCAAATGCTAAAAATGAGAACCGAAAAATTAGGCTATCATTATCAGTACACCAGAAATACGTTGCAATTGAATCAAGCAGGAAATCATTTTACCGAAATCGCTTTGTTGAGTGGTGTAGCGGCAACAGATTGGAGTTGGAGTACCTTATTTGCGGATTATGATCAAGATGGGGAACAGGATATATTTGTTTGTAACGGAATTCCGAAGCGTCCAAATGATTTGGATTATGTGAAATACTATTCAAATGATCAAATAAAAAGCAAAATCAACACCACAAAGTTATTGGATAAAGAAGCTTTGAAGCGGATGCCAAAGGGAAGCGTGACGAATTATGTTTTTCAAGGTTCATCTGATTTGCAATTTAAAAACAGATCGAATGATTGGATAGAAAATGATTCTATAATTTCAAATGGAAGCGGGTATGCCGATATTGATAATGACGGAGATTTGGATGTTATTACTAATAATTTAAACAGCGTAGCATCAGTATATATAAATGCAACCAATAAAAATTCTAATTATTTAAAATTGAAATTGCAGTTTGCTGGAAAAAATACTTTCGGAATTGGTGCCAAAGTAATTTCGTATGCCAAAGGTAAAAAACAATTCAAAGAACTACAAACCACAAGAGGATTTGAATCTTCATCAGAGCCGATGATTCATTTTGGTTATGGAAAAATTGGCAAAGTAGATTCTTTAGTAGTTATTTGGCCTGACAAAACATACCAAACATTGAAGAATGTTAAAACGTGTCAAACGCTTACCATAAAAGCGAACAAGGACAGGAAAGCTTTTGATTACAAAAAATTACATCCTGCCGTTTTACCAATTTTCAAAAAAGTGGAAACGGGATTAGGAATTGATTTTACACATCAGGAAAATGATTATATTGATTTTGTTTTCCAAAAATTAATTCCATACCAACGTTCTGATCGTGGATCTGCAACTGCAATTGGGGATTTGAATGGCGATGGAAAAGAGGATGTTTTCTTTGGTGGTTCCAAAGGTAAAAAAGCTGCAATTTACTTTCAAAATCAAAGTGGATTTGCTAAAAAAGAATTTGCTGAAATCGAAAAGGATTCCGTTTTTGAAGACGCTTCGGCTGTAATAGGAGATTTCAATAATGACAAAATCAATGATTTATATGTAGCTTCCGGTGGAGGTGAAAACGCATCTAATTTACAAGACCGACTCTATTTAAATAAAAACAATCAATTTCTAAAAACAACTTTACCAAAATTGACCCAAAACGCATCGGTTGTGAAGACTTTTGATTATGATAAAGATGGTGATTTAGATATTTTCGTTGCAAATAATTCTGTGAATAACAGATTTGGAAGTATGCCGGATTGCTATTTATTGAACAACAATAAAGGAACATTCACTATCGCTGAAAGTAAAACGTTTTCAAAAATCGGAATGGTTACGGATGCAGTTTTTACTGATTTTAACAAAGATGGAAAAACAGATTTAATAGTGGTTGGAGAATGGATGAAACCTACTTTTTTTGCGAATAAAAACGGTAAATTTACGGATGTAACAGCAACGGTTTTTCCGGAAAAAAGCAATGGATTGTGGCAATCGGTAATTTCTTTTGATATTGATCAGGATGGTGATGCCGATTATTTGGTAGGAAACTGGGGAATGAATTCCAAATTTAAAGCGTCGCGGGATTTTCCAATGAAGATGTATTATGATGATTTTGATGCCAACGGATCTTTTGAAACGATTGTGGCAATAGAAAAGAAAGGACAGTATTATACCACAATGAGCCTCGACGAATTGGCAGAACAATTCAGCGGGATGCTAAAAAAGAAATTCAACAGTTATAAATCTTTTGCCGGAAAAACACTCGAAGAAGTTTTTGATCCTAAAATGCTTGAAAAAGGGAAATTATTTGAAGTTCATAATTTGAAATCGGGTTATTTGAAAAACAATAATGGAAAATTTACTTTCGTGCCATTTTCGAATAAAATGCAAGTGGCTCCAATTACTTGTTTTGTGAAATCCAATTTTGATTCAGATGCCAAGGAGGAAGTTTTTGCAGCAGGTAATTATTTTGGAGTTTCCCCTTATCACAGTAGATTTGATGGTTTCTCCGGGGCTTTAATCAAAAATGAAAAAACAATATTTTTAGGAAATCAAATCGGGATTGATTTGACTCAAAAGGCAGTCAGACATTTGGATCTAATCAATTTCAATGGTAAAAAATATGTATTGATTACCATAAATAATAAAAAGGCGGAGTTGTATGAAATGCCTTCAATAAAGAAATAACAATATAAAAAGGAACCTACAAATTAATAAAAAAATGAAAACGAAAATTTTAAGTATTGCGGTGATTTGCCTTCTTTTAATTTCTTGTAAAAAGGATAAATCTATTATAGTTACTACCAATGAATATCATGCGGCAATAGATAATGTGACTCAAATTATGGTTCACGATATATTTTCGCCTCCGGTTGCGAGTAGAATTTTTGTCTACCCGAATATTGCGGCTTATGAAGTAATAGCCCAAAACAGTAAAACCTATGCAAGTCTCCAAAATCAACTGAACGGATTGGATTCTATACCAAAATTAGATTCAAAGAGTGGTGTGAATCAACCAATAGCTGCATTGATTGCACACATGGAAGTAACCAAGCAATTGGTTTTTTCTGAAGAATTAGTGGAAAAATTCAGAGATAGTTTGTATCAAAAATGGAGTGATGAAAATGAAGTAGAGTTTGAAGCTTCCAAAGAATATGGACTTAAAGTGGCTGAACGTATCAAAAAATGGATGGGAAAGGATAATTACAAACAAACCCGAACCATGTCTAAATTTTCTGTTTATGCAAATCAACCGGGAAGATGGCAGCCAACTCCTCCAGCCTATATGGATGCCGTAGAGCCGCATTGGGGAGAAATCAGGACTTTGGTTTTGGATTCGGCTTCGCAGTTTAAGCCAGTGCCTGCTTTGTCATTTTCTTTAGAAAAAAAATCACCATTTTTTAAAGAAGTACAAGAAGTGTATGACATAAGCAAAGAGATGATTAAAAAAGGAGACAATTCAGAGGAAATTAAAATTGCCCAATTCTGGGATTGTAATCCCTATGTGTCAGTGAGTCAGGGTCACATGATGTTTGCCAAAAAGAAAATCACACCAGGAGGGCATTGGATGGGAATTGTACAAATTGCCTGTAGAAAATCGAATGCCGATTTTGCAAAAACAGTTTTTGCCTACACCAAAACGTCGATTGGAATTTTTGAAGGGTTTATTAGTTGTTGGGATGAAAAATTTAGAAGTAATGTGGTGCGTCCGGAAACCGTAATCAACCAAAATATTGATGAAAACTGGAAGCCTTTATTACAAACACCACCATTTCCTGAATATTCTAGTGGTCACTCTGTAGTTTCTAATAGTTCTGCAACTGTTTTGACATCTGTTTTTGGCGATAATTTTGCTTTTGTAGACGATACTGAACTGCAATTTGGATTGCCGAAAAGAACATTCACTTCTTTTGATGCTGCTGCTAAAGAGGCGGCAATGAGCCGTTTTTACGGTGGAATTCATTACAAAGCAGCAATTATTAATGGAATTGGTCAAGGAAAGAATGTAGGTGATTTTATTGTAAAAAAATTAAAGATGATTAAATAACAATGACAGTTAGAAAAAAAATTATAATAGGATTTGGTGCGTTTTTCTCATTGTTTTTAGTTTGGTATTTACTTATAAAAGAGAGTGACTATGTTATTTCATTTGAAGTTAAAACTGCTACAGGAACCGTTTTTCAAGGTGTTCAGGAATGGTCAGCCGCTCAATTAGTAAATCAAAAAGAAAATTATACTACTCTGGAAAAGAGAAATTTTGATTTCATCAAGCAAGAAATGAAAAAAGGGAATGTCCATATGGAATATACTTGGGAAATGAACTCAATTGATGACTCAATAACTTCAGTGACAGTTGGCATAAAAGATTTAAATAATAGTTTGTTCAATAGATTTACTGCTCCTTTTTACAATACCAGTTTTAAAGTGGAGCAAATTAAAAAAATAACTGATTTTAAAAACGGCTTAAATAATTATATAAAAAACTTTAAAGTCAAAATTGATGGTGAAGGTACTTCTGAAGAAACATTTGTAGCATATTTAAAACTGACAAGTGTATTACAGGAAAAAGCACAAAGCATGATTGCCAATAATGGAATTATAACAGGTTTTTTGCAACAGAACAATATCAAGATAATAGGAAGACCTTATTTAGAAATTGAAAGTTGGAATCTTGATAAAGAAACGATTAGCTTTAATTATTGTTTTCCAATTGATAAGAAGGCCAAAATTATCGAAAATGAGCTTGTTAAATTCAAAACATTGCCAGCCATAAGAGGTTTGAAGGCTACCTATTATGGGAGTTTCAGAACTTCTGACAGAGCATGGTTTGCATTGTTGGATTATGCGAAGGAGCATGACATTAAATTAGACAATAAACCACTAGAGCATTTTCTTGCAAATCCTTTTAATGGTGGCGATGAACTGAAATGGGAAGCAAAAATAATTATTCCATTTGCGAAAAATAAAGGTTAAAAATTTAGATTACTTTAACATTTCGAAAACGTTTTCGGTTATTCCGAAAACGTTTTTGTTTTAATTCCTTTCTGAATTGGGAATTTAAAAATTAAATTTAAAAAAAAAATTAACAAACCACCAATGCATCAACCAAAGAATGGGAAGTAAAATAAAATTAAATTTTTGGCAAATATGGAATATGAATGTCGGTTTTTTTGGCATTCAATATAGTTTTGGGTTACAACAAAGTGCTGTAAATCCAATATATGATTTTTTAGGGGCAAGTCCTGACCAAATTCCAATACTTAATCTTGCGGGTCCTGTTACAGGATTATTAATACAACCTTTGATTGGGGCATTAAGCGACAAGACGTGGCACCCAAGATGGGGAAGACGTAAGCCTTATTTTTTTATAGGCGCCTTGATGTGTAGTATTTGTTTACTATTATTTCCTTACAGTAGTTCGTTGTGGATGGCAGCAGGTTTACTTTGGATTCTAGACGCCGGTAATAATACTGCAATGGAACCTTACAGAGCTTTTATTGCTGATAAATTAGATGATGAACAACAACCTGTTGGTTTCCAGATGCAAAGTTTTTTTACCGGTTTGGGACAAACATTGGCCAACTTATCGTTATTTATTTTTCCAATGATTTTTATAGGAAAAACGGGTTCATTGCCCACATGGGTTTATGCTTCGTTTTTTTTAGGAGCATTTTGCTCCATAGGTTCTATATGGTGGAGCATCAGAACTACAAGTGAAATACCCCCGTCAGAAGAAGAATTAGCTCATTTAAGAGCTGAAAAACGAGGTTTGTTTGAGCCAATTGTAGAAATATTTTCAGCAATTGGAGATATGCCAAAAGTGATGTGGCAATTAGCTTTGGTTTATTTATTTCAGTGGTATGCTTTATTTTGTTATTGGCAAAACTCTTCTAAAAGTATTGCTTTGTCTGTTTGGAACGCTACACCTAAAAGCGACCCGGCGGCATATGAAACAGCGGTTGGATGGACAGGATTAGTTAATGGATGGTATAATATTGTAACTTTTTTGACCGCATTTGCATTAGTAGGGTTTGCCAGAAAATACAGTGCGAAAAATGTTCATGCTTTTTGTTTATTATTAGCAGCAATTGGTTTTTTGACGTTTCCGCATATACAAGATAAAAATTTGTTGTTTTTTGCAATAACAGGTTTTGGTATTGGTTGGGCAAGTATGATGGGGATACCTTATCTGATGGTTGTTTCGGATATACCAAAAGAACGATATGGTGTATATATGGGAATCATTAACATGATGATTGTTATTCCAATGATCATCCAAAATTTATCATTTGGTTACATTCTTAAACATTTTTTAAATAATGATCCTCGATTAGCAATAAGCTTTGCAGGTGTTCTCTTACTCATCAGTGCCTTTTTTACACTCTTGATTAAAAGTAAAAAAGCTACAAATTAATACAATATGAATAGTGATTTAAATTACACAAAGGCAATAGAATTGCTTCAAAAAGTATCTTCCTCAGAAGGGTTTCTGGCAAGTGCTCAAAATATTTCCAATTACAAAAGAGTCTGGGCACGTGATGGTGTGATTTGTGGATTAGCTGCTTTAGCTTCCGGAGATGATGATTTGATTGAGACTTTTCGGAAGACATTAGAAACATTGGCTAATAATCAACATTATAATGGAACTATTCCATCAAATGTAATGACGAATGGTGACATTGTTGAAGTGAGTTATGGAGGTTTAGCGGGAAGAGTGGATGCCGTAACTTGGTTTATTATTGGGATTTGCCAATATGCTTTTTATCAAAAGGATTCCACTTTCGTTAAAAAATACGAAAACAATATCTTGAAATGTTTGCAACTTTTGGAAGCTTGGGAATTCAATAATAAAGGACTTTTATACGTTCCTCTATCAGGAAATTGGGCTGATGAATACATTACCGACGGGTATGTTTTATACGATCAATTACTTAGAATTTGGGCTTTAAAAAGTTATAATCATTTTGCAAAAGACAATTCGATTGCGGCTAAAATTGAAAAAATAACCGAACAGATCGAAATTAATTTTACTCCAAATTCAATTGGAGAGAAATACCACGAAAGAGCGTACAATGAAGTGAACATTCAAAAATATATGCCTTGTTCTTTTTCGCCTGCAGGATACAAAATACAGTTTGATGCTTTTGCGAATTCGCTGGCTTTGTATTTGAATATTGGCGATCAAAATTTTCAAAAAAGTATTTTAGAACACGCCATAAATCTTTCAAATGAAAGGCCTTTAAAATTAATTCCCGCTTTTTGGCCACCAATAAAAGAAAGTGATTTAGATTGGAATCTGCTTAGAAATAATTGTAAATACGAATTTAGGAATTATCCAAATGAGTTTCACAATGGTGGCAGTTGGTCCATGGTTAATGGATTTTTCGGATTGGCTTTGCTCGCCAAAGAAAAAGGAGAGAAAGCTAACCAACTTTTGAATGCCATAAATGAAGCAAATGCTATTGAAAATTTTAGTTTTTACGAAAATTTCAATAGTGAAACCAAAGCGCCAAATGGAGTCCCATTTTGTGCTTGGAGCGCAGCAGCAACAGTGATGTTGCATCAAAGTATACATACAAACTTTAAATTTTTAGTTTAAATTGGAAAAAACAATAGACATAATATGCGCAGGAGAAGTATTGATTGATTTCATTGGTCATGAAGTAAATACTTCGATAAATAGAACAAAAGATTATCACCGTTTTCTGGGTGGCTCACCTACAAATGTAGCGGTGAATGCCACAAGATTGGGATTGAAATCCGTATTAGTAGCCACTTGCGGTCAGGATGGTTTGGGAGAATATATTGTTCGGAAATTAAAAGCAAATAATGTAATTACTTCCCAAGTAAGAAAATCAGATACCGAGCCAACCTCCGTTATTTTTGTATCAAAATCAACTGGTACGCCAGATTTTATTCCTTACAGAGAAGCGGATTATCAAATAAACCAAAGTCAAATTCCAGAGGAGTTACTGGAAAGTGCCAAGATTTTTCATACCACTTGTTTTGCTTTAAGCAAAAATCCGGCTCGAACAACGATTTTGGAAAGTGCCAAAAAAGCAAAAGCATTAGGATTACAAACCAGTATTGATATTAATTTTTCGGAAAGAATATGGCCTGATCGTGAAGAAGCGAAACAAGTTTTAAGAGAATATTTGTCAACTGATCCTCTTGTCAAACTGAGTGAGGATGATTGCTATAGACTTTTTTCGGAATCCAAAACTGAAGATTATATTTTTGAATATTTCCATGAATTAGGGGCTTCAACTATTTGCCTGACAAAAGGAAAAGATGGTGTAGTATTATCGGATAAGAATTGTGGAATGTTTCATCAAAAAGCTGCGCATATAGATGAGATAAAAGATACCACAGGAGCAGGAGATGCTTTTTGGACCGGTTTTTTATATGCGCAATTATTGAATAAAGATTTTGAAGAAACCATTACGATAGCTCAAAAATTAGCGGTACTGAAACTTCAGAATGTGGGAAGATTACCGGAAGGAATAAATATTCAAGAGTATTTAAATACCAATTTATAATTCAATTCTACAAACTTAAAGAACTAGGAAAATGAAAAAAAACGCTATCAAAATTGCGATGTATCTCAATTATTTTGTGTTTGCAATATTATTAAATAGTGTTGGGATTGTTATACTAAAATCGCAAACAAATTATGGGGTAGATGAATTGCAAGCCAGTGTTTTGGAAGCATTCAAGGATTTGCCTATTGCGATAGTTTCTTTTTTGATAGCGTCATTTTTGCCAAGAATAGGGTACAAAAGAGCCATGTTGATTGGATTGGCATTGGTTTCAGTAGCTTGTGTAAACATGTATTTTGGTAATTCGTTTGATACCGCAAAAATACTTTTTGCAACTGTTGGTGTTTCCTTTGCTTTGATAAAAGTCTCCGTTTATTCCCTAATTGGAACAGTTACAGAAAATCAGCAGGAGCATAATAGCTTGATGAGTAGTATTGAAGGGGTTTTTATGATAGGAATTGCGTTGGCTTACTTTTTATTTCCCGCTTTCAATTCAGAAACAAATCCTGATTCATGGTTAAATGTGTATTGGCTGTTGGCTGGAATTTCAGTAGTATCATTTGGATTTTTGTTTTTCACCAAATTTGAAAACCAAACTGAAATTCCCGGAGTTGACTTAGCGGATGATTTCAAACAAATGTTCAAATTATTTGCTCAGCTTCTAACGATCGTTTTTGTAATTAGTGCTTTTTTGTTTGTAATGATTGAACAAGGGATCATGTCTTGGCTGCCAACTTTTAATAGTAAAGTATTGCATCTTCCTGAGAATATCAGCATCATGATGGCGAGTATATTGGCAATTACTTTAGCTGTTGGACGACTTTTAGCGGGTGTGATTACTAAAAAAATAAATTGGATTTGGGTACTCAGTTTTTGTATCGTAATGGCTATGTTAATTGTTGTTTTTCTACTTCCAAAAACAGTTGGATTAGAGGTGAAAGAAATCAATTCTCTTAGTGATATTCCATTGATAGGATTTGCATTTCCATTAGTTGGACTTTTTATAGCACCTATTTATCCACTTTTAAATTCGGTTGTTTTAAGCGCTTTGCCCAAAAAAATGCACAGTTCAATGACGGGTTTAATAGTCGTTTTTTCCGCTCTTGGCGGTACAATTGGTTCAAGAATAATTGGTTATCTGTTCAAAAATGAAGGGCCTGAAAATGCATTTTTCTATACTTTAATTCCAATGTCGTTACTGCTTGTTTCATTCTTTATTCTAAAAAAACTTACTTCTAAAATATGAATTTCTTAATTAACATAGACAAGGTATTCCATGAACTACTGCTTCAAGAAGATACCGATAAGGATAAAAAAATCACTAAGGATGATAATGGACCTAAAAAGTTTGCTTTAGTTGATCAAAACACAAAACAAGAAATTGTTATTGAGGGAACGTATCATTTGTCAAACTTGCTTCAAGAATTGGCTTTATTAAAAGAAAATAAAGTGGATAAAGGTGAGATTGATTTAAGTCGTATCCAAGAAAATCCTGTAGAACGAATTTCAAGAAAAATTAGAGATGATTATTGGGATGAACTGACCAGAACTATTGATAAAAAAGGTTTAGAACAAATTCTTAAGGACGAAAAAACTACTAACGAAGTTCCTACTCTTTATGTTTCAGCTAAAGATAAACAGGGTGTTGCCTATTTTCAGGCATTGGAAAAAGAACTTCAAAATTTTAAAGTAGGGATTTTGCCGGAAAATTTTTCGATGGAATATGTGGATACATTAAATACAAAGCCGGGTATTTTGGCTTTAGCCTTAGAGCAAAAAATTTACAGCTTGCAAGGAGTGCCTTTTGTAGTTCCCGGCGGAAGATTTAACGAAATGTATGGCTGGGATAGTTATTTTATTGGAGTTGGTTTGATTATAGATAATCAACTGGATAAAGCTATGGCTATTGCCGAAAACTTTAAATATCAAATCATACATTACGGTAAAATTCTAAATGCAAATAGAAGTTATTATTTAACAAGAACGCAGCCACCATTGTATTCTTCGTTGATAATTGAAATTGTAAAAAAGAAAGTGCCAAGTTTAGAATGGCTGAGAAGTCATTTGGGAACAGTTATCTTGGAATACAATACGGTTTGGATGGTTCAAGGAAACCGATTGACGCCAACAGGTTTAAATCGATACAAAGCCGATGGAGTTGGAATGCCCTTCGAAGTGGAGCCTGGACATTTTGATGATGTCTTAGAGCCGTATGCTAAAAAATACAATTTGCCAATCCGAGAGTTTGAAAAACAATATTTAAACCGAACTCTTGTTGATGCTGAGCTTGACGTCTATTTTGTTCATGATCGTAGCTTGAGAGAAAGTGGTCATGACACAACCGATAGACTTATAAATACGTGTGCCAATTTAAACTCGGTGGATGTCAATAGTTTTCTTTACAAATACGAAAAGGACATTGCGTATTTGATAAAGGAGTATTTTAATAATAATTTCCAAGTTGGAGATGTAACGTATACTTCGGAAGAATGGGGCCAGAAAGCACTTTTTAGAAAAGAGAAAATTGATGAATTGTGTTGGAATGAAGAATCAAGTATGTATTTTGATTATGATTTTGTGAATAAAAGACAATTCCCATTTGAAGCAGCAACTACATTTTTTCCTTTATGGGCTGGGTTATGTAGTGAACACCAAGCTAAAAAATTAATAGAAATAGCATTGCCTCAATTTATAAAAACGGGTGGAATTACAGGAAGTACAAAAGCCAGTACTGACAGTTTTTCAAAAGATGCGCCACAACGACAATGGGATTATCCATTTGGTTGGGCACCACATCAAATGTTATTGTGGGAGGGTTTAATTAACTATAAATTTTTCAATAAGGCTCAGGAAATGGTCTACAGATGGTTGTGGTTAATCACTAAAAATGCGGTGGAATATAACGGAACTATTCCTGAAAAATTTGATTTAGAAATTAGTTCGCACAAAGTTTTTGCGGAATATGGCAACGTAGGAACTGAATTTGATTATATAGCCAAGGAAGGGTTTGGTTGGGTAAACGCATCGTATCAATATGGTTTGCAAATATTGAGTGATAATTTAAAACAAGAACTAAATAAGCTGACTTCGCCTGATGAATTGTTTTAATGTAAAATAAATAAATAAATTTACCATTTGAATACTATTTTTTTTAACTTTATGGTAAATTAAACTTATCTATTATGACTGTTAATCAAATATTAAGCACAAAAGGAAAGGAAGTCTATTCCATACTTTCCACTAACACTGTATACGAAGCATTGACAGTGATGAGCGAAAAAAACATTGGGGCGATTCTTATAATCGAAGATGGAATTTTAAAAGGAGTTTTGTCTGAGAGAGACTATGCCAGAAAAATTGTTTTGAAAGCCAAATCTTCAAAGAAAGCTTTGGTTCATGAAATTATGGAAACAGATGTAGTTACAGTAAAACCTTCCGATAATTTAGATTATTGTATGGAATTAATGAGTACTAAAAGAGTGAGACATTTACCTGTTTTAGAAAACAATACAGTTATAGGAATTATTTCTATAAGTGATGTTGTGAAAGCCATAATCGAAATCCAAAAAGATACGATTCAACATTTAAACTCTTACATTACACAATAAAGTTAAATTGTCCAACAAATAAGAATAGCTGCGAATTTTTGCAGCTATTTTTATTTGTATCTGCTGGGACTAGTCTGTTTTTTATAAAAGAAGTAGGATAAAAGCTGACTTTTTAAACCAAGTCTTCTATCTTTGCAAACTAGAATAAAATCTAAAAACAATGGACAAAAATAGCAAAAGAAGAGAAGCATTATTATACCACGCAAAGCCAACTCCAGGTAAAATTCAAGTAGTTCCCACTAAGAAATATGCAACACAAAGAGATTTGTCTTTGGCCTATTCTCCAGGTGTGGCTGAACCATGTTTAGAAATTGCAAAAGATGTAAACAATGTTTATAAGTATACAGCAAAAGGGAATTTAGTAGCAGTAATTACGAACGGTACCGCGGTATTAGGACTTGGTGATATTGGTCCTGAAGCATCTAAACCAGTAATGGAAGGTAAAGGATTATTATTTAAGATTTTTGCCGATATTGATGTATTTGACATCGAAATTGGAACTAAAGATATTGAGGAATTTATCCAGACAGTTAAAAATATAGCACCAACTTTTGGTGGAATTAATTTAGAAGATATTAAAGCGCCGGAGTCTTTCGAGATAGAAAGAAGATTAGTGGAAGAATTGAATATTCCAGTAATGCATGATGATCAACATGGAACTGCCATTATATCATCGGCCGCTTTATTGAATGCATTAGAACTGGCTGATAAAAAATCAGAGGATGTAAAAATGGTCGTTTCTGGGGCGGGTTCTGCCGCTCTTGCCTGTGCCGATTTGTATGTTTTGTTAGGAGTAAAAATTGAAAATATATTGATGTTTAACAGTAAGGGAGTTTTGACGAAAGACAATCCTTCTCTTTCTGTTTTGCAACAAAAATATGCCAGAGACATAAAACCAATGAGTCTTGAGGAAGCATTAGTTGGTGCAGATATCTTTTTAGGTTTGTCAACAGGTGGAATTATGTCTCCGCAAATGTTGATGGGAATGGCAGAAAATCCAATCGTTTTTGCGATGGCAAATCCAGATCCTGAAATTGATTATAATCTAGCTGTTGCAACTCGGAAAGATGTTATTATGGCTACGGGACGTTCTGATTTTCCTAATCAGGTAAATAATGTTCTTGGATTTCCTTATATTTTTAGAGGGGCACTAGATGTTCGCGCTACCAAAATAAATGAGGCTATGAAAATGGCGGCGGTAAGAGCGCTTGCATTATTAGCTAAAGAATCCGTTCCTGAACAAGTAAATGTTGCTTATGGAGCAACTAAATTGGTTTTTGGAAAAGAATATATTATTCCTAAACCATTCGATCCAAGATTGATAACTATTGTGGCACCTGCTGTTGCAAAAGCGGCTATGGATTCAGGAGTAGCGTTAAATCCTATCACTGATTGGAAAAAGTATGAAGAGGAACTTTTAGACCGATTGGGGAATGACAACAAGATGGTTCGATTGATTACCAATAGAGCTAAAATGGATCCAAAAAGAATCGTTTTTGCGGAAGCAGATCATTTAGATGTTCTTAAAGCAGCTCAAATTGTATTGGAAGAAGGGATTGGTTTTCCAATTTTATTGGGAAATAAAGAAATTATTTTGGAATTAAAAGAAGAATTAGGTTTTGATGCCGATGTTCAAATTATAGATCCAAAAATTAAAGAAGAGGAGCCTAGAAGAAATAAGTTTGCCAAAACCTATTGGAAATCCAGACAAAGACGTGGGATTTCTTTATTGGATGCTCAGAAATTAATGCGTGAAAGAAACTATTTTGCCGCCATGATGGTCAATGAAGGTGAAGCAGATGCGCTTGTCACAGGACATTCCAGAAGTTACCCGTCTGTTGTAAAACCAATGTTGCAACTTATTGAAAAAGCTCATGGCGCTTCTCTAGTTGCCACTACAAATATGATGATGACCAGTCGTGGTCCCATGTTTTTATCGGATACCGCCATAAATATAAATCCTTCTGCAGATGATTTAGCTAAAATTGCTATTATGACTGCAAAAACTGCCAGAATGTTCGGAGTGGAGCCAGTAATTGCGATGATATCGTATTCTAATTTTGGTTCTTCTACAAATGAAAGTGCCGCTAAGGTGAGAGAAGCGGTGGCTTATTTGCATAAAAATCATCCTGATATGGTGATTGACGGAGAAATTCAAGCTGATTTTGCTTTGAATCCAGAGATGTTGAAGGCAAAGTTTCCGTTTTCTAAACTAGCAGGTAAAAAAGTAAATACCTTGATTTTTCCTAATCTGGAATCGGCTAATATTACCTATAAACTTTTGAAAGAATTGAATAAGGTAGATTCAATAGGACCTATCATGTTAGGAATGGGGAAACCAGTTCACATATTTCAACTTGGCGCAAGCGTAGAAGAAATGGTAAATATGGCCGCTATTGCAGTGATTGATGCACAAGAAAAAGAGAAGAAAAAGAATAATGTAAATTAGATAGTTCTTTGACGAAAAGAGCATTTAAACAGATGATTTTAGCAAAATTATGTGCTAATTTTATTATATTTGGTGACATATATTATAAAAAATGATTGCACATATACAGGGGAAATTAGTAGAAAAGACACCAACACAGGTAGTTATTGATTGTGGAGGTGTAGGATATCATGTAAATATATCCTTACATACCTACTCTTTACTCCCCAATGCTGACTTTATAAAATTGTATACGCATCTTCAAATAAAAGAAGATGCGCATACTTTATTTGGTTTTGTAGAAAAATCAGAAAGGGAGATTTTTAAATTATTATTATCAGTTTCTGGTATTGGGGCTAGCATTGCCAGAACTATGTTGTCATCATTAGACCCAAAGCAAATTACAAATGCTATCGCATCAGGTGATGTTGTTACGATTCAATCTATAAAAGGAATTGGTAGCAAAACGGCGCAAAGAGTAATACTTGATTTGAAAGAGAAAGTGTTGAAATTGTATGATTTAGATGAAGTTTCTATGTCGCAAAGCAATACAAATCGAGATGAAGCGTTATCTGCTTTGGAGGTACTAGGTTTTGTTCGAAAAACTTCAGAACGAATCGTAGAAAAAATTGTAAAAGAGGATCCAGATGCTTCTGTTGAATCGATTATTAAGAAAGCTTTAAAGAACTTATAAAAGGTACTCAAAACACGGATTATATGCATAAAATTTGTATTTTTTTGCTAGTCATATTTTGTGGTTTTGTATCGCAAGCTCAGGGAACACCAGCCGTTCAGGATACAATTGTAACTGGTTTCTCTACAGGGAAAGTCCAGTTAAAAGATCCTCAAAGTGTTCTCTCCGCTTACACATATGACCCTGTTACTGATAGGTATATTTATACCAATTCTGTAGATGGGTTTTCTATTAACTATCCTATTATTTTAACTCCAAAAGAATATGAAAGCTTGGTCTTGAAAGAATCTATGCGAGATTATTTCAAGAAGAAAGTAGATGCCATAGACGGGAAAAAAGAAGGTAGTGAAGCAGCTAAAAAAGATTTATTGCCAAGATATTATGTAAAATCAGGACTTTTCGAGTCCATTTTTGGAAGTAATACCATCGATGTAAAACCAACTGGATCTATAGAACTGGATTTGGGAATGCGCTATACAAAACAAGATAATCCTTCATTTTCACCAAGAAACAGATCAAATCTTTCTTTCGATTTCGATCAAAGGATAAGTATGAGTTTGATAGGGAAAGTGGGAACACGACTCAATGTAAATGCTAATTACGATACCCAGTCAACATTTGCTTTTCAAAATCTTATGAAGTTAGAATACGCACCTTCAGAAGATGATATTATTCAAAAAATTGAAGTGGGGAATGTAAGCATGCCTTTGAATAGCTCGCTGATTAGGGGAGCACAGAGTTTATTTGGTGTAAAAACACAATTACAATTTGGTAAAACTACTGTCACAGGTATATTTTCGGAACAAAAATCCCAAACCAAAAGTTTAATTGCTCAAGGAGGCGGAACAATTCAGGACTTTGATATGTATGCGCTGGATTATGATAACGACAGACACTTTTTCTTGTCTCAATATTTTAGAAACAAATATGATGCGTCTTTAAAAAATTATCCTTTTATTGACAGTAGAGTTCAGATTTCAAGATTGGAGATTTGGGTTACCAACAAGCAAAATCGTGTAAATACGACCAATAATAATCTAAGAAATATTATTGCGCTTCAGGATTTAGGGGAGGGGCAATTAACAGGTTTAGCAGATAATGAAGTAGTTGTGTTAGATCCTATACCGGGAGATTTTTTTAAAGATCAAATGAAGGATTATCCATCTGATAATTCAAATAACAGATATGATCCAAAATTAATTGATAATGGAGGTTTGCTGAATAATAATATCCGTGAAATTGTAACTTCAAGTTCAGGTTTTACTGGAGTTACCGTAAATGAAGGACAGGACTATTCTAAATTGGAAAATGCCAGAAAATTGAACCCTAATGAATATACTTTTAATAGTCAATTAGGGTATATTTCATTGCAACAACGACTAGCTAATGATGAGGTTTTAGCCGTTGCGTATCAATATACAATTGGAGATAAAGTTTATCAAGTGGGTGAATTTGGTAATGACGGAGTAGATGCAACCGTTGTAACGGGGACTAATCAATCAAATCAGGCAATTATTACACAGAGTTTGATATTGAAAATGCTGAAAAGCAATTTGACCAATGTCAAAAATCCTGTTTGGAACCTGATGATGAAAAATATTTATCAGATTCCAGGTGCTTATCAAGTGAAACAAGAAGACTTCAGATTTAATATTTTATATACGGATCCATCACCTCTAAATTATATTAATATTGTCGCACCGTTACCACAACCGGAAGATTTGGTAACCAGTACCCCTTTGCTGAAAGTGTTTAATTTGGATAAACTCAATTATAATAATGACCCTCAAGCGGGTGGTGATGGTTTTTTTGATTTTATGCAAGGCTTAACCATAGACGCTCAAAATGGTAGAATTATATTTACCACCAAAGAGCCATTTGGAGAACTCTTGTTTGAAAAATTAAGAAGTGATCAGACTGAGAGATATAATGGCGACCCTATTGCAGATTATAATGAGAACCAAAAGAAATACGTGTTCAGAAACATGTATCGTAACACACAATCTGGTGCGTTACAAGACAGTGAAAAAAATAAATTCTTATTAAGGGGGAAATACAAATCCACGGGTGGTGACGGAATACCAATTGGTGCTTTCAATGTTCCCAGAGGTTCAGTTGTGGTTACAGCTGGAGGGCGAGTTTTAGTTGAAGGAGTTGATTATAGTGTGAATTATCAATTGGGGAGAGTTCAAATTCTAGATCCATCTCTTCAGGCTTCAAATACACCTATTGAAGTTTCTTTAGAAAACAATTCTATTTTTGGTCAGCAAACCAGAAGGTTTATGGGTGTAAATGTAGAACATAAAATTTCTGATAATTTTTTGGTTGGAGCGACTTTTTTAAAAATGACGGAGAAGCCATTTACCCAAAAATCCAGTTTTGGTCAGGAATCTGTAAATAATACTATTTTTGGATTTAATTCCAATTTTTCTACTGAAGTTCCCTTCTTAACCCGATTAGTAAATAAATTGCCTAATCTGGATACTGATGTGCCTTCTAATCTTTCGGTGAGAGGAGAAATTGCATTTTTGAAACCGGATTCTCCAAAAGCAGATCGTTTTGAAGGGGAATCAACTATATACGTAGATGATTTTGAAGGTTCACAATCGACCATCGACATGCGTTCTCCGTATTCTTGGAGTTTGTCATCGACTCCGGAGAAAAATGCCAGAAGCACTTATGATTTTAATGCCAGTGCTAACGATTTGAGTTATGGTTTTAAAAGAGCCAAGTTGGCATGGTACTCCATAGATCCTGTATTTTATACTCAAAAACCATCTGGAATTTCAAATGAAGAATTGTCGTTTAATACTACCAGAAGAATTTTCAGTGAAGAATTATATCCCTTAACGGATATTGCACAAGGACAATCTCAAGTTGTTAATACATTGGATTTAAGTTATTATCCTTCTGATAGAGGTCCGTATAATAATAGTTCCAACGTTTCTACAAACCCGACAGATAATTTTGGAGGGATTATGAGATCTTTAAATTCTACTAATTTCGAACAAGGAAATGTAGAATATATTCAATTTTGGATATTAGATCCTTATGTGGGAAGTGGTGAAATACCTCAATCCAATACCGGTAAAATCTATTTCAATTTAGGAGAAGTCTCAGAGGATGTTTTGAAAGATGGAAAAAAGCAATATGAAAATGGACTTGGGCCAGATCAAATTATTTCAAAACCAAATCCAGGAACAGCCAATTGGGGAGATGTACCCGCATCACAATCCTTAATTTATGCTTTTGATACCAATGCAGATAATAGAACCAATCAGGATGTAGGTTTAGATGGTTTGGCTAATGCCAAAGAAGGTGCGATTTACAATAATTTTGCGTCTGAATCGGATCCCGCTGCAGATGATTATACCTATTATTTGAATGCTTCAGGAAATGTTTTGGACCGATACAAAAAGTATAATGGTGTAGACGGTAACTCAGCTGTTGATATTAATGATCCCAATAGAGGGGCTTCTACCGTTCCTGATGTGGAAGATATTAATAGAGATAATACTATGAATACGATCAATGCGTATTATGAATACAGTATTGATGTTAAACCTAATATGAGTATTGGACAAAATTACATTACTGATATAAGAAGTACTCAAGTCACATTGGCAAACGGGGCGATTACTGACGCTAGATGGATTCAGTTTAAAATACCTGTTTCGCAACCCGAAAATACTATTGGAAATATTTCCGATTTTAGATCAATTCGTTTCATGAGAATGTTCATGACGGGGTTTAATGATCGGGTAACGGTTCGTTTTGGAGCTTTAGATTTAGTAAGAGGAGAATGGAGAAGATATGCCAATACACTTGATTTTAATGATACAAATATTGCTGATGACAAAACTACTTTAGATGTATTAGCAGTAAATGTTCAAGAAAATAATGAGAGATGTCCTGTGAATTATATCACTCCACCAGGAGTGGTTAGGGAACAATTGTATAACAATAATACCGTTATTAATCAGAATGAACAATCGCTTTCTTTAAGAGTATCAGGAGACGGATTGGAACCGGAAGATTCAAGAGCTGTTTTTAAAAATGTGAATATAGACATGCGTCAGTTCAAAAAATTAAAAATGTTCTTACACGCAGAATCTTTGCCAAATGAGATTGCGCTTCGTGATAATCAAATGGTAGGTTTTATTCGTTTTGGAAATGATTTTACACAAAATTTTTATCAAATAGAGATTCCCTTAAAAGTTACTGTTCCTTCTTCTGGATCTAGTTCTGATTGTGCTGCTTTAAGTGCCGAAGCTGTTTGGCCTGAAGATAATGAAATAGATTTGTCATTGGCATTATTGACCAAATTGAAGATTCTGGCTATGAGCATTGATCCAAGCACACTTCCACTGGATGGAATTTATTATCAAAATGAAGAAGAGCTTGATCCGTCTTTGGCAAACAAAAATAATAAGTTGAGATTAGGTATAAAAGGAAATCCTAATTTTGGTTTAGCACGAACATTAATGGTTGGTGTAAAAAGTAATGAAACCCATCAAGACATTAAAGGTGAAGTATGGTTCAATGAGCTACGTTTAGCTGATATGGATAATCAGGGCGGGATGGCAGCCGTGTTGAATGTAGATTCGAATTTCGCTGATTTTGCCACGGTTTCTGCCACAGGTAAAAAAAGTACGATTGGTTTTGGAGCATTAGAAGAAGGTCCAAATGAAAGAAATCGTGAGGACACTAAACAATATAATATAGTAACTAATGTCAATTTAGGGAAATTATTGCCTCCAAAATGGGGGGTTAATTTACCGTTCAATTATGCCATTGGTGAAGAAACAATTACTCCGGAATATGACCCTTTTAATCAAGACATCAAATTAAAACAGTTATTGGATAATACGACTGACCAAGCCGAAAAAGATAATATTGAAAGGAGAGCGATTGATTATACGAAACGTCAAAGCATCAATTTTATCGGGGTTAGAAAAGAAAGAAGTCCAGAGCAAAAACAACGTGTTTATGATCCGGAAAATTTCACTTTTTCGCAGTCTTTTAATCAGGTAGAACGTCATGATTTTGAAATAGAGGATTATGTAGATCAACAAGCCAATTCATCTATAGATTATGCCTATAGTTTTCAGCCAAAACCTGTCGAGCCGTTCAAGAAAACAGCTTTCATGAAGAAAAGTGATTATTGGAAATTACTGAGTGATTTCAACTTTAATTATCTGCCTTCCAATATTTCTTTTAATACCAATATTATCAGACAGTACAACCGTCAGCAATTTAGACAAGTTGATGTGGAAGGAATAGGTCTTGATCCATTATACAGAAGAAATTTTGCGTTTAATTACCAGTATGGGTTTAATTATAATTTGACAAAATCGTTAAAATTAAATTATACAGCTTCTTCCAGTAATATTGTGAAAAGCTATTTGAACGAAAACAATGAACCTATTGATAGTTTCACAATATGGGATAGTTATTGGGATATGGGAGATCCTAATCAACACATGCAGCAATTGGTTGTGAATTATGAAATACCCATTAATAAAATTCCGCTGTTTAGTTTTATAAAAGCGAATTATTCTTATACAGGTGATTACAGCTGGCAACGTGCGTCTAATGCCTTATCACAAATAGAAATTGAAGGGAATAGCTATAATTTAGGGAATACTGTTCAAAATGCAAGCTCAAATAATTTGAATGCAACATTTAATATGGATGCGCTTTATAAGTATTTGGGGCTAACAAAAAACACAAACAAATCTGCACCTAAACCTAAGGCAGCCGCTCCAAAACCTGGGGAAAAAGTTGTGAATACTAATACACAACAAATTGCAAAAAGCAATGAATTTGTAGATGGGTTGAGAGGTATTTTAACCAGCATTAAGAATGTCCAAATGAATTACACTGAAAATAGTGGTACAATTTTGCCAGGATATACACCGGGTGTAGGATTCTTGGGTTCATCAAGACCTTCTTTAGGATTTATTTTTGGAAGCCAAGATGACGTTCGATATGAAACGGCTAAGAACGGATGGCTTACCAATTATCCTGATTTTAATCAAAATTACTCACAAGTTACCAATAGGTTATTTAAAGCTACAGCTAATGTGGATTTGTTACCTGATTTAAAAATTGATTTGTCATTGGACAGAGCCTATTCCAAAAATTTTTCTGAGCAATATGATGTTACTAATGGGGAATATAATCCACGATCTCCATACAGTTATGGTCTTTTTTCAATTTCTACGGTTTTAATAAAAACGTCATTCTCTACCAGTGATGAAAATGCATCAGCAGCTTTTGATGATTTAAAAACTAATCGATTGATGATCGCTGATCGATTGGCTCAGAATTTTTATGGTGGATCAATTCCAAGATATGGTGATGCTGCAAATCCTATCCCGACAGATCCATCAGATCCAAAATATACGCAAAGGGACATTTATTTAACAAATGAGGGTTACCCAATTGGATTTGGTAAAAATAGCCAGGCCGTATTGTTACCGGCCTTTTTATCTGCTTATTCGGGGACTAATGCATCGGATGTTTCACTTGGAATTTTCAGAAGCTTTCCAATACCAAATTGGGCTGTAAAATACAATGGATTGATGCGTTTTGCTTTTTTTAAGAAGAATTTCAAACGCTTTTCTATGCAGCATAGTTACAGAGCTTCTTATACGATAAATGCGTTTAGGTCTAATTTTGAATACGACAAAGCACCATCAGGATACAAACCTAATGGAGAACTAAATACAGATTTGGGAGGAAATATTTTCAATAAAACTATCATGTCAAATATCAATTTAGTGGAGCAATTCAGTCCGCTTATAAGAATGGATTTTGAATTGAAAAGTTCATTAAAAGTGCTTACCGAAATAAAGAAAGACAGAGCGTTATCGATGAGTTTTGACAATAATTTATTGACGGAAGTAAAAGGAATTGAATATGTTGTAGGACTTGGTTACCGATTTAAAGATGTGATTTTCTCTTCTAGATTAGCGGACAACCCAACAGGAATTATAAAAAGTGACATTAACTTAAAAGGAGATCTTTCGTATCGAAATAATCAAACGATTGTTCGGTATTTAGATTATGATAACAATCAGTTGGCGGGAGGACAAAATATTTGGTCTTTAAAAATTACTGCGGATTATGCATTCAGCAAAAATTTGACAGCAATTTTCTATTATGATCATTCATTTTCGAAAGCGGTAATATCAACTTCTTTTCCTTTAACAAATATTAGATCTGGATTTACGCTACGTTATAATTTTGGGAATTAATTTTTTTAAAATCTAAACAAGATTTGAATTGAGATTGTTACATTTGTCACCTAAAATTCAATTATCAATTAATAATTATCAATTAGTATTTATATGAACATACCAGCAAATTTAAAGTACACTAAAGATCACGAATGGGTTAGTATTGAAGGCGATATCGCAACAGTAGGAATTACTGATTTTGCACAAAAAGAATTAGGGGATATCGTGTATGTTGAGGTGGAAACTTTAGACCAGACTTTAGAAAAAGATGAAGTTTTTGGAACTGTTGAAGCGGTTAAAACTGTTTCTGATTTGTTTCTTCCATTGTCAGGTGAGATTGTCGAGTTTAATGATGCATTAGAAAGCACACCGGAAAGTGTAAATTCAGACCCTTATGGAGCGGGATGGATGATAAAAATAAAGATTGCAAACGAAGCTGAAATAGATTCGTTGCTTTCGAGTGAATCTTACAAAGAGCTTATTGGTGCATAAACAATTCTATTTTTGGGCAGCTTTATCTTGGACAGGGTTAATAGTCTTTTTTTGTTTAATAAAATCAAACGATATCCCAGTTGTTCAGATTACGAATCTAGATAAAGTTGTTCATTCCTTTTTTCATTTTGTGTTTACATCGCTTTGGTTTTTATTTTTTAAGAAGCAAATGAATAGTTTAGATGTCTTTAAGCCTTTGATAATATCATTTATGCTTTCCATTTTTTTTGGAATAGCAATTGAAATAGCACAAGCGCTATTTACCACAACTAGAAAAGGAGATTTGTTTGATATTTTAGCAAATTTATCAGGAGCGACTCTTGCTGTTTGTATGATTTTAATGTTTAATAAGTACACTAGTTTGAATAAAAACTGATCCATAATACAATCCCACTTTGGTGGGATTTTTTTTTATAGTTAGAAAGTTTTTCTTTCTTAACGACAAAGAATTTTATAAATAAAGAAACCTGTTTATAAAGTAACTATTTATATTAAATAAATGTGAATTTAAAATGTATTTTTGCTAATTGGACTTTAATGGTATCATAAAATCACAAGAAAAATGAATATTAAACAATATTTAGATTCTACTTATTTAAAAACCGCAACACAAGCAGGTCTTAGTGAAGTCGAAAATGCTATTGTAGCTAAAAAATTCATTCAGGAAGCCATCGATGAGCATTTTAAACTTATTATGATTCGGTCTGACATGGTTTCTACAGCAAAAAAAATGATTGTTGATGCCAATTCAAATTTACAAATAGGGACAGTGATTGATTTTCCTGAAGGGAAGTCTAGTGTAGATGAAAAAATTGCTGAAGCAATTCAAGCGATTGAAGACGGAGCTGATGATTTGGATTTCGTTTGTAATTACGAAGCATTCAAAAACGGGGATGTTGATTTGGTTAAAGATGAAGTGCTGAAATGCACGCTATTAGGACTTGAAAATAATAAGGTTGTAAAATGGATTATTGAAGTGGCAGCACTCGATGATAAACAGATTATACAATTGTCTGCTTTGATAAAAAACAGTGTTATTTCAAATTTCACCGAAGAATCGTACCAGTCGGTTTTTGTAAAGTCATCAACAGGGTTTTATAAAACAGAGGATAATTTACCAAATGGCGCTACTATTCCAACCATTATTATGATGTTGGAAAATGCTTCGCCACTTCCGGTAAAAGCAGCTGGAGGAGTAAGGACTTATGAAGAAGCTGTGGAGATGATTCGATTGGGTGTAAAACGTATTGGAACTTCGGGAGCAAAAGCAATTGCGAATGGGCAAAATTCACAAACTGATTACTAAATTCACAAAGAAAACAGCATGAAAAAAGGTTTGTCAACGTTACTTTTATCATTTTATTCATTTTTTATTTATTCGCAAGGAATAAATAATAGTACAGTACAATCGGGTATGTCAGCCGAACGATTTCCTGTTTTTTTGAATTGTGAAAACTTACAATCTAAAGAATTAGAAAATTGTTTTTATTATCAAGTGCAAAATTTTGTATTTCAAAATTTTGAAGTTCCTGAAAACCTTAAGCAAAACAACTTCAAAGGAAGTGTAGAGGTGCTTTTTGAAGTAGATAGTAATGGTGTTTTCAAAGTAATTTATGTAAATGCCATCGATGAGGATTTATTAAAAGAAACTAAACGAGTTTTTGGTGTTTTCCCTAAAATTAAACCAGCAACTTATAATGGGAAACCAACCTATTCTAAATATACAAATGCAATAGCTATTCCATTGAAAAGTCCGGAGCAATTGGCTTCGGAAGCACTTGCTCGAGCAGAAATTTTGCCAAATGAAACAAAACAACTTACGGAATTAGATAGTATGGTCTATAAAAAGTTCAACAATCCGCAGTTTGAAAGTCATTTGAATATTCCTTTTTCGCACAGTTACTATGCTCAGTTTGACGCTTCTTTAAATCAAGTGGGCAGCAACAATCATACGGCATCAAAACCTTATACTTATGTAGAAGTTTCAAAGTATTACGACCTTAAAGCCGTAAATGATAAACTTAAGAAGCATGTTTCCGGCTGGTGGACCAGAAAATTATGGAATGAAAATACGGTTGAAATTCAAGGTGATGGATATTGGTTTACTTTGAATCCTATATTGGATTTACAAGTTGGTAAAGCATCTCAAACGGAAGCAAATTACACTTATATAAATACGCGCGCAATCAATTTTCGTGGTGGATTAGGAAAGCAGCTTAATTTTACGACTACGGTTTTTGAAAGTCAGGGAAGATTTGCGGATTATTTTAATCGTTATGCAGAATCTATAAAGCCTGCTGGTGGAAATCCTGCGATTATTCTGGGTATGGGAATTGCCAAAGATTTTAAAACAGATGCGTATGATTTTCCTTTGGCTGAAGCCAATATAACTTTTGCACCTAGTAAATACGTCGATTTACAATTGGGTTATGGAAGAAATTTTATTGGGGATGGATACCGTTCTTTATTAGAAAGTGATGGGGCGAGTTCGTATCCCTATTTTAAATTGAATACTAATTTTTGGAAAATAAAATACACCAATACTTACATGTGGCTGAAAGATGTTCGACCCGAGGTTACACTCGAAAGAACCTATGCTACAAAGTTTATGGCAAACCATTATTTGAGCTGGAATGTGTCAAATAAATTGAATCTTGGTTTCTTTGAATCGGTAATTTGGACTAATACGAATGATAGAGGATTTGATGTGAGTTTTGTAAATCCAATTATTTTTTATCGTTCGGTTGAATTTGCTTCTTCTGCCAGAACGGGAAATGCGGTTTTAGGCTTGACGTATAAATACAAATGGAATAATCAGATAAACCTATACGGACAATTTATACTTGATGAATTTTCTCTTGGAGACATTAAAGAAAGGGATAATAGTTGGAAAAATAAATATGGTTATCAGTTAGGAGTTAAGTATTACAATGCTTTCAAAGTGGATAATTTAGTATTGCAGTTAGAATATAATCATGTGCGTCCTTATGTATATTCTCATAGTGTTCCCATCACAAATTACGGTCATAACAACCAAAGTATAGGGCATCAATGGGGAGGAAATTTCAAGGAGTTCATCGCGATAGCCCGTTATCATAAAGACAGGTATTTTGCTGATGCAAAAATAACTGTGGGTACTCGTGGATTGGATTTTGATACTACAGAAGACAGTTTTAACTATGGAGGGAATATTTATAAGGATTATGATGAAAAGAGAGCGTTAAACAGCGGTGTAAAAGTAGGTCAAGGAAATAAAACGGCTGTTTTTATTACAGATATTCAAGCCGGTTATTTGATAAATCCTGCAACTAATCTGAAGTTTTTTGGAAGCTATATTTATAGAAGTTTTGATCCAACTAAAAATACGGCAACCACTTTCAATGAAAGTACCAATTGGTTTACTTTAGGGATACGTTCCGATGTTTTTAACTGGTATTTTGATTATTAGTTTTAATTATATTTCTAAAAAAGCTTTTTTATGAATTGTTTTTTGCCAAATCGCTTTTGATAGCCTACTTTTGCAAAAGTTTTTACAGAGCAAATAAACAGTAGCATTGGACGCAACACAAAATACCCTTTCATTAAAATCTATTTACATTGATTTCCGCGAAATAACCAAAGCGCGCCTCGCTGTTAGCGTTGTGTTTTCGTCTGTTGCGGGTTTTATGCTTGGGATTTATGATATTCATTCTTTTAGTTGGATGACATTGTTGAAACTAGCGATTGGGGGGTATTGTATGGTGGGTGCTTCTAATGCTTTTAATCAGGTTATCGAAAAAGATTTAGATGCTTTGATGGATCGAACGAAAAATCGTCCCGTTCCAGCAGGTAGAATGTCTCGAAGTGCGGCTTTAATTATCGCAAGTCTTCTTACCATTATTGGGATCGTCTTGCTTTATACGATTAACCCAAAAACGGCGATGTTTGGTGCGATTTCAATATTTCTTTATACGAGTGTTTATACACCTTTAAAAACCATGACATCCTTGTCTGTTTTTGTAGGTGCCTTTCCGGGAGCAATCCCTTTTATGTTAGGTTGGGTTGCGGCAACAGGAGAGTTTGGGATAGAGGCAGGGACGTTGTTTTTGATACAGTTTTTTTGGCAATTCCCTCATTTCTGGGCTATTGGATGGTTTTTGTATGAAGATTATGAAAAAGCTGGTTTCTTTATGTTGCCTACTGGAAAAAAAGATAAAGGAACAGCTTTACAAATTATTTTATATACAGTTTGGCTTATTATAGCTTCGCTGATACCGGTTTTGGGTTATACAGGTCGTTTATATATTACCCCGGTGACAGCAATAGTTGTGTTTTTGCTAGGTGTTTGGATGCTTTATTATGCAGTGCAATTATACAAATTAAGAACCGCAAAAGCAGCAAGAACCTTGATGCTGGTAAGCGTTTCTTATATTACATTGTTGCAATTAGTTTATATATTTGATAAATTTTTAAGATAGTTATGGAAATGACAATGACAACAGACGAACATGAATCTAGAACAGCGCGATCATATAAATTGATATTGCTGTTTGCCATGGCCAGTATGACCATGATGTTTGCAGGACTTACAAGTGCATTCGTAGTAAGTAAATCCAGAGCCGATTGGTTAAAGGATTTTCAATTACCGACAGCATTTTATTATAGTACTTTAGCAATCATAGGATGCAGTGTGACGTTTCATTTGGCTAAAAAAGCCATTCAAAAAAACAATCAAAATGCAACTACTAAATTTCTTTTTGCTACTTTAGCATTGGGAATATTGTTTATAATTTTGCAATTTGTAGGTTTTGGACAAATAGTGAAAAATGGCTATTATTTCACAGGAAGCGGAAGCTCAATCACGACTACTTTTTTATACGTTGTAACGGTTGTGCACATGATTCACCTTGCTGGTGGCGTAATTTCACTTCTAATTGTAATTTATAATCATTTTAAACAAAAATACAATTCAACTCAAACCCTTGGAATTGAACTAGGTGCGATGTACTGGCACTTTCTTGATATATTATGGGTTTATTTGTTTTTGTTTTTATATTTCTTTAAATAAGAAAAAAACGTAAATTTGGGAACTTTTTAACGAATAACTTTTATGGAAGCGACAGTTACTACTGCAAATAGTGAAGAAAAAACTTGGGGAGGCGGCAATGAGCCAATGGGAGCAAGTTATGGCAAATTGATGATGTGGTTTTTTATCGTATCAGATGCCTTAACGTTCTCTGGATTTCTAGCGGCGTATGGTTTTTCTAGATTTAAATTTATTGAAACATGGCCTTTGGCCGATGAAGTGTTTACTCACTTTCCATTTATGCATGGCGTGTCCGCTCCAATGTATTATGTGGCATTAATGACTTTTATTTTGATTTTTTCATCTGTAACAATGGTTTTGGCTGTTGATGCAGGTCATCAAATGAAAAAAAATAAAGTTGTTATTTATATGTTTTTAACCATTATCGGAGGTTTGATTTTCGTAGGATCTCAAGCTTGGGAATGGAAAAATTTCATAAAAGGTGAATATGGTGCAATTGAAACAAAAGGAGGTAGTTTACTTCAGTTTGTTGATAAGGAAGGACACCGAGTGGCTCTTGCTGATTTTGCGGCTACTTTGCCGGAAGAAAGAGAACAATTGACTCGAAATAAAGGGAAATGGTTTATGAATGAGTCTAGTTTGCCTTCTTATTCTGTAGCCGAAGTTCAGGCAGGTTTCAAAGCTCATCCTGATCTTTTGATCAGAACTGAGGTGATAACGAAAGAAAAACATAAAACAATTCTTTCTAGAGAAGAATCTGAATTGAGGTTAAGCCAAGCCAGCTATGTAGTGGAAGGTGCGAACTTAACCAGAAACGAATACGGAAGTAAATTATTCGCAGATTTCTTTTTCTTTATAACAGGATTCCACGGTTTTCACGTATTTTCAGGAGTAATAATAAATATTATTATATTTTTTAATGTATTAATTGGAACTTACGAAAAAAGAAAAAGCTATGAAATGGTAGAAAAAGTGGGGCTTTACTGGCACTTTGTCGATTTAGTTTGGGTATTTGTATTTACAGTTTTCTATCTCGTTTAATTTTCAAAAAAGTAATTATCATGTCACACGAACACGTATCTAATACAGGTAGAATCTGGAAAGTTTTCGGAATATTATCTGCCGTAACAATAATAGAAGTTTATCTTGGTATTTTGAAACCAGATTTTCTCCACATGAACAGTTTTTTAAGTATGAATTTACTTAATTGGATATTTTATGCTCTTACCATTTTTAAGGCATACTATATTGTATGGGCTTTTATGCACATGGAAGGTGAAAAAAGTACTTTAAGAAGTGCAGTTGTTTTTCCCGTAATTTTTCTGATATTATATTTGCTCTTCATTCTTTTGACTGAAGGGAATTATATTTATGAGGTTTTTAAAAATTCTACTATTAAATGGAATTTTTAACAAGATATTAATTCAAAAAAAGGGTACGCATTGCGTACCTTTTTTTATTTTTGTACTTTAAATTTTATCATTACAATGAAAAAAAATATTGTTCTATTTGTCCTTTTCATTTTGCCTATAGTTGCTTATCTTTTTTTTGCTTCGGGTGTAAATAGTTTTACAAAATTACCTGTTATAACTCCAAAAACTGCTGATTTTGGTAAATGGAAATCTCTAGACGGAAAAAAAATCAGTTTAGACGGAAAAGTCACTATTCTTGGTTTTTCAGGTACTGAACTTTTGAAAAACAGAGGCAATTTTTTCAATCTAAATCAAAAAATTTATCAAAGGTATCATGACTTCAAAGATTTGCAATTTGTTGTAATTTGCCCTGTCGGAACTGAAAATGATGCTAAAAAAGTGATTGATGCTTTAGCTGCTTTTACCGATGTTTCTCAATGGCATTTTCTTTTCACCTCTCCTCAGGAGATTAATACTTATTATGATCAATTAAAACTGGTAGGGGAACTTGATGGGAATTTAGGTACACCAAACGTATATATAATTGATAAAGAAAGAAATCTTAGAGGAAGAAAACTGGTGAAGGATTATAAAGAAGGTTATAATACGTTTCATCCGGCAGAGTTAAGTAACGAAATGTTAGATGATTTTAAAGTTATTCTTTATGAATATCGTGCTGCTCTTAAAAAAAATAATAATGCCACCAGAAAAATTTAATTTTTAATTTATGCTTAAAAATAAATCATACATAGGAATTTCATTTATTGTATTAATTTTCGGAATTTATGCTGTACCTAAAATAATAGATAAAATTCAAAATAACGAAGTTGTAAGAGGGGATCGACTGGATAAAGTCAATCCGACAACTAAGGGAGATGAGAAATTAGTCAAAATTGGTCCGGCACCAAAATTCGAATTAGTAAACCAGGATAATAAAAAGATAACTAATGAGACTTACAAAGGAAAAGTGTATGTTTTGGAGTTTTTCTTTTCAACATGCCCAACAATTTGCCCAAAAATGAATGCAAGTATGTTGGCTATTGAAAAGAGTTTTTTTGGGAATCCTAATTTTGGAATTGTTTCTATTACAATAGATCCTTTAAATGACACGCCGGAAGTGTTGAAAAAGCATGCTGCTCTTTTAGGTGTTAAATCTTCAAATTGGAATTTTTTGACCGGAGATAAAGCCTATGTTTTTGATTTAGCCAATAAGGGATTTAACCTTTATGCGGGTGAAAACGCTAAGGTGACAGGAGGGTTTGAGCATTCGGGATTATTTGCCTTAATTGATAAAAATGGTAATATTCGTTGCCGAAAAGATGATTTTGGAAACCCGATTTTATATTACGATGGTTTAGATAAAAAAGGAGTAAGAAACATTCAGCAGGATATCAATATATTATTAGAAGAATAAAAATGGAAGATAATTCATTAGAACAAAAATTTAGTAAGTTTATAATCATTGTATCGATTGTGATTCCGGTTGTAGTCGCGATTCTTTTTGGAGTGAAACTAAAAGATTTTGGCTACAATGTTGAGCCGCTTTCTTTTTTACCTCCAATTTACGCTACTATCAATGGAATGACGGCTCTTGTTTTAATTGCCGCTGTACTTGCCATTAAAAACGGAAAAAGAATACTTCATGAAAGATTGATGGCTTCAGCAATTGCTTTATCTGTAGCTTTTCTTGTTATGTATGTTGCGTACCACATGACTGCTGATTCTACAAAATTTGGTGGTGAAGGGACAATTCGATACGTTTATTTTTTCATTTTAATCACGCACATAATTTTATCCATTGCTATTATTCCAATGGTTTTAATAACTTATGTTAGAGCATTATCGCAAAAATTTGATACCCATAAAAAGATTGCCAAAATCACTTTTCCAATCTGGTTGTATGTTGCTGTTACCGGAGTAGTTGTTTACTTAATGATTTCACCATATTATGTATAGAAAAGAAAGTGTTCAGTGTTCAGTTTTTAGTGTTCAGTATTCAGTGCTAAACATGAAAAATTTACTTTTTGTTTTTTGTTTTTTGTTTTTTGAAGTTGCTTCCTATGCACAATGTGCTATGTGTCGTGCAGCATTGGCTAGTGAAGGCAATACAGCGAAAGCGGCAGCTGTCAATGACGGAATCGTTTACTTAATGGTAATTCCTTATATTCTAGTTGGGGCTATTGGTTATGCTATCTATAGAATGAAAAAGAAGAAAGCCTAAGGGTTAAAAATTTAAAAAAACAACCCAAATTCCATTTTATCTGAATGGCTCCCTCCCCTTCGGGGAGGGTTGGGGAGGGGATCTCTATTTTAAACCATCTACCGATACATTTACAGTTCCTTTTACTTGTATAAAGGCAATGATAGCCTGATTTGTTAGTTCAATTTTTTGAAATTGAATATCTTCCATTTTTCCATTTACATAAACACCTGGCATGGGCGAATAATTCTTCAAATAATTTACCATGCTTTGTTTTCCTTCGTCTAAATTTGGTTTTATAGAGTAGCGACAACTTTGCTGAATTTTTTTTAAAATTAATCCTTGAGCAAGCCAGTTAGCAGTGCGCATTAATTTATTCTTTGTGTCTAAGGCATAATCCAATTTGTCAAAAAATACTTCTTTGGTTTGTTCGTTGTATTGTGGAAATCCAGCCAGATAAATAGTTCCGTCAACAGATCCCAATACATCCAAAGCAATTATCATTTTGCCGTTTTTATGCCAAATAGCTACGTTTTGCACTTTAATTTTCTTACTTCCTGAGCCAAATTCCTGTCCAGAGAAATTTTTGGTCATTATTTTTGAAGCTTCTTGATAGGTAGAAACTGCAACAATATTTGCTGTCATTTCTTCCGGGATTTTTGTGACGGGTTTCAGAACGATTTTGTTTTTGTTAAATTTAGATTCTGGTTGTCGTCCTATCAATGTTTCCATGTTGCATTTCATTCCCATTCCCAGTATGAAAGTGTCGTTTTTTAGTTTGGCGCTGGTAGAATAAATTTCAATAGGAACAATTCGAAGCCAACTTTCATACGTATTACTCATTTGAAAAGGAGTGCAAATTTTTTCTAATGCGGAAAGAACATTAGGTTTAAAGTCCATAGATTTTGCTATAGCATCATCAATCTTTTTTTCGATTTTCGATTTAAAAAGTTTTATACCAGGATTAATTAAATAAGTGACGGGCATATTTTTTCCAAAAACGGTCATTGTTGGACTTTCATTCCAATCTAATGATTTTAATTCGGTTTTTGTGTTTAATTTCCAATTGATTAAATCCACATCACTTATTAAAGTGACTACACCATCAAGGTTAAATTCGCGTGTATCATAAAGTTCAACGCCCAGTTTTTTTGTGCCAATTCTATATTTTATTATAGCCTTCAATGGCAAAATCGTTTTTATTTTTTCTCCTGCCCCGAAGCTTCGGGATCCGTTATCATTCGTGATAGTGATTGGTGCTTGTTGCCAAACTTTCATTTCAATATCATCATCTTCAATGTTGTTATCCTCATAGATTAATCCGTTTAAGAGTGAATTAGTTTGGTTCTCAATATCCTTTAATTTTATGCTAATTGGTAAATTAATAAAAGAAGGTATGTTTTCGTAAACTAAGGGAATAGCATCATCTGGTTCGGGTTTTAATGTAGCTATTTTTTGAGATGTGGAACAACCGGAAATCAACACAATAAGAAGGGTAATCAGTAAGACTGTAAAGGATTTTAGCATTTTATTTTAGTTTAAAAGAGCAAAATTAACAAAAGAAATATATTTTTAGGATTTTTTGTAACAAATGGTAATTTTCAAAGTCTAATTGTTTTTATAACTGATTTATGGGTGAAATATTTCATATTATTCCATGGCTCTTTATTAGAAAAAGTTAAATTTGTTTAGCAGTGATACTGTACTTTTATTCAAAATATATGAAAAAAAGAAGTTTTTTTAGTTTAATTCTAATGTTAGTTTGTAGCATAACAATTCAGGCGCAATCTAAAAATTGGACCTTGGAAGAATGCATAAAATATGCCATACAAAACAACATTTCAATCAAACAAACCGAATTAGATTCTAAAACGGCAGCTATTGATAAAAAAGGCGCGATAGGAAATTTTCTTCCATCTTTAAATGCCAATGCTTCTCACTCTTGGAATATTGGTTTGAATCAGGATATTACAACAGGACTTCTGCGCAATCAAACTACTCAGTTTACCTCCGCTGGTGCAAATGTCGGTGTAGATATTTACAAAGGTTTGCAAAATCAAAACAACCTTCGTAAAGCCAATCTTTCGATAGTTGCAGCGAAATATCAATTGCTTAAAATGCAGGAAGATGTCGCACTGAATGTTGCTAATTCTTTTTTGCAAGTGCTGTTTAATAAGGAAAATCTAAAAGTACAAAAAGAACAATTGGCTATTAATGAAAAACAGTATGCCCGTTCGCAAGAATTAGTAAACGCAGGATCTATTCCGCGTGGAGATTTATTAGATATAAAAGCCACAGTAGCTTCAAACAACCAAAATGTTATTGCTGCAGATAATGCTGTATTAATTTCAAAATTGAGTCTAGCCCAATTATTACAATTAAAAGATTTTGAGAATTTTGATATAATTGATGGGACTTCCGCTAAAGATGAAAATAATATTTTGGCTCAAACCCCAACTGTTATTTATGATAAGGCTAAAGAAGGTAGAACAGAATTAAAAATTGCCAAAACCAATTTGGAAATTGCCGAGAAAAATGTTGCTATTGCAAAAGGGGCTTTTCAACCGACACTTCAAGGGTTTTATAGTTTCAATAGCCGTGTATCGTATGCAGACGTTCCTCAATATGACCCTATTACAGGAACTATAATTGGAGCTCAAAAGCCTGATCCTTTTTGGACTCAATTTAGTGACAACAAGGGACAATCTTTTGGTGCTCAATTGTCAATTCCAATATTTAATGGATTTTCAGCAAAAAATAATGTAGAGCGTTCCAAAGTGAGTTTAGAAAAATCAAAAATCGCATTAGAACAACAAGAATTGGATTTGCAAAGAAATGTTTATACTGCTTTCACGGATGCTAAAGGGGCGCTAAATGCTCATGAATCTTCAGTTGTAGCATTAGAGTCAAGACAAGAAGCCTATAATTATGCCAAAGAAAAATATGCAGTGGGGTTGATGAATTCTTTTGATTTCAACCAATCACAAACCTTACTCACTAATGCACAATCAGAGGTTCTTAGAACGAAATACGATTATATTTTTAAAATCAAAATTTTAGAATTCTATTTTGGAATTCCAATCATTAAAAACTAGATTATTATGTCAAAAAAAACAATTTATATCTTAATTGGTAGTGCTGTGGTACTTATTGCATTATTGATAGTGCTTTCAAAAAAAGGAATTATAGGAAATAAAGATAAAGGGAAAGAAGTAGAAATAGCCCAGGTTGATGCAACTACAATTGTTGAAACCGTTTCGGCTACAGGAAAAATTCAACCTGAAATTGAAGTTAAAATATCTTCTATGGTTTCTGGTGAAATTATTTCATTACCTGTGAAAGAAGGACAAGTAGTAAAAAAAGGAGATTTATTGGTAAAGATAAATCCTGATTTGTATACTTCGGGATTAAATAGAACAGTTGCTAATTTGTCTGGAACTAAAGCAGGTTTGAGTCAGGCAGATGCCTCTTTTAAAGAAGCCAAAGCAAGTTATGACAGAAATAAAACTTTGTTCGATAAAGGAATTATTTCCAGATCAGATTGGGATAAATCTATCGCTTCTTTTGAGGTTGCAAAAGCGGCCAAGCAAACGGCTTATTTTAATGTAAGAAGTGCTTCTGCTTCAGTAAATGAAGCTCAAGATAATCTTGGACGAACAATTATTTATGCACCTGCTGACGGGACTGTTTCGGTACTTAATGTTGAGTTAGGTGAACGTGTATTGGGAACCCAGCAAATGGCTGGAACCGAAATATTGAGAGTTGCGAATCTAAATAACATGGAAGTTGAAGTTGATGTAAATGAAAATGATATTGTAAAAATAAAAGTAGGTGACGAAGCAAAAGTTGAAGTTGACGCTTATTTGAAAAAACAATTTAAAGGGATTGTGACAAGCATTTCTAATTCGGCGAGTTCTTCTTTGACCGCTGACCAAGTAACTAATTTTAAAGTTAAAGTAAGAATACTTAAAGAATCATATCAAGATTTATTAAAAGGAAAACCAGATGCATATTCTCCTTTTAGACCAGGAATGACGGCAACAGTTGATATTATTACCAAAACAAAAAAGAATGTATTATCTGTGCCAATAAGTTCAGTTGTAGTAAAATCAGATACAGCTGCAGTTAAGGAAATAAAAATTGAGGATCCTAAATCCGATGAGAAAAAAGTAGCACCTAAAAGTGATAAAAAATTTGAATGTGTTTTTGTAAAAGTAGGTGATAAAGCTAAAATAAGAATCATTAAAACCGGAATTCAAGATGATACTAATATTGAAGTTTTAACTGGGCTTAAAAAAGGAGATGTAGTTATTACGGGTCCTTACACTACAGTTTCTAAGGAGCTAAATTCTGGAGATAAAGTAACATTAAAAACAGAAAAAGATAAAGAAGAAAGCAAGAAGTAATACATAAAGTACATATATTTGAAAATCACAATTATAAATTTTATTTTATGATTGTGATTTTCACATTAAAAATAAAATATAAAATTGGATTATATACTTAACATCGAAACCGCAACTAAAAACTGTTCTGTTGCTCTTGCAAAAGAAGGAAAAACGATTCTGTGCAAAGAAATTGCTGAAGAAGGTTATTCTCACGCGGAACGATTACATGTTTTTATTGAAGAAATTATACAAGAAGCAGGAATTACTTTCAAAGATTTAGTTGCTGTTGCGGTAAGTCAAGGTCCTGGGTCTTATACGGGATTGCGAATAGGAGTTTCTGCCGCAAAAGGGCTGTGTTTCGCTTTAGGCATACCTTTGATAGCTATTGATACCTTGAAAACATTAGCTTCTCAGGTTAAAGTTTCAAATGGCTTGATTATTCCAATGATTGATGCCAGAAGAATGGAAGTGTACAGCGCTGTTTTTACCCCTAATTTTGAAAATAGGAGAGCAACTTTGGCCGAAATCATTACTGAAAATTCATTTGAAGATTTTCAGGAAATACTTTATTTTGTGGGAGATTGCTCAGAGAAGTGCAAAACAGTTCTGACTAAAGAAACTTTTGTTTTTTTAGATGAAATCAAGTTTCCTTCGGCAAAGGAAATGAGCTTGTTAAGTTTTGAAAAATACAAAATAAGCGACACGGTAGATGTCGCTTATTTTGAACCGTATTATTTGAAAGATTTTATGATTACTACCTCAAAGAAATAAGATACTTAAATTAAGAATTAGCCTTGGATGATTCTCTTACATAAGGTTGAATGACAATTCCGGCAGTATCAAATGCTAGTTTACAGCTTTCTAAAGTTTCAGAAAAAACAACACCAAAATCTTCGTTATTTGCCCATGGTCTAACTGCAAGTTGGATGGCGTTATCAGTCAAATTCTTTACAGAAACTTCAGCACTTGGAGTTTTTAGTATTTTGGGGTTACTGTTTAAAACGGTAGTAATTATATCTTTTGCTTTTTTAATATTGGTATCGTAGGAAATGGCAATTGTCAAATCGGCTCTCCTGTATCCTTGTAAGGAGTAATTGATAATAGTGCCATTTGATAAAGATCCATTTGGGACAAAAATAGTTTGATTGTTAGCCGTAATTAATTTGGTTACAAATATTTGTATTTCGCTTACTGTTCCAATAACGCCTTGCGCCTCAATTGTATGACCAGCCTTAAATGGTTTGAAGAGAATAATCAGCATTCCCCCTGCAAAATTAGATAAAGAACCTTGAAGCGATAAACCTACTGCAAGTCCCATTGCGCCAAGAATAGCTACAAAAGAAGAAGTTTCTATTCCTAGTTTTGAGATAAAAGTCACAAATAATAATACTCTTAAAATCCAAAGCAATATATCGGCAAGAAATTTTGTTAATGTAGGGTCTAAATCCCTTTTTATCATTATTTTTCTAATGAATCTATTGATAAGTCGAATCGTGTAAAGGCCTACAAATAAAATTACAAAGGCAGAAATTATTTTTGGGGAATAATCAATTAATGCTTTTACAAAAGTATTGGCATAATCAGTAAGTTGATTAGGATTTAAGTTCATTTTTTGAGTAATAAAAAACCCTCTCAAAAGAGAAGGTTAAATTTGAAGTGCAAAAATATAAATAAATTATTTTTATATCAATTAATCGGCGTCTTCTTCTATTTTATTTATGGTTTTCTTGGCAATTTCTTTTGCTTCAGCATCTGCATCACTTGCAAATGCACTCGCTTTTTCAGAAATAGTTTCCAAAGTGTCCGAAGCTGCAGCTTTTTCTTTTATGGTTTCCATGGTATCCGAAGTTACAGCTTTGGTTTCAGTTGCTACCTCTTCAACTTTATCTGCAGTTACGCCAGTTTTTTCTTTTACAGTTTCTACCACTTTTCCTAAAACATCACTTGCTGTTTCCTTAGCCTGATCAGTAAAATCCTCTATTTTCGCTATGATTGGTGCAGCTGTTTCTTTTACTTTGTCAAATGCCTCTTCCGCAAAAGTTTCTGCTTTTTCTAGATATGGGGATGTGGTTTCTTTTACTTTCTCAAATGTTTCTTCGGCAAATGTTTCCGCTTTTTCAATATAAGGTGCAGCAGTTTCTTTTGCTTGTTCAAAAGTTGTTTCCGCTTTGTCTGCTAATTCGCTGGCTGTTTCTTTGGCTGAGCCAAACAAATTTTTAAAAAATGAAGATAGTCCCATGGTGTTTTGAAATTGATTAGTGTTACAATATTAAACAATTTTTTCTAGGATTGCTTTATTAAATCGTTAATAATTTGCTGAAAATCAGTATTTGATGCTGAATACGTTTGTTTTTGATAAGCATAAAAAAGTGTTTCGTCGTTTTTAAACGGTGAAGCTAAAAATAGAAGATTTGATGTTTTTTGGGTTACTGCCAAAACAATATTTTGGGATATAAAGGCTGTTTGTTTTGGCGGAATAATCTAGAGCTTATGCTCCGCAAAGGGTCAATTCTTTTTTTTGCCAAATAATTTGAAGCTAAATCTAAGCTTTCCAATTAACAGGATTGTTGGCGTTGTAATAAATAGAGGCAGGTTTTTAAATTTAGTTCGTTCATTGGGATTGTTTTAGCCCAGATTACTTCACTTAATCCACATTTTCATCGGAGTTCAGTGAACTTCGTTTGAAGTGGAAATCCTTTCTAGTCCAGAACTTGTTTCAGGATACTGAAACAAGTTCTGGACTAGAAAGATTGTAACGTATAGCTGGAAATAGCTCCTAAAATAAATTATAAATAAAAAAAGCGTCTCAAATGAAACGCTTAAATTAATTGGGTCAAATTAAGCTATTCGAGTTCGAAAGTTAATTTTAAATTTACTCTATATTCTGTGATTTCTCCTCCACTTACGGCTGCACTATGGTCTTTAATGTATACCGAACGGATGTGTTTTACGGATTTTGCCGCCTTCGCAACTCCTTTTCGAGCTGCATCTTCCCAACTTATATCTGAGCTGGAAAGTATTTCAATTACTTTTAATACTGACATAATTTCTATTTGTTAAGTTAAAGATTAAATGTACCTATTTTATTTAAAATTTCAATTTAAAATGGCAATTATTTTCATCTAACTATAACATTATCAGTTAAGTGTGTATTTTTTTTATGCATTTATCGCTTCCACTTTAATTCCTTCGTCGTTCAGCATACTTTTCAACATATTTTCTATACCACTTTTCAAAGTGAATGTTGATGACGGGCAACCACTACAAGCGCCTTGCAAAATTACTTTTACGGTTTTATCAGTTTCGTTATAAGAGTCAAATGCAATATTACCTCCGTCAGCTTGTACGGCTGGTTTTACATATTCCTCTAATATGTTGATGATTTGTTGTGAAGTGACATCCAGATTGTCAAATTCTTTTGCTTTAGTATTTTCTTCAGCTGTTACGGCTTCAATAAAATTTTCATCTAAAACGGTTCCTCCGTTTTCGATATATTGTTTAATGAAACTTCTTATTTCTAAGGTGATTTCCTGCCAGTCATTGATTTCATATTTGGTTACGGAGATGTAGTTTTCGTCAATGAAAATTTCTTTTACGTAAGGAAATTTGAAGAGTTCTTTTGCCAATGGCGAAGCACCAGTTTGATCAATATTTTTGAATTCAATAGCATTTTTGGTCAACATTTTGCTCACCACAAATTTCAAAGCAGCTGGATTTGGAGTTGTTTCTCCATAAACCGTAATGGGCTGTTTTTTAGTTTTGTTTTCATCTATTGTTATGATTGTTCCGCCATCATTTACAAATTTCTCTATTTGTTCTGCCACTGCATCTTTTACATCTTCCCATTCTACAATGCTATATTTCTCGATAGCAATGAAGTTTCCCGAGATATAAATTGTTTTTACGAATGGCAAGTAAAACAATTGTTGTGCAAGAGGGGAAGATTTAGCCTCATCTATATTTTTGAATTCGAAACTCTCATTTTGAGTAATGAAATCCTGAAATTCAAATTTTAATATAGTAGGGTTTTGTGTTTCTTTTATGGTAACTTTTGTCATGATCTTTGTAAATTTTTACAAATTTAGTAAAGTTATTTTCTACGAATAGCTATATTTGAATTTTAATAAAATAAATTAACAGAAATTTAGTTATTAACTAGGTATTTATACCTTTCATTGAGTCAGCAATCACCTTTATATAATAGTATTTCTATGTATAACAAAATTAAATTTTTTGCGGTCCTATTTTTTGTGTGTCAATATTCTTTTTCACAAGAAGGAGTTGCAGTTTATTCTGATTACTTATCAGATAATTATTATTTAATCCATCCTTCAATGGCTGGAGCTGCAAATTGTGCAAAAATTAGACTTACTGCACGGAAACAATGGTTTAGTCAAGAGGATGCACCAGAACTTCAGACGTTAAGTTTTAATGGAAGAGTGGGGGAAAAAGCAGGAGCGGGGATTATTCTTTTTAATGATAAAAATGGGTATCACTCTCAAAAAGGGATAAAACTTACGTATGCGTATCATCTTATGTTTTCCAGAGATGAAATTGATTTGAATCAATTGTCTTTTGGTATTAGTGCTGGATTGATTCAAAGCCAACTGGATGAAACGGAGTTTAGGCAGTCTGGGGATTTCGATCCAATTATTAATGGAACTATTGTGCAAAAAGATTCTTATTTTAATTTTGATATTGGAGCATCCTATAATTATTTAGATTTTTATGTTCATGGGACGGTTAAAAATGCGATTGAAACCAGAAGAGATATTTACACTGAATATGAAAGTGATAATTTAAGAAAATATTTATTGAGCGCTGGTTATGTTTTTGGAAACAGAGAAAAAATATTATGGGAACCATCGATTTTATTTCAACTTGTAGATAAGACGAAAGAAAAATCGATTGACTTTAATGTTAAAGCATATAAAAGTATGGATTTCGGAAAACTTTGGGGAGGTTTGTCTTACCGTCGAAGTTTAGACGGAGCTGAATATACTGATGGAGCTGGAGTTTCTAAACAAAAACTTCAATATATTACTCCTATAGTTGGAGTCAATTTTAATAATTTTATGTTCGCTTATACGTATTCAAATGTATCGGGTCCTGTAAAATTTGATAATGGAGGATTCCATCAAATTACTTTGGGAATCAATTTATTTTGCAAGGCTGAAAAATACGAATGTTACTGTCCAGCAATCAATTAATTTACTCTATCCATGTTGATTAAATCTGTTAACGGAAAATCGCCTTCAATACCTGAAGATTGTTATGTAGCCGAGAATGCCACTATTGTTGGTGATGTTAGCTTTGGTACTTCATGCAGTGTTTGGTTTAATACCGTAATAAGAGGTGATGTGAATTTCATAAAAATAGGCAATAAAGTAAACATTCAGGATGGTGCAGTAATTCATTGTACCTATAAAAAACATCCAACAATTATAGGAAATAATGTTTCTATTGGCCATAATGCCATTGTTCATGGTTGTACGGTTCATGACAATGTATTGATTGGAATGGGAGCTATAGTAATGGATAATTGTGTTATCGAAAGCAATTCTATTGTTGCTGCCGGAGCTGTTATTACTCAAAATACTGTTGTTGCTTCAGGTTCGATTTGGGCCGGTGTTCCTGCCAAAAAAGTAAAAGACATTAATCAATCTGATTTTGCAGGTGAAATCGAACGCATTTCGAATAATTATGTAATGTATTCCAGTTGGTTTAAAGAGGAATAGGATTTAGATTTTTTTTTGGGTAATTGTTTCTTTATGAATTTCTAAATAAAAATGGGCAAAAAAGATAAGAAGTTATTCTGATAGGATTAAATATTCAACAGAACTAAATTATGATACGGGTTATCTGGAGGTTGATAATAAAAGAATTAATTCGATGTCATTTTCTCTTGGGGTTTCACTTCCTGTCGAAAACACATTTTCAGCGCTGAATATCACCTATTCCTACGGGCAAAAGGGTAGAATCAGCGATGGACTTATCAAAGAAAATTATCACAAATTGTCACTTAATTTATGTTTAGATGGAATTTGGTTTGTCAAAAGAAAGTTTGAATAGACTAAAAATCGATTTTTTCAACAGAATATTTATGCTCTAAAATCTCAGATAATACTTTCGGATTGGTATTGGTAAAGAAAACAGGATTGCTTTTTTCGGTCGAGGAAAAACCTATTTTTTCGCCTAATAGTTTTTGAGTTTGTTTAGCTACAGCTTCACCAGAATCGATAATTTTTACATGTTCTGGAAGTATTTTTTTTATTTGAGGAATCAGATACGGATAGTGGCTACAGCCTAATACTAAATAATCGATGTTGGCTTCAATCATGGGTGTGAGATAGGAGTGAAGCAGTTTTGTCATTTCTGGGGAATTGATATCACCATTTTCAATTAGTTGCACTAATCCATGCCCTACTTGTTCAATTATTTTTGTGTCTTGATACATTTCAGTAGTCTTATTAAAAAGCTCACTGTTCAATGTGCCTTGTGTAGCAAGAATTCCTATGATTTGTGTTTTAGAATGAGTCGCTGCGGGTTTTATGGCAGGCTCAATGCCGATGAAAGGAACATCATACTTTTCGCGTAATTCTCGAATGGCATTTGTAGTTGCAGTATTACAAGCTACAACAATTAGTTTACAGTTCATTTTAAGCAGAAAATCGGTGTTTTTCATGCTTAAAGCAACAATCTCTTCTTTTGATTTTTGGCCATAGGGGGCATTTTTACTATCGGCTAAATAGATTGTTTTTTCATTAGGGAGTAAATCATGAATGGCTCTCCAAATTGAAGTGCCTCCAATGCCTGAGTCAAAAATTCCTATTGGTTGATTGTTATTCATAAAAACAAAGTTAAGTGCTAGCATTTAAATTTCCTAAAATTTATTTTAACAAAAAAAAACTGCTCAAGACCAAATTTTGGGTGAGCAGTTTTTTGAACTATTAGAGCGGTTTTTTAGAAACCTAAATCTTTTTTTACATCAGCAGTCAAGTTTGGACCATCTGCAAGTAAAAGTGTAGAACCATCTAACACATATTGAAACCCTTTTGCTTTACCAACTTTTTGGATAGAAGTTCTTACTTTTTCCATTAAAGGTTTTACAATATCAGATTCTTTTTGTTGCAATTCTTTTTGAGCATTGTCTCTAAAATCAACAATTCTTTTTTGCATATCTTGAACTTCTTTAGAACGTTCTCCATTTACAGCTTCAGTTACTGTTGCAGATTCTGCTTCATATTTTTTTAATTTTGCTTGGTATTCTTCAACCATTTTTTTGTAATCAGCATCATAAGTACCACTCAATTTCTCCAATTGTTTTTGAGCGTCTAACATTGCTGGCATTTTTGACATGATTTCACTCACGTCAACATGAGCAGTTTTTGCTTGTGCGTTAATAGTTTGGTTTGCACCAAAGAAAAGTATTCCGGCAATTAGTAAAGTTTTGATTTGTTTCATCGTTTTTAAAATATTTAGTATTAATTTTTGTTTGTATTTTCTTTTAATTTTTCGGCTGCAGCTTTTTTAATAGCTTCTCTTTCTTCCAGTATTTTTTTTCTTTTTTCTTCTAAAGCTTTTTTACGGTCCTCCAAGACTTTTTTACGATCTTCTAAAATTTTTGCTTTTTGTTCCGCTTGTTTCAGTTTAGCATCTTCTACTGCTTTTTTTGAAGCCACTTCAGTCGAATCATTAACTATCGTTTTTGTTTTTAAATCTTCTGTTTTAGCAGAGACAGAAACCGTGCCATTTTTTTTTGCTTCTCTCTCAGATAGAAGTTGTTTTCTTCTTTCGTCAAATTGTTTTTTCTTTTCTTCCTGGATTAATTTTCTGTCAGCTATAATTTTGTCTCTCGCTGCTTTTTTCTCATCCAGTGCTTTTTGTCTGTCAGCCAAAACTGGATTCTCATCCATTGCATCCTCTTTGTTTTCCTTAGCCTCTTCTTCTTTAAGCTGTTTCTTGGTTAACTGTTCTCTCTTTTCAGTTCGATTCAATACACGTAAAACCTGATCGCTGATATCAAATCTTTTTGCTGCAAAAAGCATTGTCAAATCAGATGATTTATCAAAAATGAAATCATATTTTTTTGCTTCTGCAATGTCTTGTATAGCTGTAAAAACCTGATCTTGTATTGGTTTTGCCAGTACTGATTTTTGTTGAATCAAATCACCATTAGCTCCAAATCGTTTCTGTTGGTAATCCAAATTCTCATTTTCAAGGAACTTAATTTCGGTTTCTCTTTCGTCAATAAGTTCTTTTGTCAGCAAAGCTTGTTCTGCTTTTAGCGCATTTTTGAGCTTATCAATTTCATTTTTTTTAACTTCGACCTCTTGCTTCCATTTTTGAGCTTTTTGCTCTAATTGATTTTTGGCTTCCGTATAATCTTGTACATTCTGAAGAATATACTCCATGTCAATATAACCAACTTTGGTTCCTCTGGTTTGGGCTACAACTGTATTTGCAGCTATCAGGGCTAAAAATAGAAATAAAAATTGTTTTCTCATAACTTCAAAGTATTAGAAAAATTTTTAACTAATTTTTTTTAAAATTGTTGTCCAATGATAAAATGGGTTTCCCATCCATTTGCTTTTGCTGTTCCAGGTAAGGCATCAAATCCATATCCAAAATCAATTCCCAGTAATCCAAATGCCGGCATAAATACACGTAGACCAGCTCCTGCAGAACGACTTAATGCAAAAGGGTTATAGCTCTTGAAATTAGCATAAGATGAACCTGCTTCTAAAAACGTTAATGCATAAATAGATGCCGATGATTTTAATGTTATTGGATAACGCATTTCTAATGAAAATTTATTATAAACCGTTGCTCCAATTTGTTCACCAGCACTGTTTACCGGAGTCAATGAGTTGTTTGGATATCCTCTCAACTGTATGGTTTCTCTACCATCCATGGAATAATTGGCTAATCCATCACCACCTACATAGAATCTTTCAAATGGTACAGCACCTCTTTCTTGGTTGTATGCTCCAAGGAATCCAAATTCAGTTAACGTTCGGAGTACTAATTTACCATAAATTTTTGTGTACCAGTCTGCTTTGAACTTAATTTTATAATATTCTAACCAATTAAATTTCTTCTGATCCACTTTTGCAGGGTCAGCAGCAGCATCTTGATAATTGGAAACTTTATTTGGAGTAAGATTTGTTGAACTAGGAATAGCCTCAACATAATCCCCCTCGTTTACTTGTATTCCGTTTGAACCTGTATAGGTTGTACCGGTATATTTGTATTTGTATTCCTGTTGATCCCCTAATGTTGCATAATCAACGCCATTTATCAACGAATAAGGAGGAGTCAATTTTGCTGAAATACTAAATTCTGAACCATACGTTGGAAAAATTGGATTCACCCCTTTATTACTCCGTGTTAATCCTACGGTATAGGCTAAGTTTCTTGACGTTCCGTTTCCAAATGTAAATAATCCTGTGTTGTAGTTTTGTAAATCGTAATGTTGGTAACTTATTGATTGTGATAAAACGAAGAAATCATCCGGTACAGTTAATCTTTTAGCTAGACCTACAGACAAAGTCATGATATTAAAACTTTTAGTTTTATCTACTCTTTGTGTTATGTAATTATTTAAAAACTGTTTGCTGTACGATAGTGACGTACTAAATTGAACTGGTTTTTTTCCTCCAAACCATGGTTCAGAAAATGACATACTATAGGTTTGAAAGTAAGTACTTCCTTGTAATCGTAAGGAAACTTTTTGACCGTCACCCATTGGCAAAGGTTTGTAGGCCTCTTTTTTAAAAATGTTTCTCGCCGAAAAATTGTTAAATGACAGTCCCAAAGTACCTATAAAACCACCACCGCCATAACCACCTTGTAGTTCTATCTGGCTTGATCCTTTTTCAACAAGGTTATATTCTATATCAACAGTCCCGGCTCCAGAATCTACATTTTTGAATTTTGGATCAATTGCTTCCGGATCAAAAAATCCTAATTGTCCTATCTCACGAATGGTTCTTACCAGTTCTTCTTTGCTGTATTTTTCTCCTGGTTTAGTTCTTAATTCTCTATAAATAACACGGTCATTTGTTTTGTCATTTCCTACAACCGTAATCTTATTGAAATAAGCCAAAGGTCCTTCGGTAACTCTTATCTCAAAATCGATAGTGTCATTTGCAGTTTTTACCTCTACGGCATTTATATTTGAAAATAAATACCCGTTATTTTGATATAAATTGGTAATATCCTCACCGTCCGGTTTAGATTTATCTGCGATTCTTTTCTCTAGAAGTACACCGTTGTAAGTTTCTCCTTTTTTAACACTTAATATTCTGCTCAATAATTGGTCTGAATAAACCGTATTTCCTAAAAATTTAATGTTTCCAAAATAGTATTTGTTTCCCTCTTCTACATTTATTTTAATCGACAATGCATTTTTGTCTTTGTTGTAAATAACTGAATCCGAAAGTATTCGAGCATCTCGGTATCCTTTTTCTTTATAGGCAGCGATTACTTTTTCTAAGTCGGTTTTATATTTTGCTTGTATAAACTTAGACGCTTTTAAGATTCGAATTGGATTTTTCTGTTTCGTATCTTTCATTGCTTTACGCAAAACCTTGTCAGATAATTTTGTATTACCTACAAAACCAATCTCTTGAATTTTTATTTTTTCCCCTTTATCAATATTTACAAGCATGTTTACTTGATTTACTGTTGCAGTGTCTTTGGTGGTATTTATAGTTACTTTAGTATTGTAGTAACCGTCTTTTTTGTATTTATTTTCAATATAATTTTTAGTGGTGGTAATTAAATTTTCGTTTACAATTTTATTTTTAGTAAGACTGTTATCTTTAATTAAAGCTTCGGTTTTGTTTTTCTTAATACCAACAAATTTTACCTCGTTTAACTTGGGTAATTCTGCAATGTTTAAGTCAAGATAAATACTGTCGTTTTGGATTCTGTTAACATAAAATGAAATTTCATCAAAAAGGCCTAGTTTTCCAAGTTTTTTAATGGCACTGCTTATTTCTTCACCTGGAATTGTTATTTCCTGTCCTTTTTGAAGTCCTGCAAAAGTTACCACGGTTTGAGAATTGAAACTTATTTTTCCAATAACTGCTACATCGGCTAGAATATATTTTTTTCCTTGGTCAAAAGGAACTCTATCTTGAGCTTTAATTTGAGTAAAACTACCAAAAATCAAAATTGTAAGGACTGTTTTTATGCTTTTATGTAACACTAAAAAATTATTTAATTTGTTCACTTGTTTTTCCAAATCTACGTTCTCTTTTTTGATAACTAATAATAGCCTCATATAAATCTTGTTCTTTAAAGTCTGGCCACAAGATGTCAGTAAAATATAATTCTGCATAGGCAATTTGCCACAACAAAAAATTACTTATTCTATGTTCTCCGCTGGTTCGTATTAATAAATCTACATCAGGTAAATTTTGCGTGTAAAGATGCTCATTTATAATTGAATCGTCAATAGTGTCTATTGAAATTATATTATTTTTAACTTTACTACAAATGTTTTTAACTGCATTGACTAATTCTTCTCTGGAGCCATAGCTTAATGCCAGTGTTAATGTCATTTGCGTATTGTCTTTTGTTTTATTTATTACATCGAGAAGTTCCTTTTGCGCAGATTTTGGTAATTTTTCCAGATTACCAATAGCATTCAGTTTGATGTTGTTTTTTTGGAGTGTTATCAGTTCTTTTTTTAATGAATTGATTAACACCCTCATTAAAGTTTCTACCTCCAGTTTTGGTCTGTTCCAATTTTCGGTAGAGAAGGCATATAGCGTAAGATATTCTATTCCTAATTTGGCACTAGCTTGAATTATTTTTTTAACTGATTTTGTTCCGCTTTCATGCCCTAAAGCTCTTAAAAGCCCTTTTTGTTTTGCCCAACGACCGTTGCCATCCATTATAATGGCTAAATGTTTGGGTAAATTTGTTGCGTCTATTGTAGGTAGTAAATCCATTTCTTTATTCTGCACAGTAACAAGGTTTGTTTCCAAAGGTATAAGTAAGGGTTAATCCCGAAAAAACATACCAATCATTATTATTTAAATTCCCAAATCGTAACGTTTTCAAATTCTCATTCTTCGGATTACTCCCATCCAGGTTATCCGTAAGCGTATATCGAGCTCCAACTTCTACAGCCAATATGAAATTAGGTGTAATGTTTGATTTTATTCCTAAGATAATTGGAATTGCAAAAGAGCCGGAACCTTTATCTTTCCTGGTTTCACCTGCTAAAATATATAACTCGTCATATCTAAAATAGCTTATTCCGGAATATACATAAGGAGAGATTTTATTCCTCAATTCATGAAGATTAAAATCGAAAAAATTGAATTCAAGGCCTAAAGATACTTCTTTTATACTATTTTCAAAACGATATCCTCTTTGGTTTCTACCACCTTCTTCAGAATCCAAATCGTTAGAAACAATTTTTGATTGTGTATACGAAAATCGGTAGGCATGTCTTGGGCTTTTATTCCATTTATAAAGCAATCCCAATGCAGGTTCATTTGGAGATATATAGGTCGTGGGGCCAACATCTCCAACGTAGTTACTGCCTCCTACAAAAATACCAACTTCATGAATTTGTGCATGAATTGCTAAAAATGGAAATAGGCATAACAAAAAATTAAAAATTTTGTTCATTTAGTTAAAATTGCGTGCAAATATAATAATTATCAATACGATTCAATACCTATTAAGTTAATTGTCCTCTCTTTTGAGTAATTAACAATAAATAGGCGTTAGATAAATCCAAACGTGAAAAACAGATAGAATCGTATAGTGTTTAATTAAAATGGATTAATTCCTTCTGTCTTCTCCCCAAAGCAGTTTGGTGCGTAATGTTTTTAGAAAGGTTTCTTCTGGGATTTCTACCATGTTTATTTGAAAAGGAGTTTTCTTAATGGTTAGAATCGATTCGTTTTTTACAGATGCAATTCGGGAATCTAAGGATACTAAATATTGATCCTCTCTGCCGGAAACTTTCAATCTAATTTCTGTTTCGTCTGGGACAACGAGTGGTCTGGCGTTTAGATTATGAGGAGCAATTGGGGTAATAACTAAGCTTTTTACATCTGGGGTTAAAATAGGACCTCCGCAACTTAAATTATATCCTGTTGATCCTGTTGGAGTGGCAATAATTAAACCGTCTGCCCAATAGGAATTTAAAAACTCATCATTCAAGTACGTTTCTACGGTAATCATCGAGGTGGAATCTTTTCGGCTAACTGAAATTTCATTCATAGCAAAATTGATGTCTAATAGGGATTCGTTTTCGGGAGTGCAGGACAAACTTAATAATGTTCTTTTTGAAATAGTGTATTTTTTATCAATGACAAACTGCATAAATGCGGCAATATTCTCTTTTTGAACCGTTGCCAAAAAACCTAACCGGCCTGCATTTATCCCTAATATTGGAACTCCAGAATTCCGGACTAATGTAACAGCTCTTAAAATAGTTCCATCACCACCAATGCTGATTAGCATATTAAAACTTTGGTCTAATTCTGTATGTGATGAAAAAGTTTTGTATTCTTTTTGTATGATTTTCTTTTCATAAAGCATTTTAAGGAATTCTGCTTCAATAACCATTTCAACATTGTTTTTGTTAAAAAAAACAAAAATATCTTTTATGATTGGTTCTGTGCTTACAAGATAGTATTGTCCGTATATAGCTACTTTCATCTGTTGTTTAATCGTTATTTAGTTAAATCTGTTAATTTGTTGAAGTAAATAAACAAATTAAAGAGTAAACTATATATTAAGGTATTTGTCTAAATAATCAGAACGTTCCTTTAAATTATTAATGTAATTGTCTTCTTGATGCTCCGATATAATTTCATAATTATACCTTCTGAAAGTTTGTATTATTTCATTCATGGCTCCTAAACTTATTTTCATAGTTACCTGAACACTATCAACATCAGCGTCAGAGATGAATAAACCCAAAAGCTTTCCGTTATTGCTTTCAACAATTTGAGTAATTTGACTCATCGAATAATCCAAAATCGGTTTTTTGACAACAATGATTCCGCCAGGTTCCTTTAAAAATGGCGTCTCATGAAAAAACTTCATGATGTCCTCTATTTCATAATAACCAACATATTTGTTATTTTCATCTAATACAGGAACTAAATTGGTATGATTTTTTGCGAAAATTTCTAAAACATCCAGCCAAATTGTATTTGTTCTGGTAAAAAATCCTTCAAGTGTGAATCTATAATCAATTACTTTTTTATCCCTGTCAAATGTTTCTATATCATCGGATACAATACTGCCAATATAAATTCCCTCTTCGACTACCGGAAAGTGTGAAAAGTGTAATTCATTGAAAAAGTCTTGAACAACCGCAATAGTTTCTTGGCTGTCAATCGCTTTAAAATCATTGGTAATATAGTTTGTAATTTCTGTCATAAATCAATCGGAAATATTTCATGCAAAATAATCAAAAATAAGCAAAAACTCCTACCTTTTACTTTGTATTTTTGCGTCAATAAATACTATTAACATAATCAAAAAGTGTTCCAATGACAAAGTTAAGTGTAAACATCAATAAAATAGCTACTTTACGAAATGCTCGCGGTGGAAATGTTCCCGATTTATTAAAAGTGGCAACCGACATTCAAAAGTTTGGAGCGGAAGGGATCACGATTCATCCGCGTCCTGATGAGCGTCACATTCGTTATCAAGATGCTCGCGATTTGAAATCTATTGTTTATACCGAATATAATATTGAAGGAAATCCTGAGAAAACCTTTATTGATCTCGTTCTGGAGATAAAACCTACCCAAGTCACTTTGGTTCCTGATGCGATAGATGCCATAACTTCCAATGCAGGTTGGGATACCATAAAACATGCTGATTATCTCAAAGAGATTGTCCAGGAATTTCAGCGAAATGGGATAAGAACTTCCATTTTTGTCGATCCAGTTCTCGAAATGATCGAAGGTGCGAAAAAAATTGGAACCGAAAGAATCGAATTATACACCGAAGCATTCGCACACGAATACAGTTTGGGTAACGAAAGAGGCATACAGCCGTATATGGAATCAGCGATTTTGGCCAATCAAATAGGTTTAGGAATCAACGCAGGTCATGATTTAAGCTTGGATAACATTCAGTTTTTCAAAGAAAATATTCCGGGATTACTCGAAGTTTCTATAGGTCATGCTTTAATTTCCGAAGCCATTTATCTGGGATTGGATAATGTGATCAATATGTACTTGCAAAAATTAAAATAAAATAATTTGGGCGTGACCCGCTGAAAAACGGGTCGGGCTATACGTTACAAGTCCTCACAAAACTCCATTTCATTTCGTTTTGTTCCGGGCTTTTCACTGCTATCCCTCACGCGCTCCCCAAACCCCATACTATGCTCTACTCAAAAACAGAAGGCTCAGGAAAACCACTTTTAATCTTGCACGGATTTCTTGGAATGTCTGACAATTGGAAAACACTAGGAACACAATTCGCTTCCGACTTTCAAGTTCACATTCTTGATTTACGCAATCACGGCCGAAGCTTACATTCCGAAGAATTCAGTTATGAAATAATGGTTCGGGATGTTTTCGAATATTGTCAAGCACATAATTTAGAAAACATAAATGTCATCGGACATTCTATGGGCGGAAAAGTAGCCATGCTTTTGGCAACGACTCATCCGGAATTGGTTGATAAATTGATTGTTGCTGATATCGGACCAAAATTTTATCCGCAACACCATCAGGATATTCTGGCGGGATTAAATGCCGTTGATTTTTCGAAAAAACCAAGCCGAAACGAAGTCGAGGAAATTATGGCAAAATATATCCCTGATTTTGGAACAAGACAATTCCTGATGAAAAATTTGTATTGGCAAGAGCCGGGACAATTAGCATTCCGATTTAATTTGGCGGTTTTCAATACAAAAATGGATGAAATAGGAGTTTCATTGCAAGAAAATTTAGTTTTTGAGAAACCAACGTTGTTTATACGCGGCGGAAATTCCAATTATATTCTGGACAGTGATTTCGAAAATATAAAGCATCATTTTCCTAATTCAAGCATCGAAACTATCTCTAATGTTGGACATTGGCTTCATGCCGAAAACCCAACCGAATTTTATCAAAAAGTGAGTTCTTTTTTGAAATAAATTAAATGATTTTAAATTTTCACTACATTTATTAAAATTTTAAAACAAAAATTTATGAATTTACTAATCAGAATTCTTATTACATCAGGCTTAGTATTGCTAATCGCTAATTTTATGCCGGGTGTTCACGTGGCTGGATTTACTACAGCATTAGTTGTAGCTGTTGTTCTTGGCTTACTTAATATATTTATTAAACCAATTTTGGTAATACTAACTTTGCCGGTTACCATTATTACATTGGGATTGTTTTTATTGGTCATTAATGCATTGATTATTTTATTGTGTACTAAAATTGTGGGTGGATTTAGTGTCGACACGTTTTGGACAGCCTTGTTTTTTAGTATCATATTGTCATTATTGCAATCTATAATGAATGGGATATTAGGAGAAGGAAAATAATCAATTATTTTTAACAAGTATTTGGGAGTGAATAAATTCACTTTGACTGCTGATTTAATACCTTTGTACTTCACTATAGGATACACAATGTCAAAAAAGTTTTATATAATGTTATTAGTTGTGTTTGGTTTCTTTATGACACCAAGCATAGCTTTTGCATGTAAAACTAAATCCGAGAAAGCGTGTTGCAAAAAAGAGGTTTCTTCAAAAACAGAGAAGGCCGACTGTTGCAACAAAGAAAAAGCCTCTAAAAATAAAAATCATGAGGGTTGTAATGGAGCTTGTAAGGATATTTCTTGTAGTAACTCAACCGTTTATTTGGGTTTGACTTCATTGTTTTACACTGATTTAAACAATAAAATCTTCCATTTTTCTTCAGAAAAACAAAATTATTATTATTCGGAAATCTTCATTTCTTCTGATTTTCGTTCCATTTGGCTTCCACCTAAAATAAGCTAAATTCCTTTTTAGACAGCCATAAATGGGCTTAATTCAAAGTGTAATACTTTAAAATCATTAAATTTTATGACAGTCCGTAATATGTTCCAAAGGATAAAATATGGCACACAGATAACACGGATTGAACGGATTTTGTACAGATTTAAATAACAGTTTGATTCGCCGAGTAAAAAAATCCGTGTAAATCGGTATAATCTGTACAATCTGTGGGCTACTATTTATGCTTTATAAATGTACAAACGACGAAAATTGTATTCGAAATGATTTTAGTCCGCATTATGGATAGTCATATTAAATTTATAGTCAAATTCAATTTTTAGCAATACATGCTATTGTTTCAATATTGCTTTTGACTAATTCACCTCAATATTATTAGAAAATGAACTCAATAAAAAAAATAGTGATGGCAATTACAGTATTGCTTTCAATCACGGGGGCTAATGCGCAAATTAAAAATACCAAAACCGAAACGGTAAAAATCTACGGGAATTGCGGAATGTGTAAAACAACTATAGAGAAAGCTGGGAACTTGAAAAAAGTGACTCAGGTAGATTGGAATGAAGATACCAAAATGGCTATCCTGACTTATGATTCACAAAAAACGAATCAAGAGGAAATATTAAAACGCATTGCTTTGGCGGGTTATGACAGCAACAGCTTTCTTGCTCCAACAGCAGCTTATAATAATCTTCCCGGATGTTGTCAATACGACAGAGAAGCTAAAGTGGCTGTGGTATCCGAAACTAAAACTGACCCGAGCGATAGCGAACAGGCGAAGCAAATGGGAACTATGAAAAATCATGAAGATCACGATAAAAATTTGGATACTCTAAATCAAGAACAGGCAACCAATAATCAATTAAAACCAGTTTTTGATAATTACTTTTCGTTGAAAGATGCCTTGGTCAAAACGGATGGTAAAATGGCTTCTTCTGTAGCAAAAGATTTATTAGCGTCATTAAACGCCGTGAAAATGGATGAACTTGCTATGGATGCTCACTTGGTTTGGATGAAAGTTATGAAAGATTTGACAACTGGAGCTAAAAGCATTTCCGAAACACAAGATATTAAAAAACAAAGAACGCTGTTTATGTCTTTATCAAAAAACATGCACGATTTGATAAAAGTCGCTAAGTATGAAACGCCTGTTTTTTACCAGTTTTGCCCAATGGCAAATGATGGAAAAGGTGCTAATTGGTTGAGCAAAGATGACACGATTAAGAACCCTTATTATGGTTCTCAAATGTTGAGTTGTGGAAAAACAATTGAAGAGATTAAGTGATTATTTTGTGTTAATTATATAAGTAAAATAATTAGTTTTATAACTGTGTAAATACCATTGTATTGTACTATTATAAGGCAGAAATTTAATGGCATCTTTTATAGAAAAGAGCTGGAGACTTCAAAATGTATTATTAAAATAAATTAAAATGAAAAAATCTATTTTTTTAGGCCTGCTAATGGCTTTTGTAATGCTTTCTTGCAATGATAAAAATAAAGGAAAAGCAACTGATGAGACTCATATGATGAATGATGATTCTACAATGATGGATAATGACACAACAATGATGGGAAAAAACTCAAAAATGATGAACAATACTAAAAAAATGTATGCCTGTCCGATGCATCCGGAAGTTCAAGGTAATTTGAATGATAAATGCTCAAAATGCGGAATGAAGTTAACCGAGCCAGTTACTGAATTATCCATAAAAAACGATAAATAAAAGCTTAATTTTTTCGTATTCAAACCAAACCAACCTTGCTGTAAAATTGACAAGGTTGGTTTATATGATCAATAAATTTATGAAACATAAAATACTATTAAAAATGTTTAGCAAGAATATATGCCAAAATAATCACGTAAAATGAGACTCTTTATTAAAAATATGGTATGCAATCGATGTATTATGGTTGTAAAGTTCGAGCTGGAAAAATTGGGACTTACTCCAATTTCAGTTGAATTAGGCGAAATTGAATTATTAGAAGATTTCAAAGAGAATCAGAAGCAAGATTTAGAAATAAAATTGCAATCACTCGGATTTGAATTATTAGAGGATAAAACAACTATAACTATTGAGAGGATTAAATGCCTAATTGTTGATTTGGTTCACCATCAAAATAATGAATTAAAAACTAATTTGTCAAGCTATTTGTCGGAACAATTAGGACAAGATTACAACATATTGAGTAATTTGTTTTCTGAAGTTCAAGGGACAACGATTGAGCATTATTTTATTGCTCAAAAGATTGAAAAAGTAAAGGAGTTATTAATGTATAAAGAATTAACAGTAAGCGAAATTGCTATTAAATTGAATTATAGCGATGTAGCACATTTGAGTAATCAGTTTAAAAAAATAACAGGTTTTACACCAACTCATTTTAAACAATTAAAAGAAAACAACAGATTACAAATTGATAATTTGTAAAATTTACAAATCATTTCCAAAATTCTACAACAAGTCAAAATACAGGTCATGTACCTTTGGGTAGTAGAAATGAATCTTTAGTTTAATATTTTAAAATAGTAAAAAATGAAAACATTAATTATCGTACTAAGCCTATTCTTAGCAGTAAATTCAATGGCATCAGCTCAAGAAGTTGCAAAGCCTTCGCAAAAGGAAGCTCAAAAAACATCCTACACCTGTCCAATGCATCCGGAAGAAATGAGTGACAAAGAAGGAGAATGCAGTAAATGTGGAATGGAACTGGTAAAAACAAAGGTCCTAAAACACGACACCTCGGGTAAAGGAAAAAAAACAAGTACTGAAATTGTGACAAAATACGTTTGCAAAATGGATGGTACAACTTCTGGCAAACCAGGAAAATGTTCAAAATGTGGAATGAAAATGACTCCTGAAGAAGTTCAAAAAACAATGTACACTTGTCCCATGCATCCGAAAGAAATGAGTGATAAATCTGGGAAATGTCCTAAATGCGGAATGCAAATGATTCCAAAAAAGAGTGATAAAAAAGAAGAAAATCATCAACATTAAAATTCTTTCAAATCGGTTCTATAATTTTTTATGGGACCGATTTTTTTTAATTCAAAATTATGAAACATACTTATATTATCACTGGAATGAGTTGTGACGGTTGTCGTTCCAAAGTCGAAAAAACATTGAATGCTATAGATGGGATTCAAGCAACAGTTACTTTGGATCCGCCAATAGCAACAATAACAATGGAAAACCATATTCCAACAGCCCAATTACAAGAAACGCTTTCCAAAGCTGGTAAATATTCCATTTCTATGGAATCCCCAACCAATATCACCTCAAAAATAGCAACAGAACCAGTAACAAAATCGTGTTGCGAATCCAATAAAATACAAGATAAAAAGATTGTGGCTTTACCAAGTAATGCATATGGCAAATATTATTGTCCGATGCATTGTGAAGGAGAGAAAGTGTACGATAAACCAGGAAGTTGTCCGGTTTGTGGAATGAATTTAGAAAAAATTCCAGAATTGAGTTCGGCAAAAATAATGTATACCTGTCCAATGCATCCTGAAGTAATCAAAGACGGTCCCGGTTCCTGTCCCATTTGTGGAATGGATTTAGTGCCAATGGAACCAACCGAAAGTGAAGAAAACAAAGTGTATAATGACTTAGTGCGCAAAATGAAAATTGCTGTACTATGTACCGTTCCGGTGTTCTTAATTGCCATGTCAGATATGATTTCTGACAATCCATTAATGAGAATTATGGATGCTTCCAAGTGGAATTGGGTACAGTTTGGATTGTCTCTTCCTGTAGTTTTTTATGCGTGTTGGATGTTTTTTGTACGTGCTTGGAAGTCGATTGTTACTTGGAATCTCAATATGTTTACCCTTATTGGAATTGGTACTGGAGTAGCCTTTTTGTTTAGTTTAGCTGGGATGTTTTTTCCAGATATTTTTCCAAATGAATTTAGAACGGAAGATGGGACCGTATTGCTTTATTTTGAGGCGACGACAGTCATATTAACATTAGTCTTATTAGGACAATTACTCGAAGCCAGAGCACATAGTCGAACTAGTGGTGCGATAAAAGAACTCTTGAAATTAGCACCAACCGAAGCTACTTTGGTAATCGATGGAAAGGACCAAGTAATCTCGATTCACGACATCAAAAAAGGAGACTTATTGCGCGTGAAACCAGGAGATAAAATTCCGGTGGACGGAAAAATAACCGATGGAGAAAGTGCAATCGACGAATCGATGATTACGGGCGAACCCATTCCTGTTGATAAAATAATAGGAGATAGCGTTAGTTCAGGAACTATCAACGGAAATAAATCCTTTGTGATGATTGCCGAGAAAGTGGGTTCGGAAACCTTACTTTCACAAATTGTACAAATGGTAAATAATGCCAGCCGTTCTAAAGCACCGATTCAGAAACTAGCAGATAAAATAGCTAAATATTTTGTACCCATTGTTGTCTTTGTTTCGGTAATCACTTTTTTTGTTTGGGCAAAATTCGGACCTGAACCCGCAATGGTTTATGGATTTATCAATGCCATTGCGGTATTGATTATTGCCTGTCCTTGTGCTTTGGGATTAGCGACGCCTATGTCGGTCATGGTGGGTGTTGGAAAAGGAGCACAATCTGGGGTGTTGATAAAAAACGCCGAAGCTTTGGAAAGAATGAATAAAGTAAATGTTTTGATAACCGATAAAACAGGAACAATTACCGAAGGAAAACCTTCTGTTGAAAAAGTGTTTTCATTAGAGAGTGATGAAAATACTTTATTGCAAAGTATTGCTTCCTTAAACCAGTACAGCGAACATCCTTTGGCGCAAGCCGTAGTTAATTTTGCGAAAGCGAAAAATGCTTCATTAATCGAAGTAAAGGATTTTGAAGCGATTTCAGGGAAAGGAGTTATTGGGACGGTAACCAATAAAAAAGTGGCACTCGGAAATAAAAAATTAATGGAGCAAGTGAATGCTACAGTTTTGGATGAATTGGAAAATAAAATTATTGCAGAACAGAAACTAGGGAAAACAGTTTCTTATATTTCAGTTGATGGAATAGCTGTGGGATTCGTATCAATTACTGATGCCATAAAAGCTACAAGTGTCGAAGCCATAAAAGAATTAATGCGTCAAGGCGTTGAAGTGATAATGCTTACCGGAGATAATGAGAATACGGCAAAAGCAGTTGCGTCAACATTGAATTTAAGCTCTTATAAAGCAGGCTGTTTACCCGAAGACAAGCTCAAGGAAATTAAACGATTACAATCCGAAGGAAAAATTGTTGCAATGGCAGGTGACGGAATTAACGATGCTCCGGCTTTGGCGCAAGCCGATATCGGAATTGCTATGGGAACCGGAACTGATGTTGCTATTGAAAGTGCTAAAATTACCTTGGTAAAAGGAGACTTGCAAGGGATAGTCAAAGCCAAAAATTTAAGTCATGCAGTAATGCGAAATATCAAGCAAAATTTATTTTTTGCCTTTTTCTACAATGTATTAGGAATTCCAATTGCAGCGGGTGTTTTGTATCCGTTTTTTGGAGTCTTGCTTTCGCCAATGATAGCCGCTTTGGCAATGAGTTTTAGTTCTGTTTCAGTAATTGCAAATGCCTTACGATTAAGGAATTTAAAACTTTAAAATGAAAATAATTAATAATATGGATAAATTAGGGACAGTGGGTCTCTTTACGACAGCACTGTTTTCACCTTGCTGTTTTCCTCTTTTTGCATTCGGAGCATCGACATTTGGATTGGGTAGTTTTGAATTGTTTGGCGGATGGACAATGTGGATATTTCTCTTCATGGTTTTAATTTCTATTATAGGTTTAATTATTTCTTATCAAAAGCATCGGAATGTTTTTCCGCTATTAATTGCCATACCATCGGTTGTATTAATTTATTACGAATATTATTTTAACAGCAATACTTATTTTATTTACATAGGGATGTTTGGTTTGTTATTAGCAACTGGAATTAATTATTACAGAAATAAATTATACGGTACATGCGACACTTGCGTAATCTATAATGGTAATTCAGTAGAACTAAAATCAACGTTGACGTGTCCAAATTGTGGCTGTAAAAAAGACGAAAGAATGCCTGCCGATGCTTGTCAATTCTTTTACGAATGCGAGAATTGTAAGACTGTATTAAAACCAAAACAGGGTGACTGTTGCGTTTATTGTAGCTATGGAACTGTAAAGTGTCCTCCAATTCAGGCAGGAGATAAATGTTGTTAAAAAATCAAATATAAAAATGAAAAAAACAGTACTATTAGTATTTATACTCGCAATAAACTCCTTTGCACAAGCAGAAAATAGGAATGAGACAAGCATTTCTAAAAAATCGGAAATTTTCCAGGTGCAGCCTGCAACCTATAACTGTGTAATGCATCCTGAAATTCATGCAAGTAAACCGGGAAAATGCCCCAAATGCGGTATGGATTTAATTAAAGAAAAAGCAAAACCTGTAAAAAAATCCGTTCCAAAAAAGCAAGCGCCAAAAGCAGTTGTGAAAAAAGAAGTGCCTTTAAAAACAAGCGTTATTCAAACGGAAACTGCAAGTGATGATTTGCATCAAAATCATTCAAATGTTCCTGTAGATAAAATCAAAGTGAAAGAGGAACCTGTTAAAAGAATAGGGAAAAACACACCGCCAAGAACAGTTCGATACGATTTATATGTGCGAGACACCATTGTAAATTTTACAGGCAAACCTAAAAGAGCCATTGCCGTAAACGGACAAATTCCAATGCCAACACTTACATTTACAGAAGGTGATACCGCTGAAATTTATGTGCACAATGAATTGAACGAAGAAACATCCTTGCATTGGCACGGACTAATGTTACCTAATCGATACGATGGCGTGCCCAATTTGACGCAAATGCCCATAAAGCCCCATACCACGCATTTGTACAAGTTCCCAATCATTCAGCACGGAACGCATTGGTACCATAGTCATACCGGTCTGCAGGAACAAATTGGTATGTATGGTTCCTTTATCATGAACAAAAAAGTTCCCTCCCCTTCGGAGAGGGCGGAGGGAGAGGATTTTAGAAAAGGTATTGATGATTTGCCAACCGTTCCATTAGTTTTAAGTGAATGGACGGATATGAATCCTGAGAACGTACACCGAATGCTACATAATGCTTCTGATTGGTTTGCCATTAAAAAAGGAACAACCCAAAGTTATGCAGAGGCCATAAGAAGCGGGCATTTTAAAACCAAATTGACAAACGAATGGAAACGTATGAATGCCATGGACGTGAGCGATGTGGCTTACGATAAATTTTTAATTAACGGAAAAAACGAAAGCCAACTTTCCCAATTTAAAGCAGGCGATAAAGCCCGTTTAAGAATTTCAAACGGCGGGGCGTCAACTAATTTTTGGCTTACTTATGCCGGTGGCAAAATCGCCGTTGTGGCAAACGATGGAAACGACGTAGAGCCCGTTGAAGTGGATCGATTACTTATTGCCGTTTCCGAAACCTATGATGTTATCGTCACCATTCCAGCCGAAAATACGGCCTATGAATTTTTGGTTACACCGGAGGATCGTACCAAATCGGCATCCCTGTATCTGGGTAATGGGATCAGGCAATTGGCCTCCCCTCTACCAAAATTAAAATATTTTGAAGGAATGAAGATGATGAACGGCATGATGAAAATGAACGGTGATTTGGACGATATGGGAATGCAGATGTCGCTTAACCAAATGGATATGAACGTGGTAATGTATCCTGAAATATCCTCCCCCAACCCCTCCGAAGGAGGGGAGGCTAAAAAAACCGATATGAAAATGGATGATGCGCATGCAAACCATAACATGTATGACTCTAATGCACTTTCTGATATCGTTACGTTGAATTATGCGATGCTTAAATCGCCTACAAAAACCAATCTTCCAAAAGACGTGCCGGTGAAAGAGTTGAAGTTTGAACTAACAGGAAATATGAGCCGCTACGTTTGGAGTTTGGACAACAAAGTAGTTTCGGAAGCCGATAAAATCTTAATTAAAAAAGGGGAAAATGTGCGTATCGTTTTACACAATAATTCTATGATGCGACACCCAATGCACTTACATGGTCACGATTTTAGGTTGCTCAATGGACAAGGCGATCATGCACCATTAAAAAATATTGTTGACATTATGCCAATGGAAACAGATACATTAGAATTTAATGCAAATGCAAGTGGTGATTGGTTTTTTCATTGCCATATTTTGTATCATATGATGAGTGGAATGGGTAGGGTTTTTAGTTACGAAAATCAAGCACCAAATCCCGAAATTCCAAATCCAAAATTGGCACAACGAAAATTATTTGCTGACGATAGAGAGTTTCATTTTATGGCTGAAAATGATTTTGCCACAAACGGAAACGATGGTGAGGTGATGTTAGGAAGCACACGTTGGAGTATTGGTACCGAATGGCGTTTAGGTTACAAAGAACACCACGGTTATGAAACCGAAACCCATGTAGGGCGATACATCGACAAAATGCAATGGATAATGCCTTTTGTAGGTTTTGATTGGCGTTACAGAAAAATGGGGATAGACGAACAGGAAAGAAATCTATTTGGTCAAACAAACACCAAAGACAATCGAGCAGTTTTTAGTGCCGGAGTCGAATATACCTTGCCAATGCTTATCAAAGCTCAAGCAGAAGTATTTACAGACGGAAATTTCAGATTGCAATTCGAACGAAAAGACATTCCTGTTTCTAAACGACTACGTATGGATTTAATGTGGAATACGGATAAAGAATATATGGCTAGTTTAAAATATATTATCAAAAGAAACTTTGGTATCAGAACGCACTATGATAGCGATATGGGAATGGGTTTTGGGTTGAGTTTGAATTATTAAAAACAGAATACTTTGTTTTTATAATTTTGGGAAAAATATAGTGCTATGTTACAACTTTCAGAAATCTGGATTTATCCTGTAAAATCATTAGGTGGAATTAAATTGCAAGAAGCTCAAGTGACAGATCGAGGTTTGGAGCACGATCCTCCGCTAGCGCGAGCGTCCCGCTCGTGCCCACTATCAAAATCAATTCAAATCTATCTCTAAAATCGTTTGATCATTATTTCCATAATTTCTGGCACTACTATATTTCCAATCTATTGGGTCAGTTACAAAACCAGATTCGACGGGATTGTGATGTATATAATTAAGTTTTTGTTCAAAAACCTTCAACGACCAAATTTCTATTGGATGATTATCCTGTTGCCAAAACTGTCTATACGTTACATTACTGTTCTTTTTTCCTGCTCGTTCCATCATCCAAAGCATCCATTCTCGTCGGCTTTCTTGAGCATTTTCTTCGATTGTTTGAAGCATTTTTTTTGATGTGAATCCTTTGAAATCTCGCATCAATCCTGATGGATCGCCATTTCCTGAGCGAAATATTAAATGAACATGGCTTGGCATAATGCAATACCCATAAATTTCCATCGCTTTATTTTTTCTGCAAAAGTCCAATGATTCAATGATATTCCCAAAATACGCATCCCTTGTAAATACATCTATCCAATTTACTGTGGCAAAACTTACAAAATAAGCTCCTGTACTTTCTCCAAATTTATATTTTGTGCTCATAGATTTGCTTATGTTTAAGTACTCAAACCACTCCAATTATAAGCTGAAAAACTAATTAAATTCCTTCTAAATCTTTCTTTATAAGCAGAAAAAATTTGACTTTTTTAAGATTTAGCTTTTGTTTTCCTGCTCTTGTTTGTGGGCACGAGCGGGACGCTCGCGCTAGCGGGGGAATATAGATGGTAAATAATAGAAGTTAATTTACAATTAAATTATCATCATAAATAATAGTATTATCAGTTGTTTTTACATAAACATGGTATTTACCAATAGGCAATTCAAAATCGATTTCTTTGTTTTTTGGAGTTGCTAAAAAACTCGAAATAGGTACTGCCGATTTATTTAATAAATGATACTCTACAAAATTTATGATTTCTACCAATACCTCTTTCTTTCTGTAGTTTTTAAATTTTTTACTCTGAATTTTGCTTTTTACAAAAACTGCATTAGGATATATAAGTTTTAAATTTGGTTTTATATTATTGACCAAAAAATAATCCGCCGACGATTCATTCTTAATACTATCATTTATGATAGTGCGAGCTATCAATAATAAATCTTCTTTGTTATCAGTATGTAATAGCGTTTGGTTGATTGTTATAGGGTTAATGCCTGATAACTTTTTAAAATAAAAAGCCATTTTCTTTCTTTTATCACCAATTACAGTGTCTTTTTCTATATGCCCAAAACCAACATAAACAAAAATTTTTGCAGCTGGTTTTTCTTTCAAAATTTTATATATGTTTTTTGCTTGACCAATTTCTCTACTATCTCTACCTTCACATCCGCCATAACTTTCATGACCTTGTATTACAAGGCCAAGTTCTTTGGCTTTTCTTAAAAAATGGGCATAATAAGGCTCGCTGGTGTATTGTCCGTCTTCATATTTTGGCGAATATTGCATTTTGCTATCTACTGGTGGGTCAAAGGCTTCTAATGAAATATGTGTAAAACCATTTTGTTTTAAAACACTAAGCATCTGCATGGAAAAAATGCGATTGTTTGGGTAAAAATGATTTTCATTGAGCATTATTACTTGATTATTTTTAGCAATTTCGGCTATTTTATCAAAAACCGAATTATTTTTATAAGTAGTTACTTTACCGGCTATATTCGAAATAAATGGATTGTATTTCTCTTTAATTACTTTTTCGTATATTTTTATTATTGAATCGTATTTTATATTGTTTGAAATAAATGAGTTAACAGCCGCTACAATATCAAATCTCCATTCATCCTTTCTATAATTTTTAAAAGGTTGTTTGTCAAATTTTTTACGAGCCAGTAGGTCATTTGGATGTGTATTTTCAAAATAATTTTCAAAAATTGATTTAGAAGAAAACTGCCATTTCTCCACAGAATCCATATTGATTTTTGAGGCTAATTGCAATGAAAAGTCTGAAATATTATTTTTTGATTTATTTTTCAAAAAACCAATAATTTTATTTAAACCTTTTTGTTTTTCAAAAATTATTGTATTGTTTATGCTATCTTTAAATACTATTTTTTGACTTATTAAAGTATCTTTAAAATCCTTTAATTTATTAGTGAACAAAGATAATTCATATTCATTTTTAATCGATTTTACGGCTAAAAACAAATCTTTAAATACTAATTGTTTATGAAGATTCAAAAACTGTTTGTATTCTTTAGTTTTCAAAAAAGAAACGTCCGAAAACTCTAAATCATCTTCAAAATCTATGGCAACCTTGAGGGAGTCATTGTAAAAATAATTCTTGTTAAAGTAGTTTCTTTCAGCAAGTTTGCTTTTGCTAGCTACACAAGAAATCAAAAAGAATAAAACAAAAAAGCTAATGATTCTTATTATTAATCCATTTATTTTTATAGGGATCATAGTTACAATTTATTTGGGTTTTATAATAAAAATCTGTTTCGTTTTCTTTGTAGGGTATGTGTTTCAGTTGAATTTGATTTGTAAATATCATATTCTATTGAATTATAATTTGGTTTTCTGCCTGCATCTAAAACTTGATTGTTAAGTTTGAAATATTTCACATTAAAACCTCTATTTAGTAATATAGAATAAGAATTATTTCTGTCAATATTTGAAATTTTAAAAACGCAAGTAACCAAACCTTTCTCTATATCTAAATTTATAGTTCTTTCTAAATGTGGTGTTTGCGAAAAAATAAAATTAGAAATAAAAATTATGATTAAAAGCAGATGTTTTTTCATTTACGATTTTTTTTAAGATTACGTACAACTTGTATATAGGTGTGACGAAATTACACAAAGTCACCCATATTAGGTGTATGTGTGCGATAATAGCCATATATTATTTAATTTCAAATATATAAATAAATTATTACAAATTTTCAAAGTAATTTTTTATTGTCGAATACCACGAGCCGCGTGAAGGATGGCAGTGGAGCTCTTTTATGGGCTGCCTTTTTTTGGCAGGCGATAAAAAGCGGGAACGTACAGCCTGACCCGTAGTTTTTACGGAGGGACACGCCCAAATTATTTTCCGTTTCAGGCTTGGGATTTTTTCAAATAACCGCCTAAAATTCAATCCCGAAGGTTCAGGACTAAAAAGCTTGTTTGGGTTGGAAAAATTTTATAATTTTGCAGTCCAATTTTATTATGTAAATTAAAGAAGAAGATGGATATTAAAAGAGTAGCAACAGACGCTGTAACTGAGACAATTGTAATGACAGTTGTTCATATGGATTACAAAGGGCAAGTAGCAAAAAGAATAAACGAAAAAATGCCTTTGGCAACTGTTAAAGGATTTAGAAAAGGGGCTGTGCCTAAAGATCTTGTTGAAAAACAATACGGTCGCGCCATCAAACAAGAAGAAGTTCAGAAAGTTGTGGATTTAGCTTTAGAGCGTTTCGTACAATCGGAAAGATTAAACCTTCTTGGAACGCCACTTGTTAAAGTAAACGAAGATTTTTCTTGGGATACTGAAGAATTGGTTTTTGAATATGAAATTGGTTTAGTGCCAAACTTCGAATTGGATTTAGAAGCTAAAAACGACATTGTAAAATATGTAATTTCTGCTGATGATAAATTAATCGAAGGTCAAGTAGAACGTATCCAAAAACAATTTGGAAAAGCAATTCCTCAAGATGTGGTTGAAGCAGGTTCGGATATTACCGGGACTTTCACAAACGAAGAAAAAGGAATTAATAACGCTCCCACTATTTCTTTGGATCTTTTCAAAGACAAAGCTACTGCTGATAAATTTATCGGTAAAAAAGTAGGGGATGTCGTGACTGTAAACACTAAAGGTTTATTCGAAGACGATCATCAATTGATGGATGTTATGAAAGTAAATCATGATGACGTTCACGGATTAGAAGTTGATGTAGATTTCACAATCGAAGCAATCAATACAGCTGAATTGGCTGAATTGAACCAAGAATTGTTTGATAAACTTTTTGGAGCAGGAACTGTTGCTTCACTGGAAGAATTGAAAGCAAAAATCAAAGAAGATGCTGAAAATCAATTTGCTCAACAAGCAGACCAAAAATTATTGGCTGATGTTCAGGATTTCTTGATCGAAAACACAAAATTCGACTTGCCATCTGAATTCTTGAAAAAATGGTTGCAAACGGTTGGAGATAAAAAATTGTCTCCTGAAGAAGCTGAAGTAGAATATGCAAGATCTGAAAGAGGATTGCGTTTTCAGTTAATCGAAGGTAGAGCAATGGCTTCAAGTGATATCAAAATTACTTTTGAAGATTTGAAATCATTTACTACAAAATCAATCAGACAACAAATGGCTCAATTCGGGCAAACAAATCCTACTGACGAAGAAGTTCAGGGAATTGTTGCAAGAGTTTTGTCAAACCAAGACGAAGTAAAAAGACTTTCGGACCAAGTTGTTGCGGAGAAATTATTGGAATTGTTCAAAGAGAAAGCAAATCCTACTACTAAAGAAGTAACTTACGAAGAATTTATTGCCGCTTCATACGGAGAATAATTTCTAAAAAAATAAGTATATTTGAGCGTCAAAAGGATATTTTTTTTTGACGCTCTTTATTTTTATTGGTTTAAGGTTTAAAGTTCAAAGTTGAGCAACCTTAAACTTTAAACTTTAAACTTTTAAACATGAACTACGGTAAAGAATTTAAAAAATTTGCTACAAAGGACCACGGCGTAAACTCAATGTATTACGATAAAATCGTAGGCGCAATGACTCCTAAAAACATGACTCCATATATCATCGAGGAGCGTCAGTTGAATATTTCACAATTAGACGTTTTCTCCAGGCTGATGATGGACAGAATTATATTCTTGGGGACAGGAATTGATGACCAAATTGCAAACATCGTTCAAGCACAGTTGTTGTTTCTTGAAAGCGCTGATGCTTCAAAAGACATTCAAATTTATTTGAATTCTCCCGGAGGAAGCGTTTACGCAGGATTGGGGATTTATGACACGATGCAATACATCAAACCAGATGTAGCAACTATTTGTACGGGTATGGCAGCATCAATGGGTGCCGTTTTATTATGTGCAGGAACTGCAGGAAAACGTTCGGCTTTGCCGCATTCAAGAGTAATGATTCACCAACCATCGGGTGGTGCACAAGGAGTTGCTACCGATATGGAAATCAACCTTCGCGAAATGTTGAAACTAAAAGATGAGTTGTATAAAATCATTTCTCATCATTCAGGACAAACATTCGAGAAAGTTCATGCTGATAGTGAGCGTGATTACTGGATGATTGCCGAAGAAGCAAAGGTATACGGAATGATTGATGAAGTTTTAGTAAGAGGATAAATTTAGTGTTCAGTGTTCAGTATTCAGTAATCAGTTTCAGTTAGATAGTTTTCAGTTTTCAGTTTTTTATTATAATGCTGATTGCCGAACTACGATGACTGACCGCTGCCACTGACTACTGACCACTGACCACTGCTAACTGAAGAAGATGGCAAAAGTAGTATTAGAGTGTTCGTTTTGTGGAAGAAAGAAGCCAGAAACCAATTTGTTGATTGCTGGTATCAATGCACATATTTGTGATAAATGTATCGAACAGGCGCATGGAATTGTTTTAGAAGAATTGAAATCTAGCGGAAGTTCAAAACTGGTTGGAGATTTGATTTTGAAGAAACCAAAAGAAATCAGAGCGTTCTTGGATCAATATGTAATTGGACAGGACCAAACTAAAAAAGTAATGTCGGTTGCAGTTTACAATCACTACAAACGTTTGATGCAACAGCAACTGGACGATGAGGTTGAGATTGAAAAAAGTAACATCATCATGGTGGGACAAACAGGAACAGGAAAAACATTGGTTGCTAAAACCATTGCAAAAATGTTGGATGTGCCTTTAGCTATTGTTGATGCGACAGTTTTAACAGAAGCAGGTTATGTTGGGGAAGATGTCGAAAGTATTTTGACTCGTCTTTTACAAGCTGCTGATTATGATGTTGCGAAAGCCGAACGCGGAATTGTATTCATTGACGAAATAGATAAAATTGCACGTAAAAGTGACAATCCGTCTATTACGCGTGATGTTTCTGGGGAAGGTGTGCAACAAGCATTATTGAAATTATTGGAAGGAACCGTTGTGAATGTGCCACCAAAAGGAGGGCGTAAACACCCAGACCAAAAATTTGTTGAGGTGAATACACAGAACATTTTGTTTATTGCCGGTGGTGCTTTTGATGGAATCGAACGTATTATTTCAAAACGATTGAATCGTCAAGCCGTTGGTTATAGTACTTCTAAAAATGTAGATAATATTGACAAAGACAATTTGTTGCAATACATTATCCCAAAGGATATCAAAGATTTTGGATTGATTCCGGAGATTATTGGTCGTTTGCCAGTATTGACACACATGGATCCTTTAGACAGAGAAACTTTGCGTGCGATTTTGACTCAACCTAAAAATGCGTTAATCAAACAATACGAGAAATTATTTTTAATGGACGATGTTGAATTTATCATTACAAATGAAGCATTGGATTTTATTGTTGATAAAGCTTTAGAATACAAATTAGGTGCTCGTGGATTGCGTTCTTTATGCGAAGCAGTCTTAACTGATGCCATGTATGAATTGCCAAGTTCTGATACTAAAATTTTAGAAATCGACATGGATTATGCAAAAGAAACCTTGAATAAAAACTTATTGAAGCGACTGGAGATTGCTTCTTAAAGTTTTAAGATAATACCTTTGTCAAAGTTTAAAACTTTGACAAAGGGTAATACTAAACCTGTTCATTTTATTTGAGCAGGTTTTTTTTATGAATTATTTTCTGTTAATTCTTCAAAGTCCTTTTTTGATTATAAAATCAAAACGAAGTTTAAATATTTTTGTAAATTTATAATTGAAAATTTGACCCTAAAAATAATATTATGACAAAGCAAATATGGCTTAATTTGCCGGTAAAAGAGGTGGCGAAATCAAAAGAGTTTTTCGCTAAAATAGGTTTTTCTTTTAATGAACAATACGCTACTCCGCAATCAACATGTCTGTCAGTTGGAGCTACTAATTTTGCGGTCATGCTTTTTGAGGAATCGATGTTTGAAGGTTTTGTGCAAAATAAAATTACAGATACTAAATCAAGCTCAGAAATTCTAATTTCTATTGATGCAGAAAGTAGAGAAGAAGTGGATGAATTCGCAAAGAAAGTAGAAGAAGCCGGAGGTACAGTTTTCGACAAACCAGCCGAAATTCAAGGTTGGATGTACGGTTGTGGCTTTGCGGACTTAGACGGACATCGCTGGAATATGTTATATATGGATTTTAGTAAAGTACCAAAACAGTAGGTTGCAAGTTAATCTAAAAAAACACAAAATGACAACACTGGAATTTAAAATCGAGATAAATGCTCCAAAAGAAAAAGTTTGGGACGTTTTATGGAATGAAGAAACATACAAACAATGGACATCCGTTTTTTGTGAAGGGAGTTATGCAGTAAGTGATTGGAAAGAAGGCAGTAAAATTCATTTTTTATCTCCAAATGGGGACGGGATGAATAGTATTATTTACAAGAAAATGGATAATGAATATATTGCTTTTAAACATTTGGGTGAAATCAAAAACTTTAAGGAAATGCCTGTTGATGATGTAACTCAAGAATGGGCTGGTGCTATGGAAACGTATCAATTGACTGAAAATAATGGTTCGACTGTTTTAGAGGTTAAAATGGATTCAGTAGAAAAGCATGTCGATTATTTCAAAACTACATTGCCAAAAGGCTTAGATTTGGTAAAGAAACTTTCAGAGGAAAAATAAGATATTAATCTTAAAATAGAATTATGGCATCAATTAATCCGTATTTAATTTTTAATGGAAATTGCGAAGAAGCATTTCTATTTTATCAATCTGTATTTGGTGGGGAGTTCCCTTATATTGGAAAATTTAAAGACATGCCACCGGCAGAAGGGAATCCCGTGCTTTCTGAAGCAGAGGGAAATAAAATTATGCATGTTACTTTGCCAATCGGTGATGGATCAATCCTGATGGGAAGCGACAGTAATTCGGCAAGTGGAGAAGTTGCTTTTGGACAAAACGTTTCACTTTCAATCAATGCTAAGAGCAAAGAAGAAGCCGACAAATTGTTTAACGGACTTTCGGCAGGAGGAACGGTAACTATGCCAATGAATCAAACCTTTTGGGGCGCTTATTTTGGAATGTTTGCAGATAAATTTGGAATCAATTGGATGATGAATTTTGATGAAAATGAAAAATAATTATCGTTAAAACAAATTTTAGTTTGCTCTGGGATTGCATTCTTTATGCGAAGCGATCTTAACGGATGCGATGTTTGAATTGCGAAGTTCTGATGCTACAATAGTAGAAATCAACGTGGATTATGTAAAAAAAACCTTGAATAAAATTTATTGAAGCGATTGGAGATTGCATCTTAAAGTTTTAATAAAAATACCTTTGTCAAAGTTTAAAACTTTGACAAAGGGTAATACTAAACCTGTTCATTTATTGGAGCAGGTTTTTTTTTGTAGCTAATGATTAATTTAGAGAATTAAAAATGACATAAGAAATTCAAACTTCCATTTTCTCTTTGTGAAAAAATACGGGATATTCTTTTTTATAAGCAATAGATTGCCGATTTTTGCCCCTTGTAAATCAATAGTAATAAAAATGGCAGTAGAAGATAAAGAGATTATTTTGTTAAAAGTTTCTGGTCAGGATAAACCTGGAGTAACAGCTGGTTTAACATCCATATTAGCGACTTATGATGCCATTATTTTAGATATTGGTCAAGCCGATATCCATGATACGCTGTCTTTGGGGATTTTATTTGAAATACAAGCAGGGTCAAGTTCGGCACCTGTTTTGAAAGATTTATTGTTCAAAGCTTATGAATTGGGGATTAAAGTTAACTTTAGTCCAATTTCTATTCCGGATTACGAAATTTGGGTAAAAGCACAACGCAAACAACGCTACATCATCAATGTTTTGGGAGAAACATTGACAGCTGTACAATTGGCGGCTGTGACCAAAATAATGTCGGACCAAAATTTGAATATAGATTCTATCATAAGATTAACTGGTAGAATTTCTGTGGTTGAAAAAGAAGAATATCCTCGTTCTTGCGTACAATTATCCGTAACGGGTAATATTGTGGATAAAACGTCGATGACTGCTAGTTTTATGGAAATTTCCAGAACTTTAGATGTGGATATCTCTTTTCAAGAAGACAATATGTATAGAAGAAACAGACGTTTGGTGTGTTTTGATATGGATTCTACCTTAATTCAAACGGAAGTAATTGATGAATTAGCTGAATTAGCGGGTGTAGGCGAACAAGTCAGAGCCATTACTGAATCGGCTATGAATGGCGAAATTGATTTTAGTGAAAGCTTCAAACAACGTATGGCTTTGTTAGAAGGCTTAAGTGAAGATGTGCTACAAACAGTCGCTGAAAATCTGCCCATAACACAAGGGGCACATCGCTTGATGAAGGCCTTAAAATATTACGGATATAAAACCGCTATTTTATCAGGAGGATTTACCTACTTTGGTAATTATTTACAAAAGGAATTAGGGATTGATTACGTTCACGCTAATGAATTGGAGATTAAAGACGGTAAATTGACAGGTAAATATTTGGGTGAAATTGTTGATGGACAAAAGAAAGCCGAATATCTAAAAGCTATTGCGGAAAAAGAAGGCATAAATATCAATCAAACCATTGCTGTGGGTGATGGTGCAAATGATTTACCTATGTTGAACCTGGCCGGTTTAGGAATTGCTTTTCATGCCAAACCAACAGTCAAAGAAAATGCAGCTACTTCAATCTCTAGCCTGGGTCTCGACGGTGTTTTATACCTGTTAGGCTACCACGACAGGCATATTGATATGATGGATGAGGAGTAAATAGTGCAAATGATAATACAAAAAGAGGCTGTCTAAAATTACTTTTCGGACAGTCTTTTTTTATACCTTAATGGTAGATACTTTTTCAGGATTTTCCAATGTTTGTTTTTCGGGAGATTTACAAATTCCTCTGGCTCCACAACGCATTCTGTGTGGTCCGCAGGAACTCAGAAAAACTAGCGTTATCAAGATGTAGAAGGTGTTTTTCATCTTCCTGTTTTTTTATACTGTTTGAAACTGCATGCTTTTCAATTGTTCCAGATAATCTCTTTGGTTTGATAATCTTGGAATTTTATGTTGTCCACCCAGTTTATTTTTTCCTTTTAGCCAGTCATAAAACAAATTTTTTCGGGCTACATTAATTACTAACGGATTTAACGTCATGTTATTGTACCGTTTCGCTTCGTAATCAGAATTTAGGGATTGTATGGATTCATCCAATGCTTTTTGAAATTGGGATACATCAGCAGGATTGTCTTTAAATTCAATCATCCATTCGTGAGCGCCTTTTTCTTTTCCATTCATAAATACAGGAGCAACGGTATATTCAACGACTTCCATTTGAGTCATTTTACAGGCTTTGGCAATAGCCTGATCCGTATTTTCGACCATTAATTCTTCTCCAAAAACATTAATGTGATGTTTGGTTCTACCCGTAACCCGAATTCGATATGGATTCAATGAGGTGAAACGAACCGTGTCTCCTATCAAATAACGCCATAAACCGGAATTTGTAGTAATCACTAATGCATAATTTTTGAAAAGCTCCACATCTGCTAAACGAATTATTTTTTGATCTGGTGTTCCAAAAGTATCCATTGGGATAAATTCATAGAAAATTCCATAATCCAGCATCAATAATAAATCGCTCGAATTATTGAGGTCTTGAATAGCAAAAAAACCTTCGGAGGCATTGTATATTTCGTAAAATTTAAAATCTTTTTTGGGTAGTATTTTTTTATATTGGTCTCGATAGGGTTCAAAATTTACACCGCCGTGAAAGTACACTTCCAAATTAGGCCAAATTTCCAATAAATTTCCTTTTCCGGTTTCCTCCAGCATTTTATTCATTAAAACTAACATCCACGAAGGAACTCCTGCAAAACTGGTTACATTTTCGTTTTTTGTTTCATTTATAATAGCAGTAATTTTTGTTTCCCATTCACTCATTAGTGAAATTTTATTGCTTGGCGTACTGCTGAATTCAGCCCAAATGGGCATGTTTTCGATTAATATCGCAGATAAATCTCCAAAAAAAGTATTGTTATCCTCATATATTTGAGAGCTTCCGCCAAGACGTAGACTTTTTCCAAGAAATAGTTCGGAGTCTTCGTTGTTATTTAAATACAAACACAACAAATCCTTACTTCCTTTATAATGGCAATCTTCCAGCGCTTCGTTGCTTACCGGAATAAATTTACTTTTGGCATTCGTGGTACCGCTTGATTTAGCAAACCATTTTATGGGTGCTTCCCAAAAAACATTCTGTTCACCTTTACGAGTTCTTTCAATCAATGGTTGTAATTCTTCGTAAGTCGAGATAGGAATTCTCTCTGCGAAGGTGACATAAGAATTTATCGAAGCATAATCATATTGCTTGCCCAAAGCAGTATTTTTGGATAGCTGAATTAGATTCATAAGCAATTCTTCCTGAACTTCATTAGGATATTTTAGGAAAAGTTCAATCTGATGGATTCGTTGTTTCAGAACCCATGAGGCAAACGAATTGATTATGGTTAGTGGCATTTTTAAATTATGAATTATGAATTACGAGTTATAACTTTACCAAAAATAACAAAATTTGTTTAACTTGAAACGTTAATCCGAAACTTTAAATAGAATGACTTACGAAGGTGTACTAGCAAAAATGCAAACTGAATTTGGAAACCCAATTCAATATTATCTGGTTTTTGAGAATAGTTTTTTGAATGTGAATCAGTTGTTGAATAAAAATATCGAAATTAATTTTGTCGGATATCAATGTTTGAATTGCGGAAAGAAGAAAAAAATATTCCGACAAGGATTTTGCTATGATTGTTTTTATTCCAGTCCGGCAGTTGGAGATTGGATTATGAAACCCGAATTAAGTACCGCTCATCTTGGAATTCAGGATAGAGATTTGGTTTATGAAGAAAAGGTTCAGTTGCAGCCGCATATTGTGTACTTAGCTTTGTCTAGTGAAGTAAAAGTGGGAGTGACCAGAAAAACACAAGTGCCAACTCGTTGGATAGATCAAGGCGCAACACAAGCCATTTCTATTGTGGAAGTTCCGAATCGGTATTTAGCCGGAATTACCGAAGTTGCTTTGAAAAATCATTATGCCGATAAAACCAATTGGCGAAAAATGTTGACCAACAACATAGAACAAATTGATTTAGTTGCTGAAAGATTGAAAGTAGAAAATTTAATTCCGACAGAAGTTCAGGAGTATTTCTATTCGCAAAAGAATGACTTATACGAGATGCATTATCCCGTTTTACAATATCCAAATAAAGTAAATAGTTTGAGTTTAGATAAAACACCACAGTTTCAAGGAAAACTTACCGGAATAAAAGGACAATATCTGCTTTTTGATGATGGAACGGTTTTCAATATAAGAGGTTCCGAAGGATATGTGGTTAAGATTAATGTATAAAAAGAAAGCCTAAAAGGATTTGAAACTTTTAGGCTTTCTTAGTCTGGAAAACAGTTTAAGGTGTTGTCTTAGGTTCTTCCACTTTTTTCTTTTTGTTAAACAAGCCATTTAATAAATCAGCGGCTTTTGTTTTCACTGCAGTTGTAGTTTCTTCCTTGGTTGTAGGAGTAGCAGTTTTTGTGGTATCGCTTGGTTTCTTATTTTTATTGATATAATCAGTTAAAGCCGAAGTTCCTTGTTTTACCAATCGTTCTTTTTGTTGTTTTACTAATTGAGTAGTCAGATTGTTAACAGCACTTTTTATATCAGTTGTGATTTTTGGATTAGTAAAGTTTCCGGTTAAAAGGGCATTTATAGGGAGATTTTCCAATTTTGCAGCATCAGCTGGTGATAATTTTGCAATTAGTGCATTCGCTTCTGAACCAAGGTATTTAGCGGGAACATCAAATTTGATATTGTAATTCATACTTTGGTCAAAACCATGAGAACCGCCAATTGTTGCTTTAATGTCTTGGTATTTTATGTTAAATGGTTTTACATTCACTTTTCCGTCCTTGAAAGTCACCGCTGCTTTTAAATCATTCAGATTGATTTTGCTTACATCGATGAACTTCAAGTTGGAACCCAATGCAGTCAGCAAAGTCGAATTACTGGAGTTTATAGTGGTTGAAAGCAGTTGTCCCAATAAATCTCCCGTAAGTGTTTTCAAGTCAGGAGTTAGTTCTGTTGCATCAAGATTTCCGTTTAATTTGATGGTTGAATTCAATTTTCCATTAATGATTCCGGCTATTGGCGCAATTTTTTTCAACATGTCGAGTTGTGTAAAAGACTGTGCAATATCCACTTGATTTAAATTTAAATCCATATTGAAAATGGGCGTTTTTCCTTTTGTGGAAACAGCTCCGTTTACTCCAATTGTTCCACCAAAAATATAGGTTTTTACATTTTGCAAAGTCACTTTTTCGTCTTTCACAATCAGTTTTCCCGAAACGTCTTTCAGTGTTAAATTATCATATAATACCGTATTCGCTTTTGCGGTTAGCGTACAATTTAAGAAAGCAGGAATCTTCATGGCTTCCGCTTTTTTAGTTTGCGTTTTAGTGGCTTCCCCGGTTGTCATAAAATCATCTACGGCCAATTGATTTGAATTCATGTTGAAGTTTCCTTTCAATTCTTGGTTTCTAAATATAAAACCGTAAAAATTCTCTAAAACTCCCGTTACACTTATATCGCTTTTCCCAGTTGTCGCATTAAGTTCTTTCAAATTCACCTGACTTGGATTAAACTGAACTAAGGCATTGCTAATGTTCATTGTTTTGCCGTTTTCATCCACATAGTTGAAACCGGATAAACTCATTGTCCCCGCGTTTTTAATGTTTTCATATTGATTTTTTTCAACGGATTGCATGTCGAATTTCGTTGTTACATCTGCTTTTAAAATACCTGATAAAGGTTTGTCTAACTTTATAGGATAAGCTTTGGAAAGATTGGCCAAGTTGATGGTTCCTTTTAAAGCTGCATCGACGATTGCATTTTGTGTTATATTTTTGATATTGGCTTTTGCATTGAAAACATCCTGGTCTATTTTGAAAGAAAGTTTATCAAGGTTGACATAAGTATCGTTCAGAATTCCTGTTTCATTTATTATTTTAGTATCAATAACAATATTTTGAACCGATTTCGGTAAATTAAGATATTGAAATGAAGCATTATTGGAGACAATTTCAATTTTGAATTTTGGTACAGTGGTGTCGGAATATAATCCTTTTGCAAAACCTACAACGGTAAAATCGCCGGTTGTTTTTACGTCATTTAAGCTGGCGGCATAAGCTGCCGGAATAACACCCAAGAAATTTTTGAAGGAGGAAGTGGGAGTTTTAAATTTTAAATCGTATTCCTGACCCGCTTCAACCATTTGAATAAATCCATCAAATTCTAGTGGCAATTGATTGATTAACGCTTTGTTTTGTTTGAAAGTGTATTTACTTTTTTCTAAATCAATGCCTAAAACTGCATCTAAAGTCAAAGCGATATCTTTCATATAATTGACTTTATCCATGTCGAGAGATATTTTCGCAGTAGATTTAGTAACCAAATCTAATTTCTGTGCTGCAAAATCTCCAGTTCCTTCATGATTTAAGCTGTCGATTACCATTTTGATTTTTGATTTTTCGTCAAAGTAGCGGAACTTGAAATTCTCGATTTTATAATCTTGGATTTTTAATGACAACGGACTGCTTTTTCCATCGTCTTTGGTTTTGTCATCTTTCAAAGCAATGTCATAATTTCCTATTCCGTCTTTATTGAAGATGATATTGATTAATCCATTTTTTGAAGTTATTCCGTCAATATTTATCACTTCTTCTTTTCCTTTAAAAAGTTCTTTGATAGACATTTTTAAATTCAATTCGCCTAACAATACCAGCGTGTCTCCTTCAAAAGGAGCCTTGTTTATAATGACCAATTGGTCTAAAGTTACATTCGCATTTGGGAAATTTTTGAATAAATTTAAATCAGCATCTGCAAAAGAAACTTTGGCATCTACTTTTTCATTGATAGCTTTTGAAATTTTGGCTTTTATTTGATCTTTAAAAAAATAGGGAACAGCAAATAAAGATGCTGCGAGTAGGATAATCAGAATTCCAATGATTTTTAAAATTTTCTTCATCATAATTTAATTTCTTTAGATTCTATAAACGGAGCAAAAATGGTGCCTTGTATTTTTTTACAAAAATAGTGTTTTTATAATGTAGTGGTTTTCTGAGTTTTTTTATAAACAATAATTTAACTTTATAGGATAAAAAAATCCGTTTAATCAATTGATTAAACGGATTTTTTAGTGAATTATGATTGTATTCTAATGGATATTAATTTCAAAAGGCATCATTGTTTGAGTTCCTGTCTGCGCTTGCAATCTTTTTATTCCTTCCATGATTTTATAGTTTTCTGCACCTATTTCTTCTTTAATAAACGTTTCTTTGGATTTTGCAAATGGTAGACGGGCTAAAACATCATTAAAATCTTTTTCGTATTCAGGATAGTTTTGAGTACTGTATGTTTTAGTTTTTGCCAAAGCAGCAGCTTCATGTATAGCATCATCCAAGCCGCCAATTTTATCTACAAGCCCAATTTTTAAAGCTTCGGAACCAGCCCAAACTCTTCCTTGTGCGATAGCATCGACTTGTGCAAATGTCATTTTTCGTCCTTCGGCAACGTGAGTAACAAAAGTTTTGTAGATTTTTTCAACCTCTTCCAGAGTAACTGCTTTTAATTTTTGATCCAATGGAACAAAAGGGCTATATTTTGCAGCGTTTTCATGAGTTTTTACTTGCTCTACATTTATCCCGATTTTTTTTATCAATTGACTAAAATTAGGCAATATTCCAAAAACACCAATAGAACCTGTAATGGTATTGTTTTCCGCAAAAATTTTATTCGCGTTACATGCAATATAATACCCGCCTGAAGCTGCATAATTACCCATAGAAACGACCACAGGTTTTACTTTTTTAGTTAATTCAATTTCTCTCCAAATCAAATCTGAAGTCAAAGCATTTCCGCCCGGACTGTTAATTCTAAGCACAATTGCTTTTACATTCTTATCTTTTCTGGCTTCCTGAAGTGAACGACGCATAGAGCCTTCGCCAATAACGTTTACATCACCTTCACCACTATGAATTTCACCTTGAGCATATATGATGGCAATTTTGTCATTAGCATCAGTAATTTTTGAAGTAGTAGCCACTTTTTTGGCATAATCCAAAATAGTTACTTTATTGTAATCTTCGTCTTTGGCTACTTTTAATAGGTTTTTAATTGCATTATGATACACATCTTCGTATGCCACAATATCAACTAATCCTTGTTTTTTTGCCATCTCAGGAGTTCTGGCTAGAAGCCCGTTTGCAATTTCGTTTAGTTTTGCTATTGATACGTTTCTGCTTTTAGAAATATCGGTTGTAACGGAGTTCCACACGGCATTCAATAATGCTGAGATTTGTTCTCTATTAGCATCACTCATTTTGTTTTCTAAAAAAGGTTCTACGGCACTTTTGTATTTTCCGTGGCGTATCACCTCCATTTTTACTCCAGATTTTTCCTGAAAATCTTTAAAAAACATAATTTCTGAAGACAATCCTTTAAAATCCATTTCTCCAACCGGGTTCAAATAAATGGGATTAGCAACGGAGTTTAAATAATATTCTTTTTGCGAATATGAATTGGCATAAGCCATTACAAATTTTCCTGATTTTTTAAAGCTTTCTAATGCATCTCGTAATGCTTTGCTTTGTGCCATTCCCAGTGAAGAATCGGTATTCAAAATCGAGATTCCTTTGATGTCATCGTCAGTTTTTGCTTCTTCAATTGCATTGATAATGTCCGAAAGACCTATGTTTTTGCCATCGGAAAATAACTCCATCCAAGGGTCTTTGTATTTACCGGCGTAGTCGTTTTTTATGTTTTCTAAGTCCAGTTCGATAACTGAATTGTTCTTTACGGTTACACCTTCGGATTCGCCTCCAAAAATGGCTCCAATAATTAGTATCCCAAAAAAGAATAACATAAAAAAGATGAAAATACCTATAATGGTTGCCAACACATTTCCTAAAAACTTCATAATTGTATTTTTTTAATAAGTCTAAAAAGAGGTTGAATTGTTACAGATTTAATTTTGTAAAATCTAAATTTAGTTATCAACACTCTTTGCAAAGATACTTCTATTCTAAAATTCTTTTAGTTAATTTGTGCTTAATATGAAATCACAACATCAAGTTATTTTAGCGATAGGAAGTAACCAAGGAAACCGATTGGAAAACATCGAGCGTTGCTTGCAATTGATACACCAAGAAGTGGGAACGGTAATCAAAGTTTCAAAACTATATGAAACGCCGTCTTGGGGTTTTGACAGTAGTGCATTTTATAATTGCGCATTGGTAATTCACACTTTTAGCTCGGCAAATAAAATTCTGTCTCAGGTTTTGAAAATTGAAAAAAGATTGGGGCGTATTCGCAGAGAAGAATTAGGATACCAATCTCGAATTATAGACATTGACTTAATCACTTTCGATTCAGCAATTATTAATTCTGAAAAACTCCAAATTCCTCATCCATTAATGCAAAACAGAAAATTTGTTTTGTTGCCAATACAAGATTTGAATTTAGACTGGAAGCATCCTGTTTTAAAAAAAACAATTTCGGAGTTGCTTGAAGCCTCTCCGGATCTAAGCGTTTGTGAAGTTGTACAAGATTTAGAAAATCCTCTTCAAAGTATTGCTTTGGAGCAATTTAATTATGTTGCTTTTGAGGGGAATATTGGAGCAGGAAAGACAACTTTGGCTATGAAAATTGCTGAGGATTTTAATGCTAAAACCGTATTGGAACGTTTTGCAGACAATCCTTTTTTACCTAAATTTTATAAAGATCAAAACCGTTATGCGTTTCCATTGGAAATGTCATTTCTCGCCGACAGATACCAGCAATTATCAGATGATTTATCGCAATTTGATTTATTTAAAGATTTTTTAGTGGCTGATTATCATATTTTTAAATCTTTAATTTTTGCCAAAATAACACTCGCTGAAGACGAATACCGTTTGTATCGAAATTTGTTTGATATCATTTACAGAGAAATGCCGAAACCAGATTTGTATATTTATTTGTACCAAAATTCAGAACGCTTATTACAAAACATTAAGAAAAGGGGCAGAAGCTATGAGCAAAAAATCCCGGCAGAATATTTAGATAAAATTAATAACGGATATCTTGATTACATTAAATCACAAACGGAACTGAATGTTCTGATTATTGATGTCTCTAATCGGGATTTTGTAAAAAACCAGGAAGATTATCTGTATGTTTTAAATGAAATTCAGCAGAAAATTAGGTAATTTACAAAACTATCTTTTAAGTGAAAAATGACCTCTTACTTCGGGTTTGGTATTGTCTATTTTTAAGATATACCAATAATCGGATGCGGGCAATAGATTTTTATTCAATGTTCCGTCCCAAGTTAGTTTTGATGCATTTAATTGGGTAATCATTTTTCCATATCGGTCAAATATGGTCACTTCGGCTTCAGGGTAATTAATTAATCCTTTTACTTCCCAAAAATCATTATAAGTATCGTTGTTTGGGGTGAAAAATTTAGGGATAATAAGAACAATAAAATTTTCTGCGTCGTAACCGCAATAGTTTATTTCCCTTACATAGGCAGTTTGCAATCCACTTGGCACATTAAAAAACACATTTGAACTTTGGTAATTGATTCCGTCAACGGAATATTCAAAATAAACTTCTTCTTGTTTTAAATAAATGACAACGGTACTTTTATTGACGTCAATTCGGTCTATTTCGGGGGTGTTGAGTTCAATAACAGTGATTTTTTTTGTACTAGTGCAGTTTTCGGGAGCTGGGCTTGTTACATTTATAGTATAGGTTCCTGGCGTAGAAACGACAATTTTTTGAGTTGTTTCACCAGTGGACCATAAATAAGTCATATTAGGAATTTGTGCATCAAGTGTTAGTGTACTGGATTTGCATAGTGTTAATTCCTGATCCATAACAACTGGTGGAGTATAAACATTAACTTCAACCGAAATCCGATTACCATTAGTGCATCCGTTATTTATGGCTTCTCCGTAAAATGTTGTGTTTTGAGTAACATTGGGTAGAGTCAGACTTGTCCCAGTTCCTATGATAGTGCTGCCGGTTAGACTAGAATACCAGTTTATATTTCCAGTCGAAGCGATTGCTTCTAGTGTTACGGTTCCTGCTCCACATCTGGAAACGGGGGAATTGGTAGCTATTATAGTTGGAATTGTGTATATGGTTGCTGTAACTGCAGTTCTTGATGTTGTGCATCCGGCATCAACATAATAAGTTGTTGTGGCTGTTAATAATGGTGTTGTATAAGTGTTTCCAGTTGTTAATGAAGTTCCACCACTTGCCGCACCATACCAGTTTACGCTACCGTTAGAAGCGGTTGCTTGAAGCGTAACTGTGCCTGAATCACATCTTGAAGCTGGTGTAGTAGAAGTAATTTGAGGAATTATTATAGTTGTACTAGCTGAAATTTGAAGATTTTCAACATCATTTGGCACCATTCCGCCATATTCTACAATATATCCCTTTGATTGATAATCTCCAGTTGAATCTCCATTTAATTGCAGATCGTTCCATGATCCTGGAATTCCAGATACTCCAGGTGCTTTAACGTGTGCATAATGTTCATTACCATTACTGTTGTTTGGTTCACCAGCATTCCAATTTGTATAAGACATTACCATTCCTGTCTCCGGCCCTGTAGCCCATTTCCAGACGCCTTCTGTTTCGGTATCACTGCCTCCAATCCAGCCGTTTCCAGCCGCCTGAGCTCCTGCCAATTGGGCTTCATCAGCCGCTGTCAGAGTGGCTAAATAACCTTTTAACCCATAATAAATCTTTGTTTCCGTAGCTAATTTTGCTTCTGTCCAACTGATTCCTGGGTTATAAATATATTCGTAAAAATGTTTGTTTCTAGGTAAATAATTTGCTTGTCCTATTGTGATTGAGAAATTTCGAATGCCTGAAGGAGAAGCTGATGAATTACTAAATTCAACTTCTTTTATGGCATTTACAAAATCAGTATAAGCTACTTTTATTCCAGTTGGGCTGTATAGTTTTAGCTTTCCAGTTGTAAAATCCCAACTCGATGTAATATTATATGCGTCTGAAAAAGATAATTGGTCTTGTCCGTTTACATAACCTGAAGAAATTTGAATATAAATGGCATCAGTACTAGGTTCAATTGGATCGTTTGCTATTGTTATATTTTCTACAATTTTTATTGAAGAACCGGGGCAATATATTTGATTTCCAGTAGCTTTAATTACGGGCGGTGTAATAGCTATGGCAAACTTGTTTTTAGTTTCCGAATGAAACAATAAATAAATAACTTGATTAGGTGCTGTTATGGTGTCTTTTTTTATAGGATAAAATAGAATTGTTGCGTAAGTCACATTCGAAATAAATAAAAAAGCTAAAGTTATTTTCAAAAAATGATAAATTCTCATGCGATAAAAGTATTGCTATTCTTATTTTAAAAAAAAATTATTTTGGCCAGTTTAATTTTTGAAACAAATCCCAGACTACAATGCCTGCACTTACTGAGATATTTAAAGAATGTTTGGTTCCTAATTGTGGGATTTCAATACAGCCATCGCATAGTGCAACTGCTTCTTGAGAAACGCCGTATACTTCATTTCCAAAAACTAAAGCATATTTTTTCTCCTTTTCAACTTCAAAATTTTGAAGAAAAACAGCGCTTTCTACTTGTTCGATTGCAAGTGTGGTAATATTTTCTTTTTTTAATTTTTCAATAACTTCAAGAACGCTGTTATTATGTTCCCAAGCTACGGTTTCAGTTGCGCCAAGTGCTGTTTTATGAATTTCTTTGTTTGGAGGTGTTGCAGTGATACCGCACAGATATATTTTTTCTATTAAAAAAGCATCGGCAGTTCTAAATACGGAACCAATATTATGCAAACTACGAATATCATCTAACACCAAAATGAGGGGTGTTTTTTCGGATTCTTTAAAAGCTTCAATGGATTTTCTTTCGAGTTCGCTGTTTTCCAGTTTTCTCATATATTTTTAGGTTTGTTTTAATAAAAAAAGCTTCCGAAATTAGGGAAGCTTTTTTGTTATAATTAATTTAGAATTTAGCTCTTTGCGTTATCTGCTAAAACAGTTCCTTTTATTGTAAGTACTTTAGTAGGTTGTCCTTCAGCATTTGAAGTAATTGTTACCGTTTTTGTAAATGCACCAACTCTATCAGTAGCATATTTTACACCAATAACTCCTTTTGCACCCGGTGCAATTGGTTCTTTTGGGCTCGTTGGTACTGTGCAACCACAAGAACCTTGGGCATTTGTAATAATTAATGGTTTGGTACCATTATTAGTAAAAACAAACTCACGTTTTCCATCTGCATTATGTGCAATAGTCCCGTAATCAATAACTTCGTTTACAAAAACCATTCCAGCGCCACTTACTTTAGTAGTTGTAGCTTTTTTTTTTGTAACCTTTGATGTTTCTTGTGCATTAGAAGCTGTGACTCCTAAAACTACTAGCATCGCTAGAGTAACTATTTTTTTCATGTCAGTTTTAATTTAAGAATTAAACACAAATCTATAGAAAAAATAGAAATTACATCTTAAATTTTCCTTAAAAATATTTTAATTTTTGAAGTGATAGTTATTCGCTATAAAATATATAAATTCGCTGACACATTTTTTTTTCATTTATTAAATATAAAATAACTTGGCATCTAAAGATAAAACGGTTAAGGAAACGCCATTAATGAAGCAGTACAACGAGATCAAAAGGAAATATCCTGATGCGTGTTTGTTGTTTCGAGTAGGAGATTTTTATGAAACTTTTGGAGAGGATGCTGTAAGGGCTTCAAAAATTTTAGGAATTGTATTAACCAAACGTGGAGCAGGTTCCGAGACCGAAACAGCTCTTGCAGGTTTTCCGCATCATTCTTTGAATACCTATTTGCCAAAACTGGTCAAAGCAGGGCTTCGAGTGGCGATTTGCGATCAACTCGAAGATCCAAAAATGACAAAAACGATTGTGAAACGGGGTGTTACTGAACTTGTAACTCCGGGTGTTTCTATGAACGATGAGGTTTTACAATCTAAAACCAATAATTTTTTAGCTTCTGTTTTCTTTGCAAATAAATCAATAGGGATTTCGTTCTTGGATGTTTCAACAGGAGAATTTTTAACAGCGCAAGGGAATGCAGAATATATTGATAAGTTGTTACAGAATTTTAATCCAAGTGAGGTTCTGATTCCAAAAAATAATAAAAATGATTTTCGAGAAATTTTCGGGGATGACTATCATAGCTTTTATCTGGAAGACTGGATTTACAAAGAAGATTATGCATTCGAAACCTTAACCAAGCATTTTCAAACTATTTCCTTGAAAGGATTTGGAATCGAAGAATTGAAAGAAGGAATTATTGCTTCGGGAGCCATTTTGTATTATTTATCCGAAACGCAACACAATAGAGTTCAACATATCACCGCAATTCAGCGTATCGCCGAAGATGCTTACGTTTGGATGGATCGATTTACGATTCGTAACTTGGAATTGTACCATAGTTATAATCCAAATGCGGTTACGCTTCTCGATGTTATTGACAAAACGCTTTCGCCAATGGGCGGACGATTGTTAAAACGATGGTTGGCGCTTCCTTTGAAAGACAGTACTAAAATAAAAAGCCGTCATCAGGTAGTTTCTTACTTGAAAGACAATCAAGACGTTTTAAAAAATATTCAAAAGCAAATCAAACAGATTTCGGATTTAGAACGTTTGATTTCGAAAATTGCTGCCGGAAAAGTATCGCCTCGGGAAGTAGTTTATTTGAAAGAATCATTGGATGCTATTATTCCAATAAAAACGCTGGCCTTGGAAAGTCCGCAAGAAGCAGTAAAAGTGATTGGTGACAGTTTGCATAGCTGCGAATTATTGCGGGAAAAAATAAAAACGGTTTTAAATCAGGATGCTCCCGTGGCTATTGCCAAAGGAAATGCTATTGCTAAAGGAATCAATGCAGAATTAGATGATCTGCGAGCAATATCAACTTCTGGTAAAGAATTTTTGGAAGGAATTGAAAAACGGGAATCACAATTGACAGGTATTTCTTCTTTGAAAATATCTTTTAATAATGTTTTTGGATATTACATCGAAGTTAGAAACTTGCATAAAGATAAAGTTCCTTCGGAATGGATTCGAAAGCAAACCTTGGTCAATGCGGAACGTTATATTACTGAGGAATTAAAAGAATATGAAACCAAAATCCTTGGTGCCGAAGAAAAAATTCATAAAATAGAAGTAGAGTTATTCGAACAATTAGTCAGTTGGATTGCCACTTATATCAAACCGGTTCAAATGAATGCTAATTTGGTTGCACAACTGGATTGTTTGTGCTCTTTCACTCAATTGGCTATCGAAAATAAATATGTTTGTCCAGAATTAGACGAGACATTCGAACTGGAAATTAAAAACGGAAGACATCCTGTTATCGAAAAACAACTGCCGGTTGGTATGCCTTATATTGCCAATGATGTTTTCTTGGATAGAGAAACGCAACAGTTGATAATGATTACTGGACCCAATATGTCTGGTAAATCGGCTATTTTGCGTCAAACTGCTTTAATTGTGCTCTTGGCTCAAATGGGAAGTTTTGTTCCCGCAGATAGCGTGAGAATGGGTATTATTGATAAAATATTCACAAGAGTAGGAGCTAGCGATAATATTTCGATGGGTGAATCCACTTTTATGGTCGAAATGAATGAAACAGCTTCCATTTTGAATAATATTTCTGATAGGAGTTTAGTGCTCTTAGATGAAATTGGGAGAGGAACCAGCACGTATGATGGGATTTCAATCGCATGGGCTATTGCAGAGTTCTTACACGAACATCCTTCTAAGCCTAAAACATTATTTGCAACGCATTATCATGAGTTGAATGAAATGAGTGAATCACTGCCTAGAATTCAGAATTATAATGTGGCTGTCAAAGAATTGAAAGATACGGTGCTTTTCATTCGAAAACTGGTAAAAGGCGGAAGTGCGCATAGTTTTGGAATACACGTGGCGAAAATGGCTGGAATGCCACAAATCGTAATTCTGAAAGCACAAAAGCTTTTGAAAAAATTAGAAAAGAATCATTCTAGCGATGCGCTGAACGGAATAAAAGCTGCGAAAGACGAAATGCAAATGAGTTTTTTCAATCTGGACGATCCTTTATTGGAGGAAATCAAAGAAGAGATTCTCAATTTAGATATAAATACCATTACACCTATGGAAGCATTGATGAAACTCAATGAAATTAAAAGAATGTTGACTAGAAAATAATTTTATTTATTTTAATGTTTAGGTTATCAGAACGTTAACTTTTATATGTAAATTTTTTATAAAAAAGGCTTGTTTAATTCAATAAATGTCCTAAATTTGCATCCGCAATACAGGACAAGTATCGCGGTTCTTTCTAAGAATTGAAAATGCGAAAATAGCTCAGTTGGTAGAGCGCGACCTTGCCAAGGTCGAGGTCGCGGGTTCGAGCCCCGTTTTTCGCTCCAACACCACATAATGCTCGGATGGTGAAATTGGTAGACACGCTGGACTTAAAATCCAGTGAACAGCAATGTTCGTGCGGGTTCAAGTCCCGCTCTGAGTACTAAAAAAGCTTCAAACTATGTTTGGAGCTTTTTTTATTTTAAAATAAATCCATTTAGATTTTTATAGTGTTAATTACAAGTACTTAAAAGTGCAGTGCTTTTAGTGTTTATGTAATTTAAAAATATAATCATTTCAGTTTTAACTTTAATGATGCAATTCATTTCAAGGTATAGTATGGGAGCTTTTGTAATAAGTAAAAGATATAATGAAGAGTATAAATTTGTTTTTACTTCAAGAAAGGGGAAAATTATTTTTACAAGTTTAAGTTATGAACTTAAGTTTGAATGTGAAGAAGATATTGAAAAGTTAAAAGCAGGTATTGGATCGGCTGACTTTTTAAAGTTTAAGTCTTCCAATGGGAAGTACTTTTTTAAATTGATGTTAGGAGGTAATCATTTTGCAACAAGTAGAAAATACACCACTTCATTAAGACTTCAAAAAGGAATTGATGAAATTGTACGATATGGATCAATGTCGGAAACATTAGATTTCTCTGCAAATGATTTTGTTTTCAGTGATTAAGATTGAAAAAAACTGAATTACAAATAAAAAAAGAGAGCAATTGTACCTACCTACAATTGCTCTCTTTTTTTATTTGTAATTCAGTTTCTTGAAAGATGGGGATGTTATAAATTAAAAAAGCCATCTCGCATAGCGGATGGCTTTAAAATTTTTAGAATTTAAATTCTAATTATTTTTTTGCAGCTTCAGTAGCAGTAGCAGCAGCATCAGTAGCAACAGCAGCAGCAGAATCAACAACAACAGCAGCAGAATCAACTACAGCAGCAGCAGAATCAACAACAGCAGCAGCAGAATCAACTACAGCAGCAGCGTCCTCAGCAGGAGCATCAGCTTTTTTACATGATACAACAGTCAAAACAGCAACAACAGCTAAACTTAAAAATACTTTTTTCATCTTAATTTAATATAAAAGGTTAATTATTAATTCGTGGCAAAGATATAAATTTTTTAATATGTAAAATATTTTTTTATTTTTTTTTTTAAAATAATATTTAAGTCCAACATTCCCATTTGCAACAACTATTATGCCACAAGAACAATTGTGTGAAAAATATAGTGCAAATTTAATGGGTAATACTCTTACAGACTTTTTAAGTAATTCGATTTTAACTAATAGCAGTCCAGTTTTGTTCCTGTTAAAAAAAAATTAATGATGGAATATTGGTGTAAATTATTTTTTATTGTTAGCTTACATAGCGTAAATACTGAAAGGTTAATGAGTTCCAAATTTTGAAATGGTATTCATAATCATATTTGTTGCGCCTTTATTCATTTGTACAAAAGTGCTGCAAATATGCCCTTTTTCCTGTCTTTCCACCTCATTTAGAATTAAGTTTGTAAAAGCAGCATCCAACTCCTTTTTATTGGAAACGGAAGTACAGCCTTCCAGATTCACTAAAGCAGTTGCTTCGGCAAAATGAGAATAGTTTGGTCCAATCACTATTGGAACACCAAAAGTCGCAGGTTCAAGGATGTTATGTACTCCAGGATTTCCAAAGCCACCGCCAACATAAGCAATATCTGCATAACTGTAGATTTTGGTCAGGATACCAATGGTGTTAATGATCAGAACATCATATTCGGCAAGAGCTGCATTTTCCTTTTCAGAAAAAAGTATCGTTTTTCTAGTAATGCTGTTTTTCAGCTGTTGAATCTGTTCTTCTTTTATATTATGAGGCGCAATTATAAATTTGACATTATAATTGTTGGAGTTAATAAAATCAACTATTAAATGTTCGTCTTTTGGCCAAGAACTGCCAATAACGATTGTTAAAGTATCGTTTTTAAAATTGGCGATAAAATCCAAAGCATTGTTTTTTTCTAAAATAGCAGCAACCCTGTCAAAACGCGTATCTCCAGAAACGGCTACATTGGTTTTGCCTAATTGGAGTAATAATTTTTTAGAGTTTTCATTTTGTACAAAAAAATAAGTGAAAGCATCTAAAGCTTTTCTGTAAAATCCTCCGTACCATTTGAAGAACATCTGATTTTCTCTTAAAATTCCGGATATTAAATAAGTAGGCGTATTTTGATTCTTAAGCTCGCTTAAATAATTCAGCCAATATTCATATTTGATAAAAAACACTAAATCGGGATGAACGAGTTTCAAAAACTCCTGTGCATTTTTTTTTGTGTCTAAAGGCAAATAAACCGTGACATCAGCAGCGGTATTATTTTTACGAACTTCGTAACCCGAAGGGGAGAAAAATGTAACCACGATTTTGTGTAAAGGAAATTTTTCTTTGATTTTTTCAATTACAGGCAAGCCTTGCTCGTATTCGCCTAATGAGGCAGCATGAAACCAAATCGTTTTATCAAAAGGTTTTATTTTTTGTTCCAAAGTAGGAAAAACAACTTTCCGGCCTTCAATAAAAAGTTTGATTTTTGGACTGTAAAAGGCTATGATTTTTAATAAAAAACCTGCAATTCGAACAATTAGATTATAAAGAAAAAGCATCATTGAAATTTTGTGGCTAAAATACGTTTTCTTTATATTAATTTCTTCCGAAAGAAATATTTAAATTTTGGTTGTCAGGAACCCACTTTTTTATTTCATCGGAATAATATCTTTTTTAATGTGGGTTTCATTGGTTTAAACTCATTAAATAACTATTTTTGTTCTTCGTTTTAAGAAAGTGTTTGTTGTTTCCAGAAACGGTAATCTTTCGAACTTTAAACAAAAAATTTCAATGAAAAAAATCCAAATGGTTGACTTAAAAAGTCAATATGATAAAATTGCAGCCGTTGTAAACGCATCTATTCAGGAAGTTTTAGACACAAATACTTATATCAACGGACCTCAAGTTCATCAATTCCAAAAATCTTTAGAAGAATATCTGGATGTAAAACATGTAATTCCATGTGCCAATGGAACCGATGCCTTACAAATTGCGATGATGGGATTGGATTTAAAGCCTGGCGATGAGGTAATTACTGCCGATTTTACTTTTGCAGCAACCGTTGAAGTGATTGCTTTACTGCAATTGACGCCGGTTTTGGTTGATGTGGATATGCATAATATGAATATTTCTATCGAAGGAATTAAAAAAGCAATTACGCCAAAAACCAGAGCGATTGTTCCGGTGCATTTGTTTGGTCGTACCGCCAATATGGAAGCAATTATGGCTATTGCCGCAGCACACAATCTATACGTTATCGAAGATAATGCACAAGCCATTGGTGGTAATTGTAAATTTTCGAATGGGACCAAAAAGAAAGCCGGAACTATTGGGCACGTAGGGGCAACTTCGTTTTTTCCTTCAAAAAATCTTGGATGCTATGGAGATGGCGGTGCTATTTTTACGAATGATGATGCTTTGGCGCACAAACTTCGCGGAATTGTAAATCACGGAATGTACGAACGCTACCACCATGATGTTGTAGGAGTGAACTCTCGTTTAGACAGTATTCAGGCAGCAGTTTTGAATGTTAAGTTGCCTTTATTAGATCAATATAACAATGCTCGTCGGAGTGCTGCTGTAAAATATAACGCCGCATTTTTGGGTCATTCGAATATAATTGTTCCTTTTTTTGATGAAAATGAAGACGATTATGTTTTTCATCAATATACATTACGAATCATTGATGCAGATAGAAATGGGTTGATGCAACATTTACTTGATAAAGGTATTCCATGTGCAATTTATTATCCAATTCCTTTGCATTCGCAAAAAGCATACGCAGACGCTCGTTACAAAGAAGAAGATTTTCCGGTAACGAATCAGTTGGTAAAAGAAGTAATTTCGTTGCCAATGCACACGGAACTTGATGATGAGCAAATAAAATTCATTACGGAAAGCGTTTTAGAGTTTTTAAAATAATGTAGAGACGCGATTTATCGCGTCTTTTTTATAAAATGAGATGTGATAAATCGCGTCTGTACAAAAAAATAAAATGAAAATACTAGTAACAGGAGGTTTAGGTTTTATTGGTTCTCATACCGTTGTTGAATTGCAAAATGAAGGTTTTGAGGTGATAGTTGTAGATGATTTGTCAAATACATCATTGAATGTATTAGATGGAATCCAAAATATTACTGGAAAAGTTCCCGCTTTTGAAAAGTTAGATTTACGCGACAAAGATAAAGTACAGGATTTTTTCAAAAGACATCACGATATTTCAGGTGTCATACACTTTGCGGCTTCAAAAGCAGTTGGTGAAAGTGTTGGGAATCCATTGTTGTATTATGAAAATAATATTAATACGTTAGTTTACTTACTTCAAGAATTGCAACAAAAACCAGAAGCCAGTTTTATTTTTAGCTCATCTTGTACCGTTTATGGTCAAGCTGAAAAAATGCCAATTACTGAAGATGCTTCGATTCAAACTGCCATGTCTCCTTATGGAAATACAAAACAAATTGGGGAGGAAATTATCACTGATACTGCCAAAGTAACCAATATTAATGCGATTTTATTGCGTTATTTTAACCCGATTGGATCTCATCCCTCGGCTGAAATTGGTGAATTACCTATTGGAGTGCCGCAAAATTTAGTGCCATTTATTACTCAAACTGGGATGGGTTTGAGAAATGAACTATCAGTTTATGGGGATGATTACCCAACTCTGGACGGAACTTGTATTCGAGATTATATTCATGTAGTTGATTTGGCAAAAGCCCACGTTATTGCCTTACAACGATTATTAAATAAAAAAAATACAGCTAAAGTAGAGACTTTCAATCTGGGAACCGGAACTGGTAGTTCCGTTTTAGAAGTCATTTATGCGTTCGAAAAAGTAAGCGGTAAAAAATTACCTTACAAAATAGTTGCCCGTAGAGAAGGTGATGTTGTAGAGGCTTATGCCAATACTGATAAAGCGAATAATGTTTTAGGCTGGAAAGCACAATCCACTTTAGAAGAAGCTATGGCAAGTGCCTGGAAGTGGGAACAGAAAATCAGGAAATAAAAAAAAGCTGTCAACGACAGCCTTTTTTTTGGATTATTTTTTTGCTGCTTCTTTTAGTTTTTCCGCGGCTTGATTCATTTTATCAGCCCCTTTTTCAAGAACTTCCCCTGCTTTAACCTTAGTAGAATCAGCTGCAGCATCAACTTTTACAGCTGCCGTATCTATCGCTTCCTCCATTTCATTTCCAATAGCTTCAGTAGCCTCTTTTACTTCATCTTTTGTTTCTTTTTTACAAGAAGTTATTAAAGTTGCAACAAATGCTAATCCTAAAAGTGCTTTTTTCATTTTTTTCATTTTAAAAAATTAATAATTGAGTGAACTTATCCTATAAAGATAAAAAAAATCCTCACAAACTTTCATTTATGAGGATTCTATTTGTAAACGATTTTATGACTGAACACTGCGATGCGACTGAACACTAATTACGCGTTAGCAGTAGCCGCTTCTTTATCAATTTTTCCAATCAATCCGGCTAATACTTTTCCTGGGCCCACTTCAGTAAACAAAGTCGCGCCATCGGCAATCATTTGTTGTACAGATTGTGTCCATTTTACGGGAGCAGTTAATTGGATGATTAAGTTTTTCTTTATTTCGGCAGGATCTGAAACCGCAGTTGCCGTTACGTTTTGATACACCGGACAGATAGGAGTCGAGAAAGTCGTTGCTTCAATAGCAGCAGCCAGTTCTTCTCTTGCCGGTTCCATCATTGGAGAGTGAAAAGCACCGCCAACAGGCAGCAATAAAGCGCGTTTTGCACCCGCCGTTTTCATCGCTTCGCAGGCTTTTTCCACTGCTGATGTTTCTCCAGAAATCACTAATTGCCCCGGACAGTTGTAATTGGCAGCCACTACAATTCCGTCAATCGAAGCACAAACTTCTTCCACAATATTGTCAGCTAATCCTAAAACTGCTGCCATAGTCGAAGGTTTTATTTCGCAGGCTTTTTGCATCGCCAAGGCTCTTTGAGAAACCAATCGCAATCCGTCTTCAAAAGACAAAGCGCCGTTTGCCACTAATGCTGAAAATTCACCTAATGAATGTCCTGCTACCATTTCTGGTTTGAAATCTTTACCTAAAGTTTTTGCCAAAATCACCGAATGCAAGAAAACTGCCGGTTGGGTTACTTTGGTTTCTTTCAATTCTTCGGCTGTGCCTTCAAACATGATGTCAGTGATGCGGAAACCTAAAATTTCATTGGCTTTCTCGAATAATTCCTTTGCTAATGGAGAGTTTTCATATAAGTCTTTGCCCATTCCTGTAAATTGTGCGCCCTGACCCGGAAATACGTATGCTTTCATCTGTAGTTTTTTTATTGTTTTTTATTTGTCAGATGGAATGCCAAAAGGCATTTCATATATTTTTGTTTAAAGTTTAAAGTTCTGCAATGTTGCGGAAAAATTTAAATTAAGCTACAAAAATACTACTTTTTTGGGATTTATCGGGATGACTTTTAGGAGCAGGTGTTTTTATATTTTTTCATCACGAGTTGTCCCGCTATCGCCTTTATCTCTTCGCTACGCTACGAGGATATCGGCTCTATCGGGGCTATTTTAGAACTTTTGGCTTCCTATTTACTTTCTGATTTTTCGGGAAGTAGTTTAAATGAAGTCACTTTGAATCGATTGTTCTCTACTTTTCCTGCCACTTCGGCTTTTCTTACAGCTGAGCAAAAACCATCATCAGCATGCGCATCACCATGAGAATCAATAGAAGTGCCATCTACAAAATAGGCTTTTCCATCTATTCGAACGGCTAATTCACAGCCGTGTCCTTCCATTCCAAACTGGCATTGACCGCAAGAAGCTTCTGCAATTTGTGATTTTGGTAGTTCTTTTTTATCTTGTGCGCTAACTAAAGCTGTAGAAAATAAAAAGATTAGAATTGCTAACTGTTTCATAGTTTATGAATTTACACTAGCTAAGATAACAGTTTTTTATATTTTAAGTGTTACTATTTAGCTTGAATAATTTTTAAACATATAAATCCATAATAATCTGGAAAAACGAATATTAAAAGAAGCCATTGTAATAATAACAACAGCAATAATAGGAATGATTCTTAAATCGAAAGTTTCCTTAAAAAAAAAATGGGCAATAACATAGGTGGCAATTCCTTGAGCTACTGTCAGGCCATAATTAACATACATAGCACCAAAGAAATAGCCAGGTTCCTTTTCGAATTTAAATTGACAATGCGAACAATAGGGATTCATTTTAGGGAATCCAATATTGAAAAAAATGTTTTTTTCTTTAAATACCTTGCCTTCAAGACAATGAGGGCAATCATTATTTAGGATGTGAGCAATAGCGTATGACATTTTTATTATTTTTATCAAAGGTATTTCTTATCCACGTCAAGGATGTTTTCTATATTCGCTAATTATAGCACAATAAAGACATTGGGTAATCATGAAAAAATATCCTATTTATAACATTCAGCGGTTTAACTGTAATTCTGTGAATAGTGATTTGTACATTAATACATTCAAAAATCACTTAATCGACCATAGTTTTGTTGAGGAACCGCATCGGCATAATTCGTATGTTTTGGTTTTTTTTACCAAAGGTTCGGGAACACATGAAATCGATTTTGATGTGTTTTCGATTCAGCGGGGAAGTATGTTTTTTTTGCAGCCCGGACAAATGCACCATTGGGATTTATCGGATGATGTGGAAGGGTTTGTGATTTTTTATTCACAGGAAATGTATAATCTCTATTTTGGACAAAAAATAATTGGCGACTATCCTTTTTATTCTTCGGTGAATAATACCCCTGAAATGGTGTTTGATGCAGTCGAGTCCAAAGCAATTTTGCCTTATTTTGATAATATAATTTCGGAAACCCAGGGAAACCAAATGCTGAAGCAAGATAAGATCATGAATCTGCTAGATAGTATACATATTGAAATTGCCAGAAAATATAGTGAAACTCTTCTCCATGAAGCGCATTCATATAATGTGAAAATTAAAAATTTTGAAGTGCTTTTGGAAAAGAATTTTAAGACAGAAAGAACGCCTTCTTTCTATGCATCACAACTCCACATTACATTAAAACATTTGAATAGGATATGCAACGAAATCCTGAAAAAGACCACTACCGAAGTAATTACGGATAGAATTATTCTCGAAGCAAAACGAATGTTGATGGATAAAAAAATGACTGTCAACGAAATTGCAACGGAATTAGGGTTCGATGACTATTCCTATTTTACACGATTATTTAAAAAACATACTGCAATGACACCGACTGCTTTCCGTATTTTTAAAAGGTGAGGTTTACTACGTGTTGAGTGTGACCTAAATTGAGTAAAAAAAGTTAGCCACGAATTCTCGCTAATTTCTTTAAAATTATAATGAATTAATTCGTGGCGAAAAAACACAATGCGCACAATTCGTGGTAGAGTCAAAGGTAACTACGAATTCACAGTAACTAAACTGGCGGCTTTTTTTGCTCTTTCTACAATTTCTTCAATCGATGTTTCTAAAGTGTCATTGACTAAAGCTACTCCCATTCTTCTATACGATCTTGAAGTTGGTTTGCCAAAGATTCTGAAATCAGTTTTAGGTAAAGAAGCAATTTTTTCGATGCCCGTGTAAGTTGGATTTGTTGAATTTTCCGAAGCCAAAATCACGGCACTGGCTCCAGCTTTTTCTAATGTGATTTCGAAGATAGGCAGACTAAGAATAGCTCGTAAATGCAATTCGAATTCATTGAAATTTTGTGTTCCAGCCAAAGTTACCATTCCGGTATCATGAGGCCTTGGCGATAATTCCGAGAAATAAACACCGTCATCAGCAAGGAAAAATTCGACACCGAAAAGACCTGCTCCGCCCAAAGCTTCTGTCACTTTTTCGGCCATATCTTGCGCTTCGTATAAAGCTGCATCGGAAATTCTGGCGGGTTGCCAGCTTTCCTGATAATCGCCACGTTCTTGTCTATGACCAATTGGAGCACAAAATAAAGTAGGATTATTATTTTGAACTACGGTCAATAAAGTGATCTCCGAATTGAATTTTACAAAGGCTTCAACAATCACTTCTACAACATCTCCACGGGAACCTTCAACGGCATAATTCCAGGCTTTTTCGATATCGGATTCCGTTTTTATAGTCGATTGTCCTTTTCCAGAAGAAGACATTAATGGTTTTACCACGCAGGGCATTCCAACAGCTTCTACACCTTTTTGTAATTCATCGGCAGTTGTGGCGTAGCGATAATTAGCCGTTTTTAAACCTAATTCTTTGGATGCCAAGTCGCGGATCGCTTTTCTGTTCATGGTGAAGTTTGCCGCTTTTGCCGAAGGAACAACAGCAATACCCTGCTTTTCGTAATCATAAAAACGTTCCGTACGAATAGCTTCTATTTCAGGGACAATAAAATCAGGTTGATGTTTGGCAACAATTCGATCTAAGGCTTCGCCGTCGAGCATATTGATAACTTCAAAATCATGAGCCACTTGCATAGCAGGAGCATTTTCGTAACTGTCAACTGCGATTACGATTTGTCCGATGCGTTGTGCTGCGATTACAAATTCTTTTCCTAATTCGCCTGAGCCGAGAAGTAGTATTTTCATGAAAAAAGTTTAATGTTTGAAGTTTAATGTTTAAAGTTGCGTAAGGTTATGAATGCAATTTATAACTAAAGCAAAAATACTGTTTTTTGAAAGTATTTCTTTTTGAATTCTATTATATTTTTACTTTTAGGATTCTTCATAATCCTATTTTTATATGTAAATAATAGAATGTAATCACGTATTTATATGTAAAAAATAGATTATAATTTCATATTTATATATTTTTTATATATTTGTATTAATGTATAGGAGTGAATTATGTTAGAAATAGCCAGAAAATTAAAGGATAATTTACTTGAAAAATGGAATTCAGGCAAAGTTTTGATTGTTATCGGTCCAAGACAAGTTGGTAAAACTACCTTGATAAAATCACTCTGCGAAGCGGAGGGTAATTATCTTTTTATCAATGGGGATGATCCGGAAGACAGGCTGCTTTTAGAAAATGCAGGCGAAAATAAACTACGAAGTATTATTGGAAACTACAAAACGATATTTTTTGATGAGGCACAGCGAATAAGAAATATTGGTATGGTGCTCAAAATTATTAATGATCAAATTAAAGGAATTCGTTTGGTAGTAAGTGGATCTTCTGCTTTGGATATTACCAATGAAATTAATGAACCACTAACGGGTAGAAAATGGGAGTTTAATTTATTTCCTTTTTCATGGCATGAATTGCAAAATCATTTTGGATATATGCAAAATGCTAAAAATCTTCCTCGTTATATGATTTATGGTATGTATCCTGAAGTGATTACTAATTTTAATGATGCCGAAAGTGTTGTGAAACAAATCGCAGGAAGTTATCTCTACAAGGATTTGTTACAATATCAAGGAATTCGTAAACCCGAAGTTTTGGATAAATTGTTGCTTGCGTTGGCTTTGCAATTGGGGTCGGAAGTGAATTATAACGAGCTTTCCAGAACGGTTGGCGTTGATAGAGCTACTGTAGAACAGTATATTTCATTATTAGAAAAGGCTTTTGTTGTTTTTAGATTACAACCTTTGAGTAGAAATGTACGCAATGAAATGAATACTTCTAGAAAGATTTATTTTTATGATAACGGAATTAGAAACGCTATTATTGGAAATTTTAAATCTTTAGAATTTAGACAAGATATAGGCGCTTTATGGGAAAATTTTATTATTTCAGAAAGAATAAAATTTTTGAATTACAATAATTGGTATGGTCGTTTTTATTTTTGGAGGACGTATCAACAACAAGAAATAGATTGGATAGAAGAAATAGATGGTGCTTTTTCAGCATTTGAATTCAAATGGAATACTAAAAAATCAAATAAAGCTTTTCCGAAAACATTTATTGATAATTATGCAATAAATAAAACTTTGGTGGTTACGCCAGAGAATATAGATGATTTTTTGGTTTAATGATTAGTGGTTGTCAGGCATTTTTTGCGTGAGGGATAGAAGAGGAAAGCCCACAGCAAGACGGAATGAAATGGAGTTTTGCGAGGACTTGCAACGAATAGCCCGACCCGCTTTTTCAGCGGGTCACGCCCATAAAAAAATAGTTTAAAATTTAAAGCGGTAAAACTTTAAACCTTAAACTATTTTGAAACTTTAAACAAATTTTATATTATGCTGGAACTTCGGTTAATGATACCGCTTCTTTTATTCTGCGTAACGCTTCTTTCAATAAATCTTCGCTTGTCGCATAAGAAAAACGAATACAGTCCGGGTTTCCAAATGCATCACCTGTTACGGTTGCCACATTAGCTTCGCCCAAAAGATACATAGAGAAATCATTGGCATCTTTGATGAAAGTTCCTTTCAATGTTTTTCCGAAGAAAGAAGAAACGTCTGGGAATACGTAAAAAGCACCTTCTGGAACGTTGATTTTTATTCCTGGAATGTTTTTCAATAATCCAACCACTAAATCTCTACGGCTATGGAAAGCGTCAACCATGTGTTTTAAAACGCTTGGATCAGCATCTACAGCAGTAATGGTAGCACGTTGTGCAATACTGTTGGCACCGCTTGTTACTTGACCTTGTATTTTTGTACACGCTTTAGCAATGAATTCAGGAGCTCCAATATATCCAATTCTCCATCCAGTCATGGCGAAAGCTTTTGCTACTCCATTTACGGTAATCGTTCTTTCTAACATTCCCGGGATTGAAGCGATGCTACAAAAAGTTCCTGAGAAATTGATGTGTTCGTAAATCTCATCAGCAACAACATAAACGTTTGGATATTTCTCCAACACTTTTGCTAAAGCCGTTAATTCTTCTCTGTTGTACACAGATCCACTTGGATTACAAGGAGAGCTGAACCACATCATTTTTGTTTTTGGTGTGATGGCTGCTTCTAATTGTTCTGGTGTGATTTTGAAATCAGTATCTACAGAAGTTGGTACTTCTACAGGAACTCCACCTGATAATTTTACGATTTCGAAATAGGAAACCCAATACGGTGCGGGTAAAATTACTTCGTCACCATCGTTTAACATTACTTGAGCAATGTTGTATAAAGATTGTTTTGCTCCTGTTGAAACTACAATTTGAGATGGTTTGTACTCTAAATTATTGTCTCTTTTGAATTTTCTACAGATTGCTTCTTTTAAATCAGCATATCCTTCTACTGGAGAATACGTACTGTAGTTTTCGTCAATCGCTTTTTTGGCAGCTTCTTTAATGAAGTCTGGGGTATTGAAATCAGGTTCGCCTAAACTTAAGCTGATGATATCTTTTCCTTGCGCTTTTAATTCTCTGGCCAAAGCAGCCATTGCTAGTGTTTGTGATGTAGCTAGATTGTTAATTCTGTCTGAAAGTGGATTCATTTTTAGTTAATTGTAATTAGTTTTTTTAGTTTTTTATTGTGACGCACTGCAGTGCTCTAATGCGATTATATAAGTTCCGGTTTCATTCCTAACTCTTTTAAATGTTTGAAATGAGCGATAACGGCACTTCGCATCGTTTTATATTCGTAATAAGGCAAGTTACATTCTTGAGCAGTTTCTTTTACAATTTTTGCAATTTTACCGTAATGTACATGACTTATATTTGGAAAAATATGGTGTTCTATTTGGTGATTTAATCCTCCAGTGTACCAATTTACGATGCTGTTTTTTGGAGCAAAATTGGTTGTGGTGAATAATTGGTGAATCGCCCAAGTATTGTCCATTTCCCCTAATTCATTTGGAGAAGGATTAGTGGTTTCTTCAACTACGTGTGCCAATTGAAAAACAACACTTAGTATTAATCCTGCGGTATAATGCATTACAAAAAAGCCAATAAGTACTTTCCACCATGTAATTCCTATAAAAATAGGTAATACAATCCAAATGGAAACATAAATTACTTTTGTAATGATTAAAGTAGTCCAAAGTATTTTTGGGCTTTTAGCTTCACCATAGGATAATTTTCTTTTTAGGTAACTTCTCATTTGTTTAAAATCAGTCGTTATAGCCCAATTGAAAGTTAGTAATCCATATAAGAAAACAGAATAATATTGTTGAAAACGGTGAAAATTATACCATTTTGCTTCTTTTGTAAAACGGATGACACGTCCAGCATCTAAATCTTCATCATGACCGGGAATGTTAGTATAGGTGTGGTGTAAAACATTGTGTTGTACTTGCCAGTTATATACATTTCCTGCAAGAACATAAATAGTTCCACCCATGAATTTATTTACCCAATTTTTATTAGAATAAGAGCCGTGGTTTCCATCATGCATCACATTCATTCCCACTCCAGCCATACCTATTCCCATGACAATAGTCAATAATACATGGGCCCAAAATGGCATATCCAGGGTTAGTATCAAAAAATAGGGCGCAAGAAAAACGGTAAACAGAATTATGGTTTTCAAATAAAGTTTCCAATTTCCTGTTTTTTGGATGTTATTTTCCTTGAAGTAATTGTTTACCCGCGAGTTAAGCGTTCTGAAAAACTTCAGATTGTCTTGCTTTGCAAATGTAGGAGCGGTCTTGTTCATATAATTTTATAATAATCCCCAAAGATAATTATTATAAATTTTCAATATGCAAAATTGAGTTAAATATTTACAATCTAAAAATAGTACTTTTGTTAAAAAATTAGAGCATGGACGAGATTCTTAAGTATTTTCCTTATTTAACCGATATTCAAAAAGAGCAATTTGAAAAATTGGATTTTCTATACCACGATTGGAACGAAAAAATCAATGTCATTTCGAGAAAAGATATTGATGCTTTATACATAAAACATATTTTGCATTCGTTGGGAATTGCGAAAATCATAAAATTTGAACCGGGAACTTATGTTTTGGATGTTGGAACTGGTGGTGGATTTCCTGGAATTCCATTGGCGATTCTTTTTCCGGAAACCCGTTTTTTTCTAATAGATATTATTGCCAAAAAAATCAAAGTGGTTCAGGCTGTGGCCGAAGCATTAGAACTGAAAAACGTAAAAGCAGAACAACTTCGCGCCGAGAATGTAAAAGGCGATTTTGATTTTATTGTGAGTCGTGCTGTCACTAATATGCCGGATTTTGTTTCTTGGGTGAAAACCAAAATCAAGAAAAATAACAAACACGAATTGAAAAATGGAATTCTATATCTAAAAGGTGGCGATTTAACCGAAGAGTTAAAAGATTTTCCAAAAGCCACAGAATACAATTTAGCCGATTTCTTTGAAGATGAATTCTTCGAAACGAAGAAAGTAGTGCATGTGCCGTTGAAGTTTACAAGTTAAGAGTTTACTCATAAAGTTGTCATTTCGACGAAGGAGAAATCTCATCGCCTGGGATTCCTCCTTCGTCGGAATGACAAAAATGAAGATTATAATCAATAACAAAACCCACAAGAATTCAAATTATTTTGAATTCTTGTGGGTTTTGTTATTAAGTTGGCATGTTGAAGCAAAATCATTACAAATTATTATATTTGTTTGAATATGAAATTTGATTACATTGTTTATGATTTAATCGTAAATCGCTTAAAACTACAAATTGTAAATTTAATAATTTTGAAAACACTATTAAATATTAAAGCACTTTTTATAGGAATATTAGTTCCATTATGCATTTATGGATTTACTATTTCTGAAAAGGAACAAACCTGTAAAGGAAAATTCAGCCATCCAAATTCAGAAAAAAACGGAAATAATGAAATTGACACATTAAATATTGATTGTGATTCGATTTATTCAAAAAAAGGACTTTTTATTACTCTTATAAGATATGAAAATGAAAACGAAGGCTATGACAATGAAAAGAATTCAGTATTTATTTTTCAAAAAAAAGTAAATGGTTTAAAAAAAGAAATCTTTAGAGATACAATATTTAGTAGTTTTCAAGAAATTGAATTTGTTGATTATAATAATGATAAAGTTAAAGATGTTTTAGTTCAAAATATTTCAGATGTAAGGAGTAATTGGACATACAATCTGTATTTAATTAATCCAAAAACAAGTGCTTTAACCAAAGTAAAAGGATTTGAAAAAATAAAAGCACCAAGATTCAATTCCGTTGATAATTTAGTTGAAAACTATGTAATGTCTGGACAAAATTGGACATCATTTTACAAAATTATAAAAAATCATATTTATGATTATAATATTGTTATTTATGATGGGGGAAATGGAAATGGAGTAAATAAAGATTATGAAAAAAGATATGATGAAGCAATTAAGAGAATATTAACCCAACTTGCAGGATTGAACGGCAATAAAGGTTAATTATTTGTTAAACAAGTCATTTTTTCAATAATCTTTGTAGGTTTTTTACCTTTAAAATTGTGTTTTATATATTCGAAACAGCTGTTTTTTAATCAAATTCCGTTTTGTAGTCCCCAGCAAATCTTGTCTTTAATGGGA
>NZ_VJZP01000039.1 GCF_007097265.1 Flavobacterium gawalongense | reverse complement strand
AAGAGCGAATCTAATTTACGTATTTTTCGTGTTGTGATCGTTAGCTTAAGGAGTCAATTTGGTTCGAATATGTGGAATTACACCCAACGGTTATAATTAATGAACTATTGCAATTCCTTCATCATGAGAAGTTGCAATAGTTTTTTTTATGGTTCGTTTTCCAAAAATCAAAATGATTAATGCCAAAATTGTTGTAACGGTCATAATCACCACCATAGGCAACATAGAGTCTTTTACAAAAACCCCCACTGCAAAAGATGCCAAAGCTCCCAGTCCTAACTGAATAGCACCCATCAAAGCCGAAGCACTTCCCGCATTTCTTGAGAAAGGAGCAAGAGTAAGTCCTGCTGTATTAGGATTTGATATCCCTAAACAACCTAAGAATAAGAATAGCATAGCAATCGTTTCATATAATCCCAAAAGATCATTCATTGCCAAAATAAGGAATAAAATACTAACAATTGATTGCGTAATCAATGCACCATAAATCATTTTCTCACTTGTGAATTTTCTTAATAATAATGAATTAAGCTGACTGGCACCTATAAAACTTAACGACATAAAAGCAAATATCCATCCGTACGTTTTAGCATCCACTTTGAAAATATCCATAAATAAAATCGGAGAAGCAGCTACATAAGTAAACAACCCTGAGAAAGCGATAGCTCCAGTAAAAGCATACGTGTAAAACTGAGGCTCTTTTACAATACTGATAAAATTTGTAATTATAGGTTTTGGTTTTAATGAAATTGAAGTGTCTGGTTTAAAAGTATTTGGCAAGCCCATTTGAGCTGCCAAAAGAATTAAAACACCCATACACATTAATATAAAAAAGACAGTATGCCAACCATAATCAGCTGTGATATAACCTCCAATTGTAGGTGCTAACATTGGCGAAAGTCCAACAACTAACATCAATAAAGAAAATACTTTAGGAATATCTTTCACAGGAAATAAATCCCGAACCATAGAAACTGAAGCTACGGTCGCTGCACAACTGCCAATAGCCTGAATAAAACGCAAACCTATAAAAGTATCAATATCTGTTACAAAAACACAACCTAATGAAGCCAAAATGTAAACTATCAATCCTATGAATAACGGTTTTTTTCTGCCAAAACGGTCTAATAATGGCCCATAAAGTAATTGTCCCGCGGAAATCCCAATAAAATAACTGGATAATGTCATGGAAACATTGGCAACCGAAGTATTCAAATCCTTTGCAATTCCGGCAAAACCAGGCAAATACATATCAATTGAAAATGGACCGAGTGCTGTTAATGAACCTAAAATTAGAATTAATTTTATATATTTTGTTTTTGTGATTGATTTATCGGCCATCAAATTACTTTTTTTAATTTTTTGCAAAGGTAAATATTTAAGATGCCAATCGAACCACTTTCTTAGGTAATATTACTTATTGAACCCAATCTATCATTTATTAAAAACAGCAATCTAAATATTGATTAAGTACGTTTCTTTATAAATTTTTTGGTAAACATCTTTACTAAACATAAAGAGTTGCGAAGGTCTTTTTGAAACTCCCACTTGTTTTTCATCTAATACAATAATGTATTTCTTTGTTAGCAGTTTTCTCCTAAAATTCCGATTATCTATTCCATTTCCAAGTATAGATTCATACGTGTCCTGTAACTCTTTGAAGGTGAATTTATCCGCTAAAAGTTCAAAAATGATAGGTTTGTACAATGCTTTTTCTTTTAAATCTGCATACGCTTCATTGATTATATCCCTGTGGTCAAATCCTAATTCCGGTAAATCATTTACGGGAAACCATTGCGGATTATGTTGATTATTTTCTAAAGTAACCTCTTGCGTTTTCAATAAAAAATAATAAGCTATGGTTATCGTCCGTTGATTAAAATTTTCGTTTTTGGCCCAAATAAGATCTTTTTCATTAATTAACCGATTTGGGTCTCCAAAAACTTTAAATTGTTTTTTATATACATTATCAAGTCCTGTTAACTCCTTCAAGACTCTGGCAGCAGTTTCATCAATAGTTTCATTTTCAAATGTATGATATCCGGTCAAAACATAATCGTTAACCACAGGTTCATGATTATCCTTAGATTCTAAATAACGTTTTATCAACAATACGTTTAGTGATTTTGTATTTGCGTCAAACCCAAAAACGACGCAGTCTACAGATATATTTGGAATTATTTGAGGCATCATAAGATAACAAAGAATATAATTAGTTTTTTTAAAGATTGTACTGTTTTATACAATCTTTTAATACTACAAAACTAATGATTTATTTGTAATAATATATTCGTCAAAATACACTTCATGTTTCTAATTAACCGTCACTATTACGGTTTATGCATTTTTATAACAAATTCATTTTTATTTATTAAAAAAGCATCGAATTAAGGTTAAATTTATATATATGTTAAATTTATTTACTTTTTTTTATTGTAAATTAAAAAAATATAATACATTTGAAAAATAATATTCAAAATGACGCTTAATAATTAAAAACAATAATGATAATCCCAAACCCGAATTTTATATAACAAGTCGATGAGAGTAGTAAATACTTTATAAGCACCTAAAAAACAAAACTATTTAATAAATCTATTAGATGATTTATCAACTTTTGAAATACTTAACAAACCTTTTTAATACTAATTTTTTTAATATGCGCCTAATGCAAAATTATCCATCCGATAACGGCTGGGTAGCTGGAATTAAATATAACAATCCAATTGAAACGGCTTTACCGGGTTCGTTTAATCAGTTTTCTGTTCGATATGGTTCCGGAATTGCAAATGGAGGTGATAATGGAAATACTTTTACTTGGGCAACCTATGGAGCGCTAGATTCAGAAGGAAAAAAAGACCCTTGGAGTCGCCCTCACATTCGTCTTGTTTACACGCTGGCTCACTACAACGATTACGCCCGCGATCATAATTACTCTCCTTATTTACAAGTGAACCAAAAAAGTTGGGGTTCTTTTATTGGAGTAAAAACAGAATGGTGGCTTTTTTAAAAATGCAAATCTATAAAATAGAAATAAATTTAAAATTATATAAATATGCCAATTTTTGGAACAACAATTTTATCATTTATCTCCGGATGGAGCGCCGAAGGAGGTCGTTTTGCAATAGAAAAGACAGCTGAATATGGTTTTGACATGCTTGAAATTATTTTGCCAGCATCATTAGATTTCGATGCTAAAACAACAAAAAAACAACTTGACAACAATGGCATTTTAGGACGTTGCACGTTGAATTTACCAGCAAACTGTCATATCCCTTTATATCCCGAAAGAGCAGCATCACTTATTAAAACGGCACTTGATAAAGTGGCTGAGATGGATGGTGATTTTTTAGGAGGTGTATTACATTCAGCCATAGGGACATTCACTGGGAATCCTTGTACAAAAGAAGAAAAAGTAATTATCAAGCAAGTATTTACCGAAGTTGCCCATTACGCGAACAAACGTAATATCACGATTGCTCCCGAACCAATTAATCGTTACGAAAGTTATGTATTTACAGCCGCAGATGAAGTTTTGGATATAATTGAAGCTATTGGCACTAATAATATTGGTTTGCATCTAGATACATTTCACATGAATATTGAAGAAAGGAATTTCTACGACCCAATTATTCGTGCAGGAAACAGGTTGAAACACGTACATATAACCGAAAGTGACCGCGGTATGACTGGCGAAGGCAACGTTCATTGGGATGATTTTTTCAAAGCTTTAGCAAAAATAGACTATCAAGGCCCGCTAGTTCTTGAAAATTTTTCTTCACAAATTGCAGCATTAGTTGGCCCAACTTCCTTGTGGAGACCTTCTAAATACAATTCAGAAGATCTTGCTAAAGGCAGCCTCTCTTTCATGAGGAAAATGGTCGATAAATGGCACCTTTAATCATTAAACGATACTAAAATTAATTACCTAAATATATTGTTTTAAACAAAAAATAAAAAAAATGAAAAAGAAATTAAACGGTGTTTGTTTTGGAGAAATCCTTTTTGATGTTTTTCTTGAACACAAAAAAATTGGCGGAGCGCCACTAAATGTAGCTTCAAGACTAAATTCGCTAGGAGGGGAGGTTTCCGTTATCAGTGGAGTAGGGAACGATGCGAATGGTAAAGAATTAATAGATTATTTAAATTTTTCGGGTATTAACACCGATGCTATTCAGATAAAGGATAATTATCCAACGGGTTTAGTCAACGTCATTTTAAATGAAAAAGGAAATGCTTCTTATGATATCAATTATCCTTCAGCATGGGACAAAATTGAAACTTCAAGCGAGAATATTTCAATAGTTGAGAAAGCAGACTTTTTTGTTTATGGAAGTTTATCTTCAAGAGATTTAGTTTCCAGAAATACGCTGGAACAACTTTTAGATGTTGCAAAATATAAAATATTTGATGTGAATTTAAGAGTGCCTCATTATACTAAGAAAAATGTTTTGGATTTATTACATGCAGCTGATTTCATAAAGTTTAATGATGATGAGTTAAATGAAATTTGCGAAGATTTAAATTCAAATAAAAAGTCATTAGAGCAAAATATTAAATTCATTGCAAAGGAAACCAATACCGATACGGTATGTGTTACTTTAGGATCTCATGGAGCGGTATTGTATTCTAATGATACCTTTTATCACAATTGTGGATTCAAAGTAAATGTAGTTGATACTGTGGGTTCCGGAGATTCTTTTTTAGCTTCATTAATCATCATGTTACTCAATGGAGAAGACCCTCAATACGCAATTAATTTTGCCTGTGCTGTTGGCGCTATTGTCGCTCAAAACGAAGGTGCTAACCCCGTAATTTCACAATCTGAAATAGAGGATTTTTTATGTGGCTTTGAACAAGTAAACTGTAAAACCAAGGAATCTACAACATTTTTAATTAAATAAGTAAAACAATGACTCAATTCAAAAAAATCCCCGTAGTTAGCAAAGAATTTGTTTTTCAATTTATAATAATAACCATATTATTTGCCCTTTGGGGGATAGCTAATGATTTAACAACTCCGATGGTTTCTACTTTTAAAAAAGTGATGCCAGAACTTTCAAATACACAAGCATCATTAGTGCAATTTGCTTTTTATTTTGGATACTTTTTTATGGCTTTACCGGCTGCATTATTCATTAGAAAATACAGCTATAAATCTGGAATAATATTAGGACTGCTATTATATGCTACAGGTGCTTTTTTATTTTATCCAGCAGCACATTACCAAAGCTACACTTTCTTTCTTGTTTCACTATGGGTAATTACTTGTGGTTTAGCCTTTCTTGAAACAACTTCAAATCCTTTAATTTTATTCTTAGGCAATAAAGAAACAGCAACGCAACGTTTAAATTTAGCACAGGCATTTAACCCCATTGGAGCAATAACTGGATTGGTCATGGCTCAGTTTTTAGTTATTAAAGAAATAAAATCAGATGACTACACACAAGAAGCCTATAAAGCTTTAAATTCAAATGAGTTAGCCAGTATTAGAGAAAATGATTTAGGTATTATTAGCATTCCTTACATTGGATTAGGAATTTTTGTCTTAATAATTTTAATTATTATTATTTTAACAAAAATGCCTAAAACGGCACACGAAGATAAAATGTCTGTATCTGAATCTTTCAAAAAGTTATTTTCTAATAAAAATTACAAACATGGCGTTATAGCGCAGGCTTTTTATGTTGGCGCACAAATTATGTGTTGGACCTTTATTTTCCAATACGTAGATAACATCAATAAAACATTTGGATTAGAATTAACTGCCACCTATTACAACATAACTGCCATGATTTTATTTTTATTAGGCAGATGGATTGGAACTGGTTTGATGAAAACCATAAATCCTTCAAAAATATTAATGGTATTTGGTATTGGAGGAGTATTATGTGCAGCTGGGGCAATTGTATTACAAGGTATGCCTGGATTAATTTCTCTAGTATGTATTTCTATTTTCATGTCTATTATGTTCCCAACTATCTATGGCATAGCACTAAAAGACATGGGAGACGAAGCAAAAATTGGATCTGCTGGTTTAGTTATGGCTATCGTTGGTGGAGCATTGATGCCTGTTATTCAAGGAAGTATTTTGGATTTAGGCGGTACAGGTTTCGCTGATATTAAATTATTTGGCTATATTCCTGAAGTAAATTTCTCATTTATATTGCCTTTAATTTGTTTATCTGTTGTGACGTATTATGGTTATAGTACTTATAAATCATCGAAAAAAAGTAAAATCAAAGAGGTTAAAGATTTGGATATTGTAGATGCAGTAGTTTAACTCGATTAGATTTTTTTGTATTAAAAAGAAACGAACAGTAATGATATTGTTCGTTTTTTTTGTTTTAAATAAACTACTCAATCATAATAATCCTAAATATGTTGAAATTGACTCGGAAAACTATAAAAACAAATAGCAATAAAAATGAACTATAATTTATAGCAAGTTTAACAAAACGTCCAACAAGGTTGTTAACAACTTTATTAACAATGTACCGTAAGCAAGATAATGAAAAAATATAAGAACATAAAAAAACCCCGTTTTATTGGGGTTCATTTATTAGTTATTTTTAAGAAATTACATCTTTGTAAAATAAGGGTCAGGAGAACTATTTACAGAGGTTGCAGTCTTATAATGAAAGTTCATTTTATCACTATAAACATCAATTATATCCAATCTAATTTTTTTACCCCTATTTGAACTTGGTGCCAATTCACTTTTTGTAGAATTTGGAGCAATGTTATAAATAACAACCTCTTCATTAAGATAACAATCACCATTATCTATAACATAACAAACGTTAACAGTCATCTGATTTATTAAATAACTAGTATTATTCGTCGCTAAAATTTGTAAATTTTTAACACCGCCAATTTCATGATAACTATATTGATTAGTATTTACATTTATATAATTTTGCCAATTATTTCGATACTCCATATTTTTACGAGTTATCTCTAAATTAATACGCTCTTTATCTGAAATGGTACTTGTCGAATCTACATAAGGATAAACCCCAGAATCAGAAACTATATTATCATTATTATCAACAAAAGAAACAATTATAAATATTACAAAAACAGAAAACAATCCAATTAAAAGACCGAGTAAAATTTTATTTTTTCTTTCTAAAGATTTTTTCTTTTTTGATTTTTCAAGTTTTTCAAGAGTAGTTTTTTTCATAATAGTTAATTTTTGTAGTTAATATTTTACTAAAGCATTCCAAAGATAATGCCAAAATTTAACATATCATTATAAATATTCCTACAGAGAATTAATAATAAACCAAAAATAAAAAAAACCTTTGTAACTTAATACAAAGGTTTGTCAATTATAAATTTATCAAAATATTGTCTACCAAGATATTGACCCGTTTTTCTATTGTAAATATTTATGTAATGATAATCAAAGCCGTCCTTTTCGAGTAATTTATGAAGATAATAAATTGACTTCATAAATTTATACTCCAAAGGATGCCTTGTTTTATCTTTATGAAATACCCAACAGCTATAAGGAGTAGGCGTATTATTTGCCATCCTATAACATTAAGTCTTTTGGAAGTCCCTTATATGCAACATACAAGTAAAAAAACGTATTGTCTGAAACATTGATTTTATAAACATGAGTATTTTCCTTTACACCTAAATAAGTAACAAGAAAAGTAGACGATACCTCAAAGTAATTATACGCTCTATCTACATATAAAAAAAAATTATACGTATTAGTATTAACCACAGGCGGTATATACATTAAAATCTGAAAATTTTCAAAATTAAAATATCTTTTCAGAGAACCATCTATAGCATTTACAAAAGGAAATGCACTAATTTGCCACTCACTTGCATCTGGCGAATTATACTCATCCGTACCAAGATAAGTCCGAAGAGTTGTAGAAGTATTCGAAGCTTTACGAGCAGAGAAATAAACTATATTTTTATTATCCTGACCAGTTTGCACACTAGAATGAATAGGCTCAACATTGCCATAAAAAGAAACTAAATTGTTTCCGTTTTTATAAAATTTAAATTGATAAGTTGAAGGAAAGAAAGCCAATTGATTTAAAGAATCCAGTTGTACTAAAGAATTAACATCGTTTAACGTACAATATACGTCTGGATTTTCATCATATAATTCCAAAGATCCAACACGAACGGAGTTATAAAAAACAGCTAAAGGATAGAAATCTTCCAAAATATTCGGTACTGTAAATTCACCATATAAGTAAGTTAAAGGTATGGTTTTAACCTTTAAATCTCTATTCGCATACTGTAAATAATGTTTCATAATTTTTTATTTAAATAAAGGTAATTTTGCTTTGTACTCGTCATCTAACAATGTTTTAACATCGTCAATTAAATTTCTCCTTGTTAGGAAATAGTAACATTTTACTACCGCATCCCTAGAAGATACTATTGTTATTGTTTTTAACTGATTATACGTCTTTTCGTCGTTTTCAGTCCATCCCTTAGGATTCCAAAAAGCAGAATCAAACAAACCAACTTCTTTGGTTCTTATACTAGTACCAAGATTGAAAGCTACATTTCGCGCAACGTCATGAATCCATGTTTTAGTAGTAATCTCCATTAAACCCGTCAACTGCGTTACTGGGTTATCATTTTGAGACTTATATAATTTTTCTTGTTCCTGCTGATTATTAACAGTATTAGCCGTACTAGCATCTTTTAAATACCTTATTAAAAACGGCACTACCAAAAAAAGACCCAAAATAACTAACCAATAATCCTTTAACAACTGCAAAGCGCCCCCATTAGAGGACGCATTACGCACATTTCTTTGTACTTGCATAATTCTTATTTTTGCGTTTTCTTCCAAATTAAGAAAACAGCTAATAGACCACCAACGATAAGAACCGCCTTTTTATTCTCTGCATAAAATACCTTTACTTTCTCTAACATGATTTTTATTTTTTAAATTAATTTAACGTTTTTTTCTCCCGTTTTTTATAGTGCTACGGTAAGCACTGTATAAAAAAAAATTATAACAGGGATAAATAAAGCTACATTTAAATACGGCTTTTTATACAAACCAAATTCTTTCTTTCTCCGAATAATTAAACCCTTTAATATCTTACCGCCCGACTTATTCCATTCATTAAAATGGTATTCAATAGCCGAATCGTTAGGGTCATTATTAATGATTTTTAAAAGCGTTGACTTTTTGAAATTACCAATACCGACATTATACGCTAAACTTGTCAACGCTCCCAACTGATTAGGATTAATTGAAGCAGTAACCAACTTTTTAACATCCCTCTCAAACGCACCCGATATATTGTTAAATAACTCTTCGGCTCTTGCTCTTGTCAAAGGTTTATCACTCAATTTGACCGATGTACCATCTTCATAAAAAGTATTACCCCAACCAATTGTTATAACCCCCTTTCCTGGGTCACGATACGGATTTAATACCAAACTTTCAGAATCCTTTAAAATTCTTATCGCAGAACTAACCATCTATTTGCTTTTTTTCTGAAAAATCAATTTTCTCAAGTTCCTGATAAATAACCTCAATTCCCTTTATAATTGCCATTACAACAGCTGAATATTTAACTATAATGCCAATAACCGAAATAACACCCTTTACTTTATTCATTTTCTGATTTTTTAAGTTTACGTTTTTCTAAGTGTTCTTTGAGTAAATCCAACCCCTCATGTAAAATAAGAGGTAGGAACTTTAATAATATCTTTAACATCTTAACCTTTTAAGAATGTTCCAGCGTAACCACCGTTTTTGGCTTTTGGATTAATAACCATTGCCATAGAATCAATAACAACTTTACCCGTTTTCTCTTCCATTGTACCCCAATGAAATGAATTTGCACCCGTTTTTGTATTGGTCATTGTAACCGCTACACTTCCAAACCAACCCTTGTCACCTAATTTACTTTTGGATGTTGTTACACATCTAATTGAAATTAGTTCGCCTTTGGACAGTCGCCAACCGCTCGTTAAATGTTGTTCAACACCTGCGTTAGGTCCAGTTTTCGGAAAGTATTTTGTATGCTTTGCGCCCGAATGCTTAACGGTCGGCTTTTGAGCTGAATTATTATAATTATTCTGCTTTTGAGAATTATTATAATTATTATTTTTATAATTTGCCATTAGTGAAATAGATTTTTGATGTTTAACACAACATCCATTAATTTTTTTAAGATAATTACAACCGAATCTATTATGAAGATTATCAAATAAATACGGTTGTAATTTTTTGGTTTTTCAGATTGCAATTACCTACGTGTTCTGCGATTGTTCTTTTTTGAAAAAACAAATTTCAAAAGAACAAAAACAAATACAACCGCACCCAATCCGATAAACCAATTTTTGTACTTTAACCACATACTCTGTATGTATAATTTTGACATAAACGAATTTGCATCTTGCACCGCAGGAATAGAAGCCACAGAATTAACGATATTATCTGCATAAATCTGTTCTTGTGATTTTAAAACCTGCTCCACTTGTGGCGATAATTGAAAACCTTTCGCAACAACAGAAGTATCAACAACGCTTTTGCCTTTTTTTGGGTCGGTCGTAGTCGCAACCCTCACAATATCTTTACCAATTGCAGAAAAATTGCCCGTTACACCGCTCACCAAATTTTTCATAGAAACAACCCGTTTGAGTTTATTCCCAACGCTTTTAAAAAACCCCATTTTACTCTACGTTTTTAACCGTTCTTACAACGAAATTAATTACCGCCCCTTGTGATTTGTTTATCTCAATTGAATCTACACCCACTAAAGGTAAACTTAAACGTGTTGCAACGCCTTGTAATACTGCCGTTCCGTTTATAGCTTGAATTGGGTCAATATCCCTTGACAAGGATTGTAATTCAAATGGTAAATACTTTACTATTTGCCCGTTATTGAATTTATACGAGATATCCGAAACCGTAGCACTAACAGTCATAATTGCCAAGTCAAACCCCGCTACATCTACTTTTTTGCTAAACTCTTCACTAGCAACCGTTTTCTGCTCAAAGTGATATAATTGATTTGTCAAATTTGGTTCCTCAACTCCGTATAAGTCATACGTTTTTAAAGCGTTTAAATCCTCTAACACGATTTTTATACTTTCCTTTTCTGCTAAGAATACACCGCCATCGACAGCCAACTCACAAACTGCAATAGTTTCATAAATTGCATCCGACTGGGTAGCTTCACTACCAAAAGTACTAGCAAGAATGAAATCAAGCAAAAGAACTTTGTTTGCTAAAATCACATTCGAACCATTTCCACGCTCAATATAAACGCTTATTTTTTCAGTCGTTAAACCATCAAGAGCAAGACCATCGACCGCAAGAATCAAAGACCCTATTGACTTTGTAACTGTTATCTCTTCCGACTTCACAACACCCGTAATACTTTTAATTTTCATTTTCTTTATTTTATTATTAATATTCGTTTTATTCGAATACAAAGGTTTGTGAAGAATGAAAAAGAAGTTTTCTATTTTTTTATAGTTCTTTATAATTTTTTATATTTTTTTATAAAATACCATAAGTTATAAGGTCGTTTATTGTTAAAAATTTTCTTTTTAATGCCAAACTATCTAATATTATTCGATACTCTTTCAAGGCAGTAGGATAACTAACTTCAAGAATATGCATTAATTGAGTTTTGTTTACTTTTTGGCTTGTAGTTTTTTTTGGTTTCATGAGGCTTATAAGAATAAAAATTGATGTTCGGTAAATAGGGGAGTATCAAAATCATTTACTATTTTTTCTTTGGTTCGAAACTCATGTAAATAGAAATGTAATTTGTTTTTGAACCAGTGTAACAGCGGTTTTTCCGTTATCATATCCATATCCTCAAGCAATAAATTAAGCGCAACGATATAAGATATATCTTGATTGTTTGCGTAATATTCCCGAAATAAGGATTTTGCAAGCCGTTTTTTTATGGTTGTACTTGATAAAACTACTTTTTTCAAACGCTTAATTATAGGATTGAATTTTGATATTTGCGACTGCAAAAAATCGAAATCGAACAACATTATTAAGTTCTCTTTATTCACTTGACTTTTACCAGTATTCTCACGAAGTTCAAAAAATCCTTTGTTTGCGATTTTTAACAATTCGTAAAGATTAGCTTTATCAAAAATACCCCAAGTCATTGTTTCACAAATGTTTTCATCCACTTTTGAATGTTCATTTAACCCTCTGAAAAACGCAGAATTCAACTGATATTCAAAACGCCAAACATTATCATTTTTTAATCCATTGTTTGAGTAGTATTCATTAATGTACGGTTTTTCAGTAAGTTGTAACGAGAGCGTTTTATTATAGCATCGTATTATTTTATCACTGGTTCGCTTCCCAACTTGAAAACCGTTAAGAATCGATTTACCTTTAAATGTCTCAAAATACGATTGAATGTTTTTTGGGCGTCCCGAGATAAGAACATCCCCCGAAACAATGTTACTATACAAATTCCGATAACGATGATTAAGGTCGCATTTATCAAGGCAAATATCGAGTCTATTAACTGATTTAAATAAATATTGTGTCTCATCGCAAAAAGTATTTAAGACACCTTTTAAGGCATCATTTGAAAGTGTGTAAAAAAGATTGTTTTCTATTTGGAGCTGTGCCAGTCGTTCGCTAATGATAGCAGAGCGAGGTTTTGCGGTATATATACCAATTTTTAAATCTTCATAATATAAATCCGCTCTTATTTCAAATATTTTAGTACCATAATCATAAGGTTTCAAACGAAATTTTGAGTTTTCGGGGAACTCTCCAAAAGGCTGACCATCCAAATTAAGTATTAAATAATCTATGTTTATGAGCGTAGTTTTTAAACTGTTTATTTTTAATTTTGTTTTGGCTTGATGCCTTTCTTTATATGAAATCATTCTTTTTATGTAAGTTTGAGTGAGTTAGTTGCCGTTATACCCTACGGCAACGATTTAAATTTACGCCTGAGTTTCTATATCTCCCGATTCTATAAAACACATCTCCGATAGCTTCCAATAATACGGTAAAATAAAAAGGCTTCCAGCTTCCATATTAGAACGAAAGTTTATTTTATGATGAATAGATTTTACAGCTAAAAAACGCGTTCCATTTTTACGCTGATACAAACAGAAATTTTTATTTATTGTAATATTCATTATTTTAATCATTTTACAGGAGAATAAATAGTTATTAAAATAGATACTAAAGCCACGAAGCACCAAAATATTAAAGCGTTGATTTTTTGTTTTGTCATGATATTAAATAAATGGTTCGTCAAACATTGAATAATGAAGTTTTGGTAAGTCAGTAACTGTAAATCTATTTTTCGCAACAGACTCAATCATTTCCTTATCCATAATCTCTAAATCAGTTTTTAAAGTTTCTGATTGAGTAAGAAAAATAAATTTTAACTTTTCGTCAATATCTTTAATTTCACGAAGTATAAAACCGTACTGATATTTAATTTGTTCAACGTCTATAGTTTCTACAGGGTACTTTGTATACTCTTTTAAATCAGCAGTAACACCAGCTATCTGAATAAGTAAATTTTCTCTTTTACGTGTTAATTCGTTAATTGTAGCCATAATTAAAAAGTTAAAAGGTTATGTTTTAATAATTTACCTATAAGCATTTTATGAGAAGTACAATAAAATGTAAATTCGTGGATAGACTGATTTTGACGAATTACAAAACAATCCGATTGTATTTGTATTGATATTCCTATATTTGAACCACGAATACGAATAAACAGCCATTTATACTTTAAATGTGAAGTTTTACAAAAGGGTCGAATTTTTTTTAAAAACGTTTTTGGATGAAATGCGGTATCACGCATTTTTTCAAGTTCTACCAATAATAACGTGTAGTTTTCTAAAGAAGTTCTTTTAAGTGCCATATTTATCAGGTATTAATTATCTGACAAATGAACTATAATTTATATTATGTAAAATAGATATTTTGTTTTTAATGGTTAATACAATATCTATTCATTGATTTAGTTTTAATCACTTCTGTTGATAACATCTTAAAATCAAGAAAAGTCTATAAATTTAAAAATTAAGTATAATGAACTACATTCCTTTCACTATGATTTCATTGTAATTATTTAATTTGCTATTTTTACAAACGATACTTTATTTATTTGCCGAACTATGAATACAATTGCTGAACACATTGCTGATTTTTTAAAAGAATACCCACCATTTAATCACTTGACATTTCAAGAATTATCTGAAATAGCTACAAGCATTCGCGTTGTAAATTTAGAAAAGCACAAAATATTATTTCAAATTAACGATGTGCTACACGATAGTTTTTACGTTGTGGCTTCAGGAGTTATCAATTTATCTGTCATAGCAGATGCTGAAGAAACCCTATTGAATAAATGTAATGCTGGTGACATCTTTGGTTTGCGTCCATTTTTTGCCAAAAACAATTATATGATGACGGCTAAAGCCAGAGAAGAAAGTATTGTTTACGCTATTCCTATAGCTACTTTCCGCCCTTTTGTTGCCAATAATTCTGAGGTTTTAAATTTTTTATTAGAAAGTTTTGCCGTAAATACTCGCAACCCGAAGGATAAAGAAAATTTAATTGGAAAATTAATATCTGACAATGTATTCTATTCGGATCAGCAATCAGAAATGCAATATTTTCAATCTTTATCCTATAACAATTCTCCTTTAAAGACAACAATTACAGCTATTGTAAAAGATGTAGCGCAATTGATGACAGAAACGTTAAAGAACAATGTTGTTGTTTGTGAGAATAACATTCCTTTAGGCATTATTACAGATACTGATATGCGTTCGAAAATTGCTACTGGCCGTTATCCTGTCACAGTTTCAGTAGATAAAATAATGTCATCTCCCGTTATAACTGTTGTAGAGAATATTTCGCTGGCAGAAGCGCAATTACTTATGTTGAAGTACAATGTGACACATTTATGTGTAACACAGGACGGAACTGATAAATCTGATGTAAAAGGGATCATTTCTGAACATGATTTGATAGTTGCTCAGGCCAATAACCCTGGTGTTTTGATAAAAGAAATTAAGCGTTCTCAGATCCCAAAAGAATTAAAACAAATTCGCGAGCGTTTAACTGATCTGATTCAGACTTCCATTTCTAAAAATATACCCCTTTCTCATGTTTTCAATATTGCCAGTGAAATTAATTTGGCTATTATTAAACGTTCTGTTGAATTATCAATTTTGGATTTAGGCTCACCTCCTGCCCGTTTTGCTTGGTTAAGTATAGGTAGTCAAGGAAGAAAAGAACAATTGTTGTTAACCGACCAAGACAGTATTTTGATTTTTGAAGATGTTACCCCTGATAAATATAGAGATGTGAAAGACTATTTTCTTAAACTTGGAAAAAGAACTACTGCCACGCTTGAAAAAATTGGTTATGAATTATGTCCAAACGGACACATGGGAAGTAATATGCTTTGGTGTAAATCACTGACTGACTGGACTAAACAATACGACAGCTGGATGAATACTCCAGGTGAAAACAGTAATGATTTGAGTAGTATTTTCTTTGATTATGAAATTACTTTTGGTGAACAAAGAATTGAAGATGCTATTGGAAATGTAGTTTTTAAAAACGCAAAAAACAATACTTTGTTTTTTGACTTCTTAGGAAATGATGCCTTAAGAAAAAATTCTCCGTTGACTTTTTTCAAAAATTTCAATGTAGAAGAAGAAGGTTCGAACAAAGATAAATTTGATATAAAAACACGTGCTTTGATGCCACTGATTGACGGTGCGCGTTTGTTTACAATGAGTCATGGTATAAGAGGAATTAATAATACATTACAACGATTCAAGCAATTAGCAATTTCAGATCCTAAATATGCCGAAATTTATCTTAATTGTGCCGAAGCCTTTTTGACTTTGTCAAAATTCAGAACCTTAGAAGGCTTAAAAAATGACAATTCTGGTCAGTTTATAAATTTAAATGAATTATCAAAAATTGATAAAGAAAAATTGAAAAATGCTTTGGCTCCAATGAAAGAATTGGAAGAGTTAATAAAAAGTAAATTTCAACTCACTCAATTTTCATAACTATGTTAGACTGGCTGAAAAATATTAATAAAGAATACCCTGAATTTTGGAAAACCTATCTGTCCAAATTTGATAAAAAATCAAAGCGATTTGTAATTTTATCAACAGAAACTTCGGGTTTAAATCCTGTGAAAGATGTTATTTTATCAATTGGATCCTTTGCTGTAAATGACAACAGTATTGTTATTGGAGATAGTTTTGAAGCAGTTTTATTGCAATATAAATTCCTACACGATAACGGACTTTCGAATGAATTTATAGTCGAAAGTAAAATGAAAAAACTCGCAGAACCTGAAGCAATCCAATCTTTAATAAATTTTATAGGCAATGCGGTTTTGGTTGGACATCATATTGATTTTGATGTTGAAATGATCAATGCAGCACTTGAAAGATTAGATTGTGGCCGATTAAAAAACGAAGCTTTAGATGTTGATGTCATGTATCGAAAACTTCAAGACATCAACGATCGACAATTTTCACTGGATGAATTATGTGATATTTATAAAATTCCAAAAAGAGATAGAAATTCTTCTTCTGAAGATGCGTATAAAATCGCTTTGCTCTTTTTAAAATTAAAATCCAGACTGGGGATAAAATAATTTTATTCCCAGATAAATTATTTATTTATTGATTGATTGAACAACGTTACACCTTCCCAAAAACGCCCATGATGACTTATGGAAACGGGTTTTATATTTTTGGTCCGTTCATCAATTATAAAAGGAATCCCGTTAGTTTTACTAATTTTATCATTATAATCTAAAGTCTTTATTGCATTTAAATATTCCTTTTTTAAGACAGCAATCGAGTGTATGAATTCATCCGTAATAACCGTTTGTGTGAAATACATATTTCCATTACAGGAAACTGTTCCAAAATTTTCATTCCCATAATAACACTCTAACTGCAAAGGAATATATGCTCTTATTTTAGTTTCTCTATTGTAGATTTTGTAGGCAGCTTCCTTTCTGCTCCATAAATTCCAAACCATCACTTCTGGATTTACACCATTAGAAATCAATAATTGCTCTTTTGGAGTAAAGATTTTATTTAAAAATCCTTTCCGTCTCCAGTTACTTTCTTTTTTTGCCAAAACCAAATCTACAATATCATTTCCTATCACTTTTCGGATAATTTGGTTTCAATAATATCCATTGCTGATTTTACATTAACCATTCGTTCCATCGATACATTGTCAATTATTATATCAAATTTTTCTTCAATGTCTAAAATCACATCCACCAAATTGGCAGAATTTATTTTCAAATCGTTAATAAAATCAGTATCTTCCGTAAGAACATCAAATGCTTCTTGGTTTTGAATGTAAGGTTTTACGATGGTTTTTAATTGCTCGATTGTTTGTTCTTTATTCATAGTTTGTTTATTTCTTACCGCTAATTCGCAGATTTTTTTTAAATTTATTCCAATATAGTGATTCAATACGAAATTATTATACTAATTCAACCTGTTGGGTGTAATTAAATGATTTGTGATTTAATATTATTTATTAGTATGTCAAAATAAGTTTATTTGAATCAATGTTAACGCTTTTACTTTTGCTAAAATTTTTGTTTTAAAACCTTCAATTCTTTTTTCCTGCTCTTTCAAACATCCAAAGGATCCATTCTTTTCGGCTTTCTTGTGGATTATCTTCAATGATTTTCAACATTTTTCTTGATGTAAATCCTTTAAAATCTCTTACTAAACCAGAAGGATCATTCAAAGATGAACGAAAAATCAAATACACATGACTTGGCATGATGCAATAGCCATAAAGTTCCATTCCTTTGTTTTTACGACAGTAATCTAAGGATTCTAATATACAGCAAAAATAGGCGTCTCTCGTGAATACATCTATCCAATTTACGGTCGCAAAACTTATAAAATAAGCACCAGATTTCTCTCCAAACTTATATTTTATTTATAATTTTTACTATTGTTTGCGGGTACCTAGAAGCTCGCACGAGCGATTAAAGAGATGCTCGGACCAGCAGGGGGGTATAATTATTTAGTACTAAAAAAGTCCATTGCGATTTGACTTATTAATTCAGGTTTTTCCCAAAACACATCATGAGAAGTATTTGGTAAAATACAAAATTGTGATTTTTTGATTGCTTTGTGTAATTCTAATCCAAGTTCGGGCGTGTACATATCTCTATCTCCATAAACAAGTAATGTAGGTATATTTATTTCCAACAAAATGGACTTTTGAAAATAAATTTCTTCAAACCACATTTTTTTTGCTTCGGTTATATATCTTTTCCAATTTCCCGTAGGGGATTTTTCTTTATATTGTTTTATCCAAGGTTTTAGTTCTTTAAGAAACCCAAACTGTGTCTGAAAATTTATTTATTTCTTCCAATGACGCTTTTGTAGTTCCTTCTAGTTTGTATGTTGCCCCAGAAACCGCAATTTTCTTAATTTTATCAGGTCTCATTTTTGCAAGAAATAATGCTACATTTCCACCATCGCTCCAACCAATTACATAAGTGTTATCTAATTTTAATAAATCTATTGCTTTGGAATAATAATCAGCCATAAGTTTATAAGTCATTATACTATCAGCGAATTCAGAACGTCCAAGTCCAGGTGCATCAAAAGCAATTACTTTGTATTTTTTTGATAGATTTGGAAGACATTTTTTAAAATCAGTAATACTTCCTAAACCTCCGTGAAGTAGAAGTAAAGGAATTCCTTTTCCATATTCTTCATAATAAAGTTTAGTCCCGCGAATTGTCAAATATTTCCCATTATTTGAGCCATATTTTATTTGAGCTATTCCACTCAAAGAGAAAGTCAATGTAAAAAGCAAAATCTTAAATCTCATATTTTTATACGTTTCGTTTTTTGGATACTAGCACACAACTTGTATATATGTCTAACAAAATCATACCAATCCACCTATTTTAGGGCAACTTTGTATGATAAAGCTCAGCCTTTATACTTTCACGAAAGTATAAAAAAACAACTGCAAATAATCAAATACACTTTTTATTTTCTGAAAACTTTTCTTACCTAAGTAGTAGTTATAAAACTCAATCGTTCTAGCAACTGCGTGAGGGATGGAAGCGGCATCCTTTTTCGTGTTCTCGATACTTCCGTAAAAACGGAAACTCGAACTGACGAAAAAGATACAGCGCACAGCCCGACCCAGACGGAGTTTACGGAGAATGGGTCACGCCCGGAAACAATTTTAGAACAAAAAATTCTTATCTTTGTTTAGCGACAAGGAGAACTATTGCACGAAAAATTATCATAATATTAGCAACTAACCGTTGCAAAAAGCAGTAAATTGGCACTTTCAATTACTACTTTTGAACACTTGTTACTACGACTTATGGATAAAATAAAAATACTTTGGGTGGATGATGAAATCGACCTTTTAAAGCCCCACATATTATTTCTGGAAAAGAAAAATTACGAAGTTACTACCTGCAATAACGGTCGTGATGCGGTTGATATTTTTGAGGAAAACAATTTTGATATTGTTTTTCTGGACGAAAATATGCCCGGAATGAGTGGTCTGGAAACGCTTTCGGAGATGAAAGAGAAAAAATCTTCGGTTCCCATGATTATGATTACCAAAAGTGAGGAAGAATACATCATGGAGGAAGCGATTGGTTCAAAAATTGCTGATTATTTGATCAAACCCGTAAATCCGAATCAGATTTTGTTGAGTTTGAAGAAAAATCTGGATCATTCCCGATTGATTTCGCAAAAAACAACGTTGGATTACCAGAAGGAATTTAGAAAAATTACCATGGAAATGGCGATGGTGAATTCCTATGAAGACTGGATTGAATTGTATAAGAAATTGATTTTTTGGGAACTGGAATTAGAGAATATCAACGATCAAAGCATGGTTGAAATTTTAGAATCCCAAAAAACAGAAGCCAATTCGCAATTTGGAAAATTCATTGAGCGTAATTATGAGGATTGGTTTAAACCAAAAGCAGATAAACCGGTTCAATCACATACTTTATTCAAAGAATTAGTGGTTCCTGAAATTGTAAAAAAAGATAAACCGGTACTTTTTGTGGTGATTGATAATTTACGTTACGACCAATGGAAAGCCTTTGAGAACGTGGTAGGGAATTATTATAAGCTAGAAAAAGAAGTGCCGTATTACGCTATTTTGCCAACGGCTACGCAATACGCACGAAATGCTATTTTCTCAGGTTTGACACCACTTGAAATGGAAAAACAGTTTCCGCAATATTGGAAAAATGATCCGGAAGAAGGAGGAAAAAACTTGTATGAAGCGGAGTTTTTGTCGGCACAATTGAAACGATTGGGATTGCATATTAAGGAAGATTATTTTAAAATCACCAATTTAGCCGGAGGTAAAAAGTTAGTTGAAGGTTTTAAAGCGTTGAAAAACAATAACTTGGTTACCGTGGTTTACAATTTTGTAGACATGCTTTCCCACGCCAAAACTGAAATGGATGTGGTGAAAGAACTCGCCTCAGATGATAAAGCATATCGCTCGCTGACGTTGAGTTGGTTTAAAAATTCTCCGCTGTTGGAAATTATTCAACAAGCTCAAAAATTAGGTTTCAAATTGATTTTGACTACGGATCACGGAACTATAAACGTGAAAAATCCATCCAAAGTGGTGGGTGATAAAAATACCAGTTTGAATTTGCGATACAAAACAGGACGCAGTTTGACTTACGAACACAAAGATGTTTATGCGGTGAAAGAACCAAAAAATATTGGTTTGCCAACGATAAATATGAGTAGTTCTTATATTTTTGCAAAAAATGATTTGTTTTTGGCATACGTCAATAATTACAATCATTATGTTAGTTATTATAAAAACACGTATCAGCACGGTGGAATTTCATTAGAAGAAATGATTATCCCGTTTTTAGTTTTTAATCCGAAATAAAAAAGTGATCAGTTTGTAGTGTTCAGTTTGCAGAAAGCCAAGATAACTGAATACTAAAAACTGAACACTGAATACTTAAATTATGAATGTTATTTTTTCTTTAGACCAACTCGAGGAAGTTGCACAAAAAATCATAGCCGAAAACCCGAATAAAGTGATTCTTTTTCATGGAGAAATGGGTGTTGGAAAAACCACTTTAATCAAACAATTGTGTAAAACTCTTGGAGTTATCGGCGCAACAAGCAGTCCAACTTTTTCTTTAGTTAATGAATACCAAACTACTGACAATCAAATCGTTTATCATTTTGATTTTTATAGATTGAATCATGAAGTTGAAGCGTTGGACATGGGCGTTGATGATTACTTGTATTCCGGTAATTGGTGTTTTATAGAATGGGCGGAGAAGATTCCGAATTTGATCCCTGATGAACATTCAGTGATTACGATTGCCTTACTTTCAGACGGAAAACGTTCTTTAGAATTAAGTTAAAATAATACGTATGAGTTTAGAAAATAAAGTTGAAATTATTCCTTTTACAACAGCTTTAACGGAGCATATAAAAACCCTGAATATAGAATGGCTAAAGAAATATTTCAAGGTGGAGCCCAAAGATGAAATCGTATTATCAAATCCTCAAGGTGAAATTATAGATAAAGGCGGAATGATTTTTTATGCAAAATACAATGATGCAATCATTGGCACGGTTTCGTTAATAAAAATTGACAATTCAACATTTGAATTAAGTAAAATGGCGGTTAAAGACGGCATTCAAGGACTGGGAATAGGAAAAAAACTGATGGTTCATTGTCTGACTGTTGCTGAACAGAAAGGCATCAAAAAGCTTATTTTATATTCGAATAGAAAATTACTGCCGGCGATTCATTTGTATGAAAAGTTTGGTTTTGTAGAAGTGTCTTTAGAAGATGGTGCTTATGAAAGAGCCGATATAAAAATGGAAAAAAGCATCAGCTAATTTAAAGTTTACACTTCAATATGCTTTCCAGTAATTCAATTGTCTTTTTTTAAAACTTTTTCCGTAAATTGTACCCTAAATTTTACAACACTAATGTCAATAACAACTACACCATTTACTAAGCAGCAGTTATTACCTCAGGAAGAAAAACTTGAGATAAGAAGACGAAAAAGTGAGCTTTTTATTGGTATTCCAAAAGAAACCAGTTATCAGGAACGCCGTATTTGCCTGACACCTGATGCTGTAAATACGTTGACCTATCATGGCCATCGGGTAATGATTGAGGCGGGTGCTGGTGAAAGTTCAAGTTACGCCGACAAAGAATATTTTGAAGCGGGAGCCGAAATCACTAATGATACCAAAAAGGTATTTAGTTGTCCCATGATACTGAAAGTAGAGCCCGCTACCCAAGCCGAAATTGAAATGATGAATCGGGAAACGATTCTGATATCAGCAATTCAATTGAAAACCAGGAAAAAGGCTTATTTTGAGGCTTTAACCAAAAAGAAAATCACTGCGCTTGCTTTTGAATATATTAAAGATGAAGATGGTACCTATCCTGCAGTCAAATCCTTAAGCGAAATTGCCGGAATTGCATCCGTTTTAATTGCAGCCGAGCTAATGATCACTAATGAATTTGGAAAAGGATTATTATTCGGAAATATTACTGGCGTCCCTCCTACTGAAGTTGTTATTTTGGGCGCAGGAACCGTTGGAGAATTTGCTGCTAAAACTGCTATTGGTTTGGGCGCAACGGTTAAAGTATTTGACAATTCGATCACCAAACTCCGCCGATTGCAAAATAATTTGAATCAGCGTGTTTTTACTTCTACCATTCAACCTAAATCGTTATTGAAAGCATTGAGACGATGTGATGTAGCTATTGGTGCCATGAGGGGCATGGAGCGTTGTCCTGTTGTAGTGACAGAAACTATGGTAGAATACATGAAAAAGGGAGCCGTTATCGTAGATGTAAGCATTGATACCGGTGGTTGTTTTGAGACTTCGGAAGTGACTTCGCATGAAAAACCAACTTTTATCAAGAATAATGTTTTGCATTACTGTGTACCTAATATTCCTTCCCGATATTCAAAAACAGCTTCATTATCCATTAGCAATATCATCACTCCTTATTTGTTGCAAATTGCTGAAGATGGCGGAATTGAAAGCGCTTTACGATGCAATAAAGGATTGAAAAACGGAGTTTATCTCTATCATGGAATCCTTACCAATAAAGCTATTGGTGATTGGTTTGATTTACCTGTTAACGACATCAATTTAATTGTTTTTTAAGCAAACTTTCTTTTACCTTTGCCAAAAATTTAAAACATGAAATTCGTACATCGTTTTGCTTATTATCTTATTGGTTTAATATTAGGATTGTTTTTTGTAGCCGCTATTTTTAGTGGAAAAGATACCCGTTGCAATTATTTTCCAAATGCAAGAGTATTAAATGATTTAAGAAATAAACCTTTTGATTATTCAGAAAAAGCATCCCAAATATTAGCTGAAAAGTGGATTGATACCGTTGACATAAAAAACACGTTACAATACGGCGATATTGATTTTGATAAAAGTAATATCGAACTCAAAAAAGGCAAGTTGTATATTATTGAAGGGAAAACCACTAAAAACGAGGAAATCACACTAAAAGTGATCAATTATTCGGACAAAGCGGTTTTAGAAGACATCATAAAAGAATAGGCACTATTGTTATTTATGGCTTAATTCTGCGAATAACAGTGTTTTAATTCGGGCGTGACCCTACGTAAAAACTTCGGGTCGTGCTGTACGTTCCCGCTTTTTTTTGAGTGGCTGAAACGCCTCTCAAAAAAAGAGCTTCACTACCATCACTCACGCGGAGCAATGTAAAAACCAGTCATTTACATCTTTAAACAACACAAATTAATCTACTGAAATCCAGTTGATTATTTCCATTCCATTTTGTTTCAAATAGTCGTTTGTTTTGCTAAAGTGCTTATTCCCAAACCACTTTCCTTGATTAGCACTCATTGGCGATGGATGCCCAGATTCTAATACCAAATGTTTGTTTCGGTCGATTTTAAGCCCTTTTTTATGGGCGAAATTGCCCCAAAGTAAAAATACCACATGTTCTTTTTCCTCGGAAATTTTCTGGATTACGGCATCAGTAAAAACGTTCCATTTTAAATGTTTGTGGCTGTTTGGATTGTCTTCTCTCACAGTCAGCGAAGCATTCAAAAGCAAAACACCCTGCTTTGCCCAAGCATCTAAGTTACCGGAGGCAGGCATGAAAATAGTACCCAAATCATCACTCATCTCACGAAAAATATTGCGCAAAGAAGGCGGGATCCGAACTCCATCATTTACAGAGAAACACAAACCATTGGCTTCGCCTTTGCCATGATATGGATCTTGACCAATAATAACCACTTTTACATCTTTGAAACTACAATAGTTAAAAGCAGCAAAAATCAACTCTTTTGGAGGGTAACAAGTGTGATTTTTATATTCTTCAGAAACGGTTTCCATTAAATCCTGAAAATAGGGTTTCCGGATTTCGTCCGCTAAAATAGTTTGCCATTCCAGATGGAGATTGATTTGCATACTATTCAAATTTACCATGTTCAGTTTTCAAAACGATTTCTAATTTAGGTAAATAATTTTCGCATATTTGATAAACAATCTCATAATCTAACATTTCATAATGATGAGAAATAAAATCTCGAAAACGAATAATCTTGTTCCATTCCATATCTGGATAATTGGTTTGCAACAAGTCATGTTTTCTCGAAGTATTTTTTAAGTTTTCTCCGATAGCCTGAAGACGGGTGACTATAGAATCTAACAATGTTTTTCCGTATTCTGTTGAAACAAAATCAAATGGAGTTTTAATTACAGAAAATCTTTTATTACAAATATTGATGTGTTCTAAAATAGTCTCTAATGAATATTTATAAACATCATCATACATAAATTAAATCATTTTTAATATTGTTAAGAAATCGTTCTGATAGATGTGGACCTTTTCTGACGATCTCAATTTTAGAATTTAATTTATTTTCTAAATAAGAATATAATCCCATCAAAAAGCTATAAGATGGTTCTTTAAACTCAACAAAAAAATCAACATCACTATCAGGATTTTCAAGTCCTTTAGCATATGAGCCAAACAAAGCAATCGTTACAACCCCGTAATTATCTTTCAGGAATTGCTTTTCCGTTTGTAGAGTATTGATTATTTCATCTTTTTTCATTTAACAAAGATAAAAAATTAATACTTCCAAATTACTCTGCCTCTCTGAAACTTTGTAACTTTGACCCTTTGCAACTTATACTAGAAAATGATATCCATCACCGAAAAAACATTACAAGATTTACAATTCCCAACCGTTCTCGAGACCATTTCGGCGATTTGTAATACCGATATTGGAAAACAAAAAGCATTAGAAATCACTCCTTTTAAGGATAAGGAAACCTTGATGCAAGCATTAATGCAAACATCTGAATATGTTTCCTCTTTCCAGAATAACAATGCCATTCCTAATCATGGTTTTGATGCCATAACACATGAAATTAAATTCTTGGCTATCGAAGACAGCTTTCTTGAAGTTGGCAGTTTTAGAAAAATTGCCACCATTTCATCAACTGCGAATTTTTTGTTGAATTTCCTTAAAAAATTTGAAGATTATTATCCTAACTTATACGCTAGGGCTTCACAAGTCGAATTTACCAAAGATATCATCACCATGGTCGATGAAGTAGTCGACAAATATGGCGAAATAAAAGACAATGCCTCACCTGATTTATTGGATATTCGTCGGAATATGAATCTGGTTCGTGGTAAAGTCAATCAAAGTTTTGGAACTGCGTTAACGCAATATAATACCTTAGGCTATTTAGATGACATTAAAGAAAGTTTCGTTCAAAACAGGAGGGTTTTGGCAGTTTTAGCCATGTACCGTCGTAAAGTAAAAGGATCGATTCTAGGCAGTTCCAAAACTGGAAGCATTGCGTATATCGAACCTGAAACGACACTAAAATATTCTCGTGAACTAAGCAATTTAGAATATGAGGAAAAAGAGGAAATTACCCGAATACTAAAGCAGTTATCGAATAAAATCCGTCCTTTTTTACCGTTGCTTATTCAGTACCAGGATTTCTTAAGTGATATTGATGTGATTGCTGCCAAAGCAAAATATGCAAATAAAATCAATGGAATTTTACCAACAATTACAGAGGATCGCCGACTCTATTTTAGAGATGCCTACCATCCTATTTTGTATTTGAATAACAAGCAGAAAAATGAAATTACGCATCCACAAACGATTGAATTAAATCAGGAAAGTAGAATCATTGTGATTTCAGGTCCAAATGCGGGAGGAAAAACCATCTCATTGAAAACGGTTGGATTACTCCAATTGATGTTGCAATCCGGGATGTTGATTCCAGTACATGAACGCAGTGAAACATTTTTATTTGATCGTATTTTAACAGATATTGGAGACAATCAATCAATTGAAAATCATTTGAGTACCTATAGTTACCGATTAAAGAACATGAACTACTTTCTGAAGAAATGCAATAAAAAAACCATGTTTCTTATTGATGAATTTGGTACTGGTTCTGATCCTGAATTGGGTGGCGCATTAGCCGAAATTTTTCTGGAAGAGTTCTATCATCGGGAAGCTTTCGGAATTATTACAACGCATTATTCGAATTTAAAGATTCTAGCTAATGAATTGCCTTGCGCAACTAATGCCAACATGCTTTTTGATGAAAAATCATTAGAACCTTTGTATAAATTGGTTTTGGGACAAGCGGGAAGTTCTTTCACGTTTGAAGTAGCATTAAAAAACGGAATTCCATTTAGTTTAATAAACCGTGCGAAAAAGAAAATTGAAGTAGGAAAAGTACGTTTTGATAAAACGATTGCTACACTTCAGAAAGAGCGATCCAAAATGGAGAAAACTTCGCAAACGCTGAAAGAAGAAGAAACAAAAGCGCGTGAAGAAGGCAAGAAAATGGAAACCATCAATGTAAAAATCAAGCAAAAACTGGAAAGCTATCAGGAATTGTATGACAGCAATCAGAAAACAATTTACATAGGTCAAAAAATTGAAGATATAGCGGAGAAATATTTTAATAACAAAAATAAAAAAGACCTAATAGGTGAGTTTTTGAAAATTATTGAAATTGAAAATTCAAAACGTAAAAAAGCCACACCCAAAGAAACAAAAGCGCTGATAGAACAGAAAAAAGTAGTAATTCAAGAGGTTACGGTTCAGGTCGAGGAAATCAGAAAAGAAAAAAAAGAAAAGAAATTAAAAGTGGTTGTTGAGAAACCAAAACCGATATTAAAAGTGGGCGATCGCGTGCGAATGTTTGACGGAAAAGCGGTGGGAAGTATTGATTCTATTGAAAAAAATAAAGCAACGGTAAATTACGGCATATTCACTTCAAAAGTGAGTTTGGAAGCGCTGGAATTTGTTGAAGCGGGGAAAAAGTAATCAGTATGTCATTGCGAGGAACGAAGTAATCACACTAACGGGAGTAAGCATTCTTGGAATTCCAGATTTAGATTATTTTGTACCTTGCAAAGACAAACATAACCAACATAAATAAATAACTGTGAAACCGGGATTCATCTATATCATCACTAATAAATACCAAACGGTAGTATATACAGGTGTTACTTCAAATCCTCCACAAAGAATTTTGGAACACAAAGAAAAAAGATATCCTAATTCATTTTCTGCTCGTTATGATGTGAATGTATTAGTATATTATGAACAATTTCAATGGATTGGTGATGCTATAGCAAGAGAGAAGCAAATAAAAGCAGGTTCAAGAGAAACAAAAAATGAATTAATTCGTTCTATAAACCCAACTTGGCAAGATCTGTTTGAAGAAATTAAAGATATAATGACGGCATGACTCTCGCAAGACAAACACAAGTCATTGCGAGGAACGAAGCAATCACACTAACAAGGACACAAATTGAGCAACTAAATGAGATTGCTTCGTTCCTCGCAATGACAAAAAAATGAAAAACTTACCTAAAGATAAAAAAATAATCCTCTTTGATGGCGTTTGTAATCTCTGTAATTCAGCGGTACAATTCATAATTAAGCATGATACAAAAGATGTTTTTAGGTTTGTGGCTCTACAATCTAATTTGGGTCAGGAAATCATCAAACATATCGGAATTGATATCAAAAACACAGACAGTATTATTCTCTATCAACCCGGAATCGCTTATTATTATAAATCGGAAGCAGTGTTAGAAATTGCTAAAAGTTTAGATGGGATTTTTTATTTTGGAAATATTTTTAAAATAATTCCAAAAAAAATTAGGGATTCTATTTACGATTATGTTGCCAGAAATCGCTACAAATGGTATGGCAAAAAAGAAAGTTGTATGATGCCAACGGCAGCATTAAAATCTAAGTTTTTGTAAAACTAAATTTTCTAATAACAATAAATGCCATAGCCCTGATAGCAACGAAAATCCTTTATGGTTTTAAAGAAAAACCATAAAGATTGTAGTGAATAGCAGGAAATAGCTCCTTAAAAAATTAGCGCCAAAAAAAGCCTCAAATTCTACAATTTGAGGCTTCGAATTTTTTGATCTTCTTTTAACTTCTAATCAATTTTCTGTATTTCAATCGTTTCGGAGTTAAATCACCACCCAAACGTTTCTTCTTATTTTCTTCATAATCAGAGAAACCACCTTCAAAATAATATACTTCAGAGTTTCCTTCGAAAGCTAGAATGTGCGTACAAATTCTGTCCAAGAACCATCTGTCGTGAGAAATTACTACCGCACAACCTGCAAAATTTTCCAAACCTTCTTCCAAAGCACGAAGCGTGTTGATGTCCAAATCATTTGTTGGCTCATCCAGTAAAAGTACGTTTCCTTCTTCTTTCAAAGTCATGGCAAGGTGCAAACGGTTTCTTTCACCACCAGAAAGCATTGAAACTTTCTTGTTTTGATCGCTTCCGCCAAAGTTAAAACGGCTTAAATAAGCTCTTGAATTTACTTGTCGGCCACCCATCATAATCAATTCCTGACCATCACAAAAGTTTTCCCAAATAGATTTATCAGGATTAATATTGGAATGCGATTGATCTACATAAGCGATTTTTACTGTTTCACCAATTAAAAATTCTCCTGCATCTGGCTTCTCTTCACCCATTATCATTTTGAAAATAGTCGATTTACCAGCACCATTTGGTCCGATAATTCCAACAATTCCTGCTTGAGGCAATTTAAAATTCAAATTGTCATATAATAATTTATCTCCAAATGCTTTCGAAACATTTTTAGCTTCAATTACATTCGTTCCTAAACGAGGTCCGTTAGGAATATAGATTTCCAGATTTTCATCCAACTGTTTTTGATCTTCGTTCAAAAGCTTGTCGTAGTTTTGCAAACGTGCTTTTTGTTTGGTCTGACGCCCTTTTGCACCTTGACGAACCCAGTCCAACTCGCGTTCCAACGTTTTTCTACGTTTAGAAGCCACTTTTTCTTCTGATGCCATGCGTCCAGATTTTTGCTCTAACCAAGAGGTGTAGTTTCCTTTCCAAGGAATACCTTCTCCTCTATCCAGTTCAAGAATCCAACCAGCAACATTGTCCAAGAAGTATCTGTCGTGTGTTACCGCAATAACAGTTCCTGCATATTGTGCTAAATGTTGTTCTAACCAAAGTACACTTTCTGCATCCAAGTGATTCGTAGGCTCATCCAAAAGCAAAACATCAGGTTGTTGCAACAACAAACGACATAAAGCCACGCGACGGCGTTCTCCACCTGATAAATTCTTAATTGGCGTATCACCTTCTGGAGTTCTTAAGGCGTCCATTGCAATTTCCAGTTTAGTATCAATTTCCCAAGCCCCAAGTGCGTCAATTTTATCTTGTAAATCAGCTTGGCGATCCATTAATTGTTGCATCTTGTCCGCATCTTCATAAACTTCAGGTAAACCAAAACTATCGTTGATTTTGTTGAATTCATCTAATACTGCCATAGTTTCGGCAACACCTTCTTTTACAATTTCAATTACAGTTTTAGAATCATCTAAAATTGGTTCTTGTTCCAAATAACCTACGGTGTAACCTGGTGCAAAAACCACGTCTCCCTGATAATTTTTATCAGCTCCGGCAATAATCCTCAAAAGAGAAGATTTCCCAGAACCATTTAAACCCAAAATACCAATTTTAGCTCCGTAGAAGAAACTCAAATAAATATCTTTTAATACTTGCTTGTTACTGCTTGAATACGTTTTACTCAATTTCGACATTGAGAATATCACTTTTTTATCGTCTGCCATATTTTTTTGTTTAAAGTTTTTTTGTTTAAAATTTCCTAGTAAGACTGATCACTAAAATCTGATTGCTGCTTACTGTTTTAAAGTCTGCCCTTAAGCGAACTAAAAACCCATGCATTAGCCAAAAAGCCAACACCTACGGCTGCAAATCCCCAACCTGCTACGTCATCATATCTGAAAGCGCCTAATGCGATAAGCAATAAACCCATTACAATCATTATTAAAGTAGCCCAACCTAAGATAGTATTTTTATTCATTCCCATATTTAGGTAAATTATATTTTATCCCGAAGTTTCGGGAGTGCAAATATCGGTAATTTTAGTCGCTAATTAAATATTTTATAAAGCATTTCTCTTAATAAATCAGATTGTGACAACGCATTGGCACCAACACCTTTACTTTTTACATCAATATCTCTTAAAGCACCAATAATTTGACTCACTTTTTTCATGGGATAATTCTTCAAAGCCACATCATATTCTTTCAAAAAGAAAGGATTCACACCTAATACTGCTGCGACATTTTTTGGGTTTTTGTCTTTCAATCCATGGTATTTCAACAATTGTATAAAAAATCCAAAAACTAAACTCGTAGTAACCACCATTGGATTGTCTTTTGGATTTTGGGCGAAATTTTCGGCAATGGTATATGCTTTTAATTGATTGCGTTCTCCTAATGCTTTTCTCAATTCAAATACATTAAAATCTTTACTGAAACCTATATTTTCCTCGATATGCTTTGGAGTTATTGTACTTCCAGCAGGCAGGATAATCTGTAACTTTTCGAGTTCGTTGTTTATTTTACTCAAATCAGTTCCAAGAAATTCCACTAACATGGCGCTTGCCTTTGGCTCAATCGCATATTTTTTACCTGATAAAACACGTTTAATCCAGTCGCCAACTTGATTTTCATACAATTTTTTACTCTCGTAAACGACACCATTCTTTGCTAATAACTTGGTAAGTTTTTTTCGTTTATCCAAAGTTTTATATTTGTAACAAAAAACCAAAACCGTTGACGGCATTGGGTTTTCGGCATAACTTTCCAATTTATCAATCGTCCGAATCAAATCCTGAGCTTCTTTTACAATCACAACTTGACGCTCCGCCATCATCGGATACCGTTTGGCGGTCGAAATAATATCTTCTATTGAAACATCTCTTCCATATAGAACGGTCTGATTAAAGCCTTTTTCCTCTTCGGTTAATATTTTTTCTTCTATATAATCAGATAGTTTGTCAATATAATACGGCTCTTCTCCCATCAAAAAATAAATAGGTTTGATGTTGCCACTTTTTATATCATTTACAATTTTTACAACCTCGTCCATTTCTTTGTGTTTAAAGTTTGAAGTTTAAAGTTTGTTGCTTCGAATGAAACTTTAAACTTTAAATTTTAAACTTATTTAATACTTTTGCTTTATGCAAAAACTAAATTTTCAACTTTATAACTTTCGGTTCAAAAATAGCGAAAATAAAGTCTCCATTTTTGATGAAATCAGGAAAAAATTTATCATTCTTACTCCGGAAGAATGGGTTCGTCAGCATGTAGTCCAGTTTTTATTGGAAGAAAAAAAATACCCCAAATCATTGATTAATGTAGAAAAAGTTTTGAAAGTCAATGGCTTGCGCAAAAGATACGATGTTGTTGTTTTCAATCCTGATGGTTCTATTTTCATTTTAATCGAATGCAAAGCACCTGAAATAAAAATTGCACAAGCCACCTTCGACCAAATTGCCCGTTATAATATGACGATGAAAGCTCAATTTCTAATGGTAACCAATGGATTGAATCATTACTTTTGCCAAATGGATTTTGAAAATGAAAAATATCAGTTTCTGACCGAATTACCAATATATCAAATCCTATAATCAAATAATCTAAATGAAAATAGCTGTTGTCATACTCAATTGGAACGGAGTACAATTATTAGAACAATTTTTGCCTTCGATTGTAAAATATTCGCCTGAAGCTACAATTTATGTTGCTGATAATGCTTCGACAGATGATTCCATTTCATTTGTGTTGGCTAATTTTCCATCCGTTAAAATTGTAAAAAACGACATTAATTTAGGATTTGCAGGTGGTTACAATGAAGTATTAAAACATATTGATGCCGAAATTTACGCTTTGGTCAATTCCGACATTGAAGTTACCGAAAATTGGCTTCAGCCTATCCTTAAAACTTTCGAAAAGGAGCCTGGAACTGCCACCATTCAACCTAAGATATTAGATTACAAAAACAAGGAATACTTCGAATACGCAGGTGCTGCGGGAGGTTTTATAGACCAATACGGTTATCCTTACTGTCGTGGACGTATTTTTGAAACTTTAGAAAAAGATAACGGACAATACAATGATAACTGTGAAATATTCTGGGCTTCAGGAGCTTGTTTTTTCATTCGAAGCTCGGTTTATAAGGAATTAAAAGGTTTTGATGCTGATTTTTTTGCCCATCAGGAAGAAATTGATTTATGTTGGCGTGCAATCAATAAAGGATATAAAATAAAATACAATTCAGAATCAGTTGTTTATCATGTAGGCGGAGCCACTTTGCAGCAAGGAAATCCAAAGAAAACGTATTTGAATTTTAGAAACTCTTTATTAATGTTGACTAAAAATTTACCTAAAGATAAATTGTACTGGATTCTGTTTTGCAGAATGATTCTGGATGGAATTGCCGGATTGCATTTTCTTTTGCAAGGAAAATGCAATCATTTTTTAGCAATAGTAAAAGCACATGGTTCATTTTACAGTCTGTTTTCGAGTAATTTACACAAAAGAGACAAATTTCAAACTAAAAAATATTACAATACGAAAAGCATCGTTTTTTCTTATTACATTAACAATGGCAAGGTTTTTGTAAAATAATTTTAACATTAATTTATGTATAACTTCTAACTTTTAAAAACTAAATTTACAAATCAAATCTTAAAAAAAAAATTATGAGAAAAATAGTAATTGCCTTATCAGTATTGGCTGTTTTAACTTCTTGTGTTTCTAAAAAGAAATACACCGATTTAGAAGCCAGAAACAAAGAAACCCAAGATTTATTGAATTCTGCTACTGTAAAATTAAATTCTTGCTTAGAAGAAAAAGCGGGACTTTCAGCAACTGTAGCCGGTTTAAAAGAACACAATCAAACACTGATCAATACGTCTAAAGACATGACGGTATTGACCACTAAAGGGGCTGAAAATATTGAGAAAGCTTTAGAATCTATCAAAGAAAAAGATTTGAAAATCAGCAGAATGCAAGATGCATTAACTAAAAAAGACAGTGTTACCCTTGCTGTAGTTACCAGTTTGAAAAGCGCTGTAGGAATATCTGATCCGGATATTGAAATAAATGTTGAAAAAGGAGTTGTATTTATATCTATTGCTGACAAGTTGTTGTTTAAAACAGGAAGTTACGACGTAACTGATAAAGCAAAAAGTGTTTTGGCTAAAGTAGCTAAAGTGGTAAATGACAAACCTGATTTTGAATGTATGGTTGAAGGACATACTGATAACGTCCCTTACAATGGTTCAGGAGTCTTACTTGACAACTGGGATTTAAGTGTGAAACGTTCAACTTCAATAATTCGTGTATTGACAAATCAATTAGGTGTTAAACCAGAACAATTAATTGCTGCAGGAAGAAGTTCTTACGTTCCTTTAGTTGCTAATGATTCAGCTGAAAACAGATCTCGCAACAGAAGAACACGTATCGTTGTTTTACCAAAAATCGATCAGTTCTATGAAATGATTGAAAAAGAAATGAAAAAACAAAAACAATAAGAAAGTGGTCAGTTTTCAGTGATCAGTTCAGATTGCATAAAAAAAACGTCTTGAGAAATCGAGGGTACTGAAAAAGTCCTTTAAGGAATAAATACAATAATTTAAGGAGTAGAAATCTTAGTTTTTCTGCTCCTTTT
>NZ_VJZP01000038.1 GCF_007097265.1 Flavobacterium gawalongense | reverse complement strand
CAAAATCCGTTCAATCCGTGTTATCTGTGTGCCATATTTTATCCTTTGGAACATATTGCGGACTGTCATATTATTTTAAACACTTTTTTTGAGAATGTGATTTTATAAATTTTTTTGGAACATATAGTATTTAAAATTTTTTCAAGAGTTTGTTTAATGATGTTGTGTTTGCTAAATTTACCTGTAAAAATTGAAAATGTAAAAATAGTTGAAAACGGGAGTAAATATTTTGTAAATTTAACCCTGCAACAAATCGAAAGTCCGGATGCTTTAAAAGGGATGGTTATGCTGGTATTCAGTGATGTACCAGAAAGTGAAGAATCGGATGAAAACACATTAAAACAAAAAAACAAAGTGTTTCCAGAAAACAAAAAGAACTAGAAGCTGAACTGATTCGTTGTAATGAAGATTTGAACAGTACTCGTGAAGAGATGCAAACCTCCCAAGAGGAACTGAAATCGACCAATGAAGAGCTGCAATCGACTAATGAGGAACTGCAGTCCACTAATGAAGAATTGACTACTTCCAAAGAAGAGCTGCAAAGTCTGAATGAAGAATTGCAAACCGTTAATACGGAACTTCAAAGTAAATTAGTAGATTTTGAACAGGCAAACAATGACATGAAAAACCTGCTCAACAGTACTGAAATTGCTACTCTTTTTCTGGATAAGGAATTAAACATTCGCAGATTTACGGATCCGGTGACCAAAATATTTAAATTAAGGGCTGCTGATACAGGAAGACCTTTTACAGATTTAGTTTGTGATTTGAAATATCCGGAAATGGAAAGTAATGTTCTTGAAGTTATCAAAACACTCACTCCCATTCAAAAGGAAGTTGAGACAAATGATGGCAGGTATTACTATGTCAGGATAATGCCCTATCGTACTTTGGACGATCGTATTGATGGAATTGTGATTACTTTTACTGACATTACAGCAGTAAAACAGGCGGAAGAGTCTCTCAAAATGGAAAATCGATACCGTCGTCTCTTTGAATCAGCAAAGGACGGTATTTTGATTCTTAACTCAGAAACAGGGATGATAATGGACGTGAATCCCTATTTGGTTGAAATGTTAGGCTATTCACATGATCAATTTATCGAAAAATCTATTTGGGAAATTGGTTCTTTGAAAGATATAGTTGCCAATAAAGATAAATTTTTAGAACTGCAAAAAAAGGAATTTGTCCGATATGAAAATTTACCACTTGAAACGGCAAATGGAAGAAAAATAAATGTTGAGTTTGTAAGTAACGTATATTTAGTAAATGATAAAAAAGTGGTGCAATGTATTATTCGTGATATTTCGGATCGTGTGGAGGCTCAAGAGGCATTAGTCTTTTCAGAAACACGTTACAATCATCTTTTTGAATCGGTCAAGGATGGAATTTTATTCCTTGATCCTAAAACAGGAATAATAACTGCCTTAAATCCATTTTTGATTGATTTATTGGGTCTCACCAAAGAAAATTTTATTGGAAAAGAAATTTGGAAGATTGTTTTTTTTTAATATTATTCCAAATATGGAAAAATTTAAAGAATTAAATCAAAAAGAATTTGTTCATTTTAAGAATATCGAAATTGAAACAGCTGATACCAAAAAAATAAACGTTGAGTTCATTAGTACGATGTATTTTATAGATAGTCATAAGGTGATTCAATGTTTTATTCATGAAATTCCAAACTCCAAACTAAAAAAATAAAATAAAAAAAGCATATATAGTTCCCCAATCCCATCAAGAAAAAAGGGTAATATTTAACACAGGCGGAAATTATGAAAAAAGTAGAGAATAAATCAGAAGCCATGATGATTCTTCGAAAAAAAGCTGAAGAATTGCAGAAAATTAAAGAATCAAAGTTAGATTCTAAACTTTCTGAAGTTGATACATTGAAACTTATTCATGAATTTGAAGTTCATCAGATAGAACTTGAAATGCAGAAAGAAGAACTTAAACTTGCAAAAGAACAGGCTGAAGTTGCTACTGAAAAATACACAGATTTATACGATTTTGCTCCATCTGGCTATTTCACACTGACAAAAACAGGAAAAGTTACAGCACTTAACCTCACGGGATCCCAAATGTTAGGTAAAGATAGGTCTCGATTGATAGACAGTCAGTTTGGATTTTTTGTGTCCAATGATACTAAGCCAATCTTTAATCTTTTTTTAGAGAAGATATTTAACAGTACTATCAAAGAATGCTGTGAGGTTAAGTTGCTATTAGACAATAATAGTATAATTAATGTTTATCTCACCGGAATAGCCACTGAGGGTAGAGAACAGGCACTTATTTCAGTTGTGGATATCACACAACTCAAATCGACGGAAAAAGCACTTAAGGAAAGTGAGGAAAGATATCGTGGATTGTTAAATAATCTTGGCGTTGGTGTTATTGTATATGCTCCGGACACTTCTATTATTTTGTCTAACCCTAAAGCATCTGAATTGATTGGATTGAGTACCAATCAAATGAAAGGGAAAATAGCAATTAATCCAGTATGGAAATTTATAAATGAAAATTATAAATCTTTAGCAATTGAAAATTATCCTATAAACCAAATTATAAGTGAGAAAAAGCCAATCAAAAATTTTATCATGGGAATTAAAAGACCTGATAATACCAGAACGATATGGCTTTTATTAAATGGATTTCCCATTTTTGATTATCATGGTGAAATAACTGAGGTAGTAACCTGTTTTATAGAAATTACAGAACTAAAGATATTGGAAATAGAATTGACAAAAGCAAAAGACCAAGCTGAAGCCGCTAATAAAGCGAAGTCAAGTTTTCTAATGAATATGAGCCATGAAATTAGAACTCCATTAAATGGAATAATTGGTTTCACTGATTTGTTAATGAAGTCAAATCTTGACAAAAATCAGTTGGAATATATGAATACCATAAATGAATCGGCAATAATATTAGCGGATATTGTAAATAATATTTTAGATTTTTCAAAAATAGAATCAGGAAAATTAGAATTAAATATTGAAGAATTGGATCTCTTTGAACTAGCACATCAGGTTATTGATCTTTTCAAGTATCAGGCCTCTTTGAAAAATATAGATTTAATTTTAAATATAGATAAAAATGTACCCCAATATGTCTTTGGTGATTCCATACGATTGAAACAGATATTAGTAAATTTAATAGGGAACGCATTAAAATTCACAAAATCAGGTCAAATCCTGCTGGATATTTATAATAAATCCAATTTTGTAAAAAAGACAGCTGCCATAAATTTTTCAGTAAAAGATACAGGAATTGGTATAAAACAGCAAAATCAGGAAAAAATATTCCAGTCTTTTGTACAAGAGGATAATTCTATAACACGCCAATTTGGAGGGACTGGTTTAGGATTAGCAATTTCAAATCAACTTTTAAGTTTGATGAATAGTAAATTAGAGCTAATAAGTAATTATGGACATGGAAGTGATTTTTTCTTTACCATTGAACTTAAGAAATCAAAACATGAGCAAGATTCATATGATATTAAAAGCAATTTAAATGAGGAAAATGAAATTATCCCTTCTGAAATTTTAAATCCCATTCGAATATTAATTGTTGAGGATAATAAGATTAATATGCTTTTGATAAAAACACTCCTTAAAACAGTAATTCCTAACTGTATAATATTAGAGGCTTCTGATGGAATTGGGGCAATAAAACTGTGTAAAAAAGAGCAACTGGATCTCATTTTAATGGATATACAAATGCCAGTTAAAAACGGATATGAAACAACAACTGAAATTAGAAAATTAAAAAAAGCTGAAAAAATTCCTATTATTGCCTTAACTGCAGGAATATTGTTAGAAGAAAAAGAAAAATGTTTAGAAGCAGGGATGAATGATTACATTTCTAAGCCAATTATTAAATCAAATTTAGAATTAATTCTGCACAAGTGGTTGGATAAATAATTTTTGATTTATTGCCGGTATTTCGCGATGAAATACTTGAAAAAAATATTTATATTTTCTTTATAATAAACATATTATGCACGATCAGTCTGTTAAATTTCCTACAACGTAGCGTTTAAAGAGTAACAGGTATGGGGCACATTTCAGAAACACAACTTATAAAGAAATAATGTAGGTAACCCGTAATGGTTCTTTTTACTACTCTAAATCCTGTGATTAAGATTTTTGGTCATGGATTGCTTTTTTCTAAAATGATTTTGATTATCTCCTCTTTGGTTAATACACCGGATTGTCTCCAGAGTTGTTTACCGTTTTGAAATAAAATCATAGTTGGAACGCCTCGAACCTGATATTGACTCGAAATTTGTTGGTTTTTGTCTACATCAATTTTGATAATCGAAACACGGTCTCCCAAACTGTCTTTTACTTCTCTCAAAATAGGGCTAAGCATTTTACATGGTCCGCACCATGTAGCAAAAAAGTCTATTAAAACTGGTTTGTCTGATTTGATAATAGTGTTGAAATTACTCATCTTTATTGTATTTATTGTTTGAAATAGTACAGTCATTAGAACCGCAACCTAAATTTAAAATAACCTGAATGAAGAAAAATAACCCAAAGGCGATAAACATCCATTCTCGCAATATATAGGCTTGAGCAAATAAAAATAAGGCAAACGCCAGACGAATCCAACGCATAACATGCCAATTTGTAAATAATAATTCTTTCATTTTTTTGAAAAAGTAAACACGTGTTACTAACTTATTTTTTCAATTTTATACTTTTCATCGTCAGAAATTGCATTTTGAAGCTCTCCGATTGCCATTTCATTTTTACTGATAATTAGTACTTCTGCAAAATTACTGCTCATACTCACATTCAATATTCCATCGATTCCTGCTAACTTTTTTGTAACAGATTGAACACTACCGTTGCAAGTAATCCCTTCCAATTCATAAACATTAACTTTGACCTTATTATTCTTTTTCAATTCGAAAAATAATTCCGAATTGGCTCTTGGTGCAATAGAATTTGGACATAAATCCATTTTCAAAAAGTCAAAAGCAACTGCGAAAAGCGTCTCGTATTCTTCTTTGCTTCCGCCAAAAGGAGGACTTACTTCAAATGTTCTATTAAATAATAATCCTGCCAATTTTCCTTCATCAGCTAAAAGTTGATGCATTTTCCAAACGTATTTTTGACGCATGGTAGGAGGCAAAGCACAGAAAAAAGTTTGTTCAATAATCAAATCATATTTCCCCTGATGTTCAAAGAAATCACCCAATATGATTTGAATATTGGGATTATTTTTGAACTTATCTTTTAAAACAGCAACCGGTGTTGGCGCAATATCAATAACAGTAATGTTAGTAAAACCGTGTTCCAAAAGATATTCAGCTTCATAGCTATTGCCACAACCAGGAATTAAAATTGATATGTTTTTATTTTCTATTGTATCCATATAGGTTTGTATGGGAGGCGATACTTTGCCTAAATCCCAACCTGTGGCTTTTGCTTTGTACTGGGCTTCCCAATAGGCTGCATCAAGCGATTTTTCACACGAAGCTACACAACATTTTACATCTTCCATAATTTGATTTTTTTGAAATTGTCATTGCCATTGTCATTGCTTTTATTTCAAAACTTTGCTTTGGCAAACGAAATCAGTTTTAGGCAAATTTGTTTTTGCAATAGCATTAAAACCACCTTCTATTTCAGTGAAATTTCTAAAACCGCGTGCTTCTAAAATTGAAGCCGCAATCATACTGCGATAGCCACCTGCACAATGCAAATAAAAATGTTTTTTTGGATTAATATCTTTGATCCAATCATTGATAGATGCTAATGGCTTGCTAAACGATTCCTCAACATGTTCGGCACAATATTCATTTTCTTTACGTACATCAATTACTTTGCTTTCGCCAATTTTTACTTCTTTGGCAAATTGTTCGGCTGTAATTCTATTTACGGTGTCAATTTCTTTTCCAGCTTTTGCCCAAGCATCAAAACCACCTTCCAGATGACCAATTAAGTTATCAAAACCCACACGACTCAAACGCGTAACGGTTTCTTCTTCTTGTCCTACTTCGGAAACGATTAGGATTGGTTGTTTCACATCTGCAACTAAAGCGCCCACCCAAGGAGCGAAATCGCCATCAATTCCAATATTTATAGATTGAGGAATAAATCCTTTGGCAAAATCAGTATTTTTTCGGGTGTCCAAAATCAAAGCTCCAGTTTCTTCGGCAGCGACTTCAAATTCGGTTGCTGATAAAGCGCGCATTCCCAAGTGCAATACATTCTCGAAACTTTCATAACCTTTTTTATTCATAGCTACATTCATCCCAAAATAGGCGGGAGGAGGTAATAAACCTTCGGTTACTTCTTGTACAAATTCGGCTTCAGTCATATCCGCTCTCAAAGCATAGTTAGTCGCTTTTTGGTTGCCAATGGTTGATACCGTTTCTTTACTCATATTTTTACCGCAAGCACTTCCTGCACCATGAGCCGGATATACAATAACATCATCAGCCAAAGTCATCACTTTATCTCTTAAAGAATGATACAATATTGCAGCTAATTGCTCCTGAGTCATATGTGCCGCTTTTTGGGCTAAGTCCGGCCTTCCCACATCACCAATAAATAAGGTGTCTCCGGAGAAAATAGCATGATCTTTACCGTTTTCATCAATCAATAAAAAGGTCGTGCTTTCCATAGTATGTCCAGGAGTATGCAGCACTTTTATTTTGATGTTTCCAATGGTGAATTTCTGACCATCTGTAGCAGAAATACATTCAAATTCACATTTTGCATTTGGACCATAAACAATTGGGGCACCAGTTTCTCTACTCAAATCAACATGTCCGGAAACAAAATCAGCATGAAAATGGGTTTCAAAAATATATTTCAGTTTTACCTGATCGCGTTCCAGGCGGTCTAAATAAGGTTGAATTTCACGAAGTGGGTCAATTATAGCCGCTTCGCCATTTGAAGTAATGTAGTAAGCGCCTTGTGCTAAACAACCTGTATATATTTGTTCAATTTGCATGATTACAATTTTTTTATTTTACTATACAAAGGTACTTCTGTTTTTAAGAAAAATTGGTGACTAAAGTTACACAAGTTTTTTTAATTTTAAGGAAAAAGTAGCCAATAGTATTTGTTGTATTTCTATTTAAATTCTAATAAATAGAAGGGAATAAAGTTTGTTTTTGTAAAAGAAATGTTACTTATAATGGGTAAATTTGCAAAACCTCTGATAAAATATATTTGAATGGAAGAAATGCTTTTTTACGACAGAATGCAATTTGCATTTACGATTACCTTTCACTACTTGTTTCCTCAATTGACAATGGGACTTTCCTTAATCGTTATTTATTTCAAATGGAAGTTTTTACGCACACAAAACGAACAGTACAATCAGGCAACCCATTTTTGGATGAAAATATTTGCACTCAATTTTGCGATGGGTGTGGTAACAGGAATTCCGATGGAGTTTCAGTTTGGAACCAATTGGGCCAAATTTTCTGAATTAACCGGAGGAATCATTGGACAGACTTTGGCTATGGAAGGCATGTTTTCTTTCTTTTTGGAATCATCCTTTTTAGGGTTGTTTTTATTTGGAGAAAAATTACTCGGGCATAAATGGCATTTTGTCACCGGATTACTCATTTTTATCGGCTCCTGGGCCAGCGGATTTTTAATCATTGCAACGCATTCCTGGATGCAATATCCAGTAGGGTATGAAATTTTAGCAAATGGTAAATTCGTATTGAATAACTTTTCAGCGCTATTCACAAATCCTTGGTTGTGGCCGTCTTATTTGCACAACCAGGCGGCTTCAATGGTAACCAGTTCTTTTGTTGTTGCAGGGATTGGTGCCTTTTATATTTTAAGTAAAAAGCAGGTGTCTTTTGGAAAATTATTTGTGAAAACGGGAGTGATTTTTGGATTGGCTTCAAGCCTTATCGTTGCAGTTCCTACCGGAGATTTGTTAGCCAAGAATGTGGTGAAATACCAACCTGTTACTTTTGCTGCAATGGAAGGAATTTTTCATACCGAAAAGAAAGGTTCTGAAATTGTTTTAATTGGTCAACCTGATGTGAAAGATAAAAAATTGGACAATAAAATTGCCGTACCTAATATTTTGAGTTTTTTAACCTATGGCAACTGGCATCAGGAAATCAAAGGCTTAGATCAATTTAAAGAGGAGAATCATCCCACTAATATTTCAGGATTATATTACGCGTATCATATCATGGTTGGACTCGGAACCGTTTTCATCGGATTAATGGCTTTTGCTGTTTTTCAGCTCATTAGAAAAAAATTATTCGAAACTAAATGGATTTTGTGGTCTTTGCTTTTTATGCTGCCATTTCCTTATATCGCCAATACAACGGGGTGGTACACTGCTGAATTAGGAAGGCAGCCTTGGTTGGTATATGATTTATTGCGTACTGCCGAAGGTGCTTCTCCAACAGTTTCCTCCGGAAATACGTTATTTACCTTGCTTGGATTTATAGGATTGTATCTCTTATTAGGAATGCTGTTTTTACTCTTAGTTGGTAAAATTATAAATAAAGGACCTCAAACAGAAAATATATAAATTATGGAATTCTTTTGGTATGTAGTTTTAATGGGAATTTTGGCCGTTTATATTGTACTGGATGGTTATGATTTTGGAGCGGGAATTATTCATTTGTTTTTTGCTAAAACAGAGAAAGATAAAAAAGCAATAACCAGTGCAATTGGTCCTTTTTGGGATGCTAACGAAGTGTGGTTGATTGCAGCAGGCGGGGTTTTATTTTTTGCTTTTCCTACTTTGTATGCCTCTTCATTCAGTGGATTTTATTTGCCTTTAATGATGATTTTATGGTTGCTTATCTTTAGAGCAGTTGGTTTAGAATTGCGGGGTCAAATTCATCATCCTATGTGGGAAGTAATTTGGGATAAAGCTTTCGGGATTGCGAGTTTATTATTGGCTTTGTTTTTTGGAGTGGCTTTAGGAAATATTGTGCGAGGTGTAAATCTGGGAATGGTAGAGAATGGTGTTTCCACTCAGGAAGCTCATTTTTTCTTTTTGCCTTTATGGAATCCTACTTTTAGCCCGCAAGCGGATCAATTAGGAATTATAGACTGGTTTACCTTATTTTTAGGAGTGGTAAGTTCAGTTACGCTGACTATTCATGGTGCCAATTGGATTATTTATAAAACGAATTCTTCTTTGAATGCAAAATTAAAAGAAGTGGTTTTTAAACTCAATTTTGTGTTATTGGGATTGGTAATTATTTCATTATTAATTTGGCACAAAATTGAACCAAAACCGTTTCACAACTTTGTTGAAAATCCTGTTCTTTGGATATTTCCATTGATTGCATTTATAGGTATTTTTGGGTTGTTTAAAGTAAAAAAATTTAAAAAAGACGGACTTGGATTCTTGTTTTCGAGTATGTTTCTTGTAGGAGGGTTTGCTGCCACAACGGCTTCTATTTTTCCAAATGTTTTGCCTTCAACCAATGCAGTAAATCCGTCATTGACCATTTATAATACCGCTGCTGGCGAATATGGATTGTCAGTCGGAGTGTATTGGTTTGTTATCGCTTTAGCATTAGTTATTGCATACTTCATAATTCAGTACAAAGTTTTTAGTGGTAAAATGGATGACATTGGTTATGGCGAACATTAATGGCTACTAATCGAATGATAAAATAGAAAAGTATTCCAACTCGGAGTACTTTTTTTATTTTAATGAAAGAAAATCTCCTTAGTAATGATGTAAATTCCCATTATTAATAAAAACCAACCAAAGATTGGTTTTAGTTTAGCTCCATCAATTATTTTTGAAAGTTTGGTTCCGATAATCATTCCTAAAAACGCGCTACTTGAAATCACCAGTAAAAATGTATAATCTATAGGCGTACCAATATATAAATCACCACCAAAACCAACAGTAGAGTTTATAAAAATAATTAGTAAAGATGTACCAACGGCTTGTTTCATTGGCAAATTAGCGAAAAACAATAATGCAGGGATGATTAAGAAACCACCACCAGCACCTAAAAAACCGGTTACAATTCCAACTATAAATCCAATTATTCCCAGTTGTATGTAATTTGTTTTTGGAGTATTCGTTACTATTTTTGTTTTGCGTATTATAGCTATAGCGGCTGCGATCATGAGTACTGAAAAAACAATCATAATCAGAAAACTTTTTGATACTTGATAGGAAGCAATGGAGAATAGTGTTGCTGCTATTTTTGGAAAAATAACTTCCCGAATTATCAAAATAGAAAAAACGGAAGGTATAGCAAAGTATAGTGCCGATTTAATTTTAAGATTCCCTATTTTATAATGGCTAATACATCCAAATAAAGAGGTAATTCCCACTATAAATAAAGAATAACTTGTGGCTAATTCAGGTTCTATTTTAAATAAGTAAACCAAAATAGGTATGGTAAGTATAGATCCACCGCCTCCTATTAATCCCAATGAAAGTTCTATGATGATTGAAGCTAAATAGCCTAAATATTCCATTTGAAATTTTTTTAATGCAAAGGCTGTCTGGAATTTTTTTACAAACAGTACTATTTAGCTCATGGAGCGTATTTTACTTTAAAAGTTCAATATTATTGCGATGTAAAATCACTAATCTGCGTTGTTCCATTTTTTTTAGTAAACGGGAAATAACTTCTCTTGACGTATTTAACTCCGATGCAATTTCCTGATGGGATAGCTTTAATTCTTTGCAACCGCAAGCATCAGCATGGCGTTTTAGATAAAATTCCAACCGCTCATCCATAGCTCTAAATGCAATGCTGTCGATTACTTCGAGTACTTCTTCAAATCGGCTGCGATAGGAACCAATTACAAATTCATACCAACTCCGGTGTTGCATCATCCATTTATCCATTAAAGGTAAAGGAATCATTATCAATTCGACATCCTCAACAACTTTGGCCATGATTTGGCTTTTTTCATTTTTCGTAGCACAAATCATAGAAATGGCACAGGCCTGACCGGGTTGTAAATAATACATGAAAAATTCACCGCCATTTTCATCTTCGCGGTAAATTTTAATTTTACCACTGATAACCAAAACGGTGTTTTTTATATATTGTCCTGTTCGCATGATGACATCACCAGCTTTGAAGGATTGAATAGTAGCATTGGCTTCAATATCTTTGACTAATTCATTAGAAAATGAAGGAAATATTTTCTTTATAGGATCAAGCATTTTGGAATTATTTTAAATTTTGGCAACAGCTATACTGTAAAAGTAGTCTAAAAACTCAAAAGATTATTAGAATTATACTATTGAAAAAACAGATTGGTTCCTGCATTATTGCGTATTGTACTTTATGCATTTCCGATGGATTTAATAGGCTATTTTTCGCAAAAATAAACGCCTAATTCATAGTTTCTTGATAGTTAATGTTTTGCGAAAACGTTTTCTTTAGAATTTTATCTAATTAACAATTGAGAGGTTTATTGTTTGGTAAAATCTTTGTATTTTTACAAAAAACAATACTATGAATTTAACACAAGAAGATTGGGTTTCTCAATTCGAAGCTGATGAAAATGCAGTAATACTTGACGTGAGAACAGAAGACGAATGCAATGAAGGAATTATAGCTAATTCCATAAATATTGATATTCACATGGGACAAGGTTTTATAAACGAAATAGAAGCTTTAGACAAAAATAAAAATTATTATGTGTATTGCCGTTCCGGAATGAGAAGTGCAAAAGCTTGCGAAATCATGAACGAACTGGGTTTTGAAAATACCTACAACTTAGTGGGAGGAATTATAGAATGGAATGGCGATATCGTTTAACCATAAGACTATACCTTCAAGCGCCACTTTTTATTAAATTTTAAATTAAAATACAACCAACCTATAATGAGTTTTATACCAGAAGAATTTCAGATTAATACGTTACTCAATCAGGATACTTATTTAATTAATGGTGAACTAAAAAAATGGACCGGTCAAACAACTCCAGTTTTTTCTACGATTTCATCTTCCGAAAAATACGAACCTACTCTATTGGGTTCTATTCCTTTTATGGGAGAAGCTGAGGCTTTAGACGCTGTTGAAGCGGCATCTGCTGCATACAATAACGGACAAGGTTTATGGCCTACAATGAAAGTTGTGGATCGTATCAAATGCATGGAAGATTTTGTTGGTCAAATGAAAACGACTCGAACAGAGGTTGTTAAGCTTTTGATGTGGGAAATTGGAAAATCATTGGGTGATTCTGAAAAAGAATTTGACAGAACGGTAGAGTACATCTATGATACTATCGAAAGTTACAAAGAATTAAACGCCCGTAGCGCGCATTTTTCTAAAGTTCAAGGGATAAATGCCATGGTTCGTAGAGGACCGTTAGGTGTTGTATTGTGTCTAGGACCTTATAACTATCCATTGAATGAAACTTTTTCGTTGCTTATTCCAGCATTAATTATGGGAAATCCTGTAATTTTTAAACCGGCTAAACACGGAGTTTTATTAATTTCCCCTTTGTTAGAAGCTTTCAGAAGCAGTTTTCCAAAAGGAGCTATCAATATTGTATATGGTAGAGGGCGTGAAGTCGCTTCTCCTATCATGAAATCTGGGAAAGTTGATATTTTGGCTTTGATAGGAAACAGTAAATCAGCGATTGCTTTGCAAGATCAACATCCAAACAAAAACAGATTGCGTTTGGTATTAGGTTTAGAAGCAAAAAATCCTGCGATAATCCTTCCGGACGCCGATTTAGATTTGGCTATCCAAGAATGTATAGCGGGATCTTTATCTTTCAATGGACAACGTTGTACGGCTTTAAAAATCTTATACGTACATGAATCTATTGCTGATGAATTCAATAAACGATTTGCTGCCAAAGTTGATGCGTTAACTTTTGGTAATCCTTGGGATAAATCAGTATTTCTTACTCCTTTACCAGAAAAGGACAAGCCTTGTTATATCCAGGAATTAATAGATGACGCTACAAGTAAAGGTGCAAAAGTTATTAATGCAAAAGGAGGAGAGCAAACAGAGAACTATATATTTCCAGCGGTTTTATTTCCTATAAACAAGGAAATGCGTGTGTATCATGAAGAGCAGTTTGGTCCGGTTGTGCCTATTATTTCTTTCAAAGATATTCAAGAACCACTAAACGATATGGCTGAATCTAATTACGGGCAACAAGTAAGTTTGTTTGGAAAAGACATCAAAACTATCGCTCCGCTTATTGATACTTTGGTAAATTTAGTTTGTAGAGTAAACTTAAATAGTTCTTGCCAAAGAGGGCCGGATGTTTTCCCATTTACTGGAAGAAAAGATTCTGCTGTGGGAACTTTGAGTATTCACGATGCGTTGCGTTCGTTCTCTATCAGAACTTTTGTTGCGTCTAAAGACAATGAATATAACAATGCTATTTTACAAGAGTTATTAAACAGCAAAGAGTCCAATTTCATTAATACGGATTACATTTTGTAAATATTAAATAATTACAATTTAAGCCGTCTCGTTCTTTGCGAGACGGTTTTTTTATGAGATTCGGATATTGAATTCGGTTTTTATTTTCAGTAAATTAAATAATGAGTTATGTTTTTTAAAATAATCACAAAAATAACACAGCTTTATGGGAAACCGCAACATAACGGAAAAACATTCCATTATATTTGTTAAAATTTTATTCTTACCAGATGGCAATGATAGCAATCGTTGAATAATTTAATACGCTAATTATGAAACACCTTTACAAGATTATTTTTCTTTTTGTCTTGATAATTTCAGTTAATAATTTAAATGCTAAAAGTAATAGAAGCGACTTAATCATTGAAAATGATTTAGAAAAAGGAACTAAAAACAGTGTAGCTGACAATCTTGTGTTACCCTCTGCGACCATAACGGGATCAACAACTGTCTGTCAAAACGGCACACAACCTCAAATAACGTTTACAGGTTCAGGCGGGACGGCTCCTTATACTTTTACCTATAAGATAGGAGCTGGTTCTAATATTAGTGTTATTTCAACAGGAACAGGAGATACAGCCATTATAAATGTACCGACCACAACCGCTGGAGTTTTTGTTTATACGTTAGTAAGCGTAACTGATTCCTCAGGAACTCAACCACAGTCTGGCATTGCAACGGTTATAATAAATCCCCAACCTAGTGCTGATTTAAATTCTAGTGCACAAGCGGACGTATTTAATGGATTTCCTGTTTTCAAAATTTGTAGTAATCAAAATACTCTAATAGATTTTTTTAATGCATCTACAACTACGGCTTCGAATGTAAATTATACAATCAATTGGGGCGATAGCACCCCAGATTTTACCTCAACAAATACCTGGACAAATACTTCACATAATTATTCTGTTGGTATATGGACTTTGCTTTATACCATTAAAGGTCAGAACGGTTGTAATATTACTAAAACATACAAGGTTTTCATTGGGAATAATCCAGCTGTAGGACTTGGAAATCCTGGCAATACAGATATATGTATTTCATCATCATTAACTTTTCCAATAACCGGTACAGAGAATAACCCACCAGGAACAACCTATACCGTAACATTTAATGATGGTTCAGCCCCTATTTCTTTAAACCATCCACCGCCACCATCTGTAACTCATACTTTTTTAAAAAATTCTTGTGGGACAACAAGTATTGTGGGTCCGGCAACCTATCAAAACTCATTTTATGCAAGTATTGTAGCAATAAACCCATGTGATCAATCATCAGCATCAGTGGTTCCAATACGAATTTCAACATCTCCAGTAGCCAATTTTACTTTACCACAAACAGTACAATGCACTAATAGTCAGGTTTGTTTAACCAACACTTCAATAGATGGAGATTCTGCTAGCTCAACTAGTTGCTCCCCTCCAAAAATTATTTGGACAATATCTCCAAATAGTGGTTACACTTTAGCAAGTGGTACTTTAGGAAATGATTTTGGTTCAACAAACACAAATTCATGGACTAGTGGTAGTTCTTCTATTTGTCCTGTTTTCACAAATTCGGGGGTATATTCAATAACAATGAAAGGTGGTAATCATTGTGGTACAGATCAAATAATTAAAACAATCTGCATAGAATCCCCGTTATCCCCACAATTTACCTTAAACAACAATTCAGGATGTACACCACAGGCGATTACAGCAACGAATACCACCGTTACAACAAATTCTTGTACTCCTCCAACCTATGTATGGAACGTAACCCATACAGCTGCTTATTGCGGAACAAGTACCACAACAATTCCAAATCAAACAACAATAAACGCTTCTTTTAATTTTGTGGTACCGGGAACCTATGCTATTTCGCTTACAGCAACGAACTCTTGTGGTGCTGTCACTTCAGCAATTCAAACGGTAATAGTCAAACAACCACCGACAGCCATAATAAATGCAATAGCTGATTTTTGTGGACCTACATCAATAAATCCAACAGCTGTAGTTAATGGTTGTGCTCCTGCATCAAGTGTATTGAGTTATGCTTGGAGTTTCCCCGGTGGAAGTCCTGCTTCTTCAACAGCAGCAAATCCCGGAACAATTAGTTATGGAGCTTCTGGAACTTATACGGTGTCATTAACAGTTACCAATGAATGTGGTGTTTCTGCTACAGCAAATGAGGTGTTTATCATAAATGATGTTCCAACTTTGACAAACACACCTTTAACAGAAACCATTTGTTCAGGTTCGCCAACTACTTTAGTTAATCTAACTTCAAATCTTACAGGAGCTACTTTTAGTTGGACAGCCACTGCTACCTCAGGAATTACGGGTTATACAAGTTCCGGAACAAATACAATACCGGTTCAGACTTTAATTAATTCTGGTGCAACTTCCGGAACAGTAACTTATGCTGTAACTCCAAAACTAGGTATTTGTAATGGAGTGACTACTAATTATGTGATAACTGTAATTCCAGCTCCCCAAATAACGGCTCAACCACTTTCGAGTTCGGTATGTAAAGATGGAACGCCAACAACTTTGACTTTTACCCTGAGTGGGGTAACCGGAACGCCAACCTATCAATGGTATTCCAATAGTTCTGTTTCTAATACAGGAGGAACTTTAATTACGGGCGAAACGAATGCCACTTTTTTACCACCAGCTTCTACAGTTGGTACATTTTATTATTATTGTATTATTTCATTACCTTCAGGTGGGTGTTCAAGTATTAAAACCAATACGGCAACTGTTGTAATCACTCCTTTAGTCACAATTACGACTCAACCAACTCCAACTCAGAATTTATGTGTTGGAGCAACGATTTCAAGTCCTTTAATGGTAACGTATTCAGGTGGTACAGGAACCGTTTCTTATCAATGGTATTCTAATACAACCAATTCGGTTGTTGGTGCAACTCAGATTTCGGGTGCTGTCAATGCATCTTATACTCCTGCCGTTTTTTCAGTTTCCGGTACGACTTATTACTATGTAACTGTATCCTCAAATGGTAATGGTTGTGGTCCTGTGACAAGTAACCTTGCTGAAATTGTTATTTTTTCAGATCCAACAGTGAGTTCACAACCATTACCGACACAGACTTTATGTCAAGGAGCAATTCCCCAAAGTTTGCAAGTGACTGCAACGGGAGGAAATGGAAGCTTTTCTTATCAGTGGTATCAGAATATGGCTAATAATACCACTTCAGGGACAGCAATTTCAGGGGCTGTTTCGGATGTTTATTCCCCACCAACGTTAGCTGTTGGCACTTTATATTATTATTGTTTGATTACTCAAAGTACTTTAGGCTGTGATGTCAAAAGTACCATAGCAGCAGTGATAGTAAATGCGGCTCCAACAATAACCAATCAGCCTGTCTCAAGTACAGTCTGTTTAGGAGGAACCCCAACACTTTTATCTGTAACGTATACAAATGGGGTAGGAACCCCAACTTATCAATGGTATAGTAATACTACTAATTTGAATTCAGGAGGTTTACCAATTTCGGGAGCAATAAATTCAACATTTAGCCCTGCAAATAGTACAGTAGGAACAACTTTTTATTATTGCATCATTACATTACCAGCTTCGGGTGGATGTTCCAGTATTACATCAAATACGGCAAATGTTACCATTAACTCATTGCCCGTTATCGATGTCCAGCCCACACTAACCCAAAGTGTTTGTGTAGGGGGGACAATTACAAATCCGCTATCGGTAAGTTATTCAGGTGGAGCCGGTACCGCTACCTATCAATGGTTTTCAAATTCTATGAATTCAAATAGTGGGGGGACTCTAATTCTTGGCGCCACAAATGCCAGCTATACGCCGCCTGTTTTTAATACTGCGGGAAATTTTTACTATTATTGTCAAGTTAGCTTGTCAGGAAATGGTTGTGGTTCAGTATTTAATGATGCTTCTGAAATTAGTGTAGTTGCAGATCCAATAGTGAGTAATCAGCCATTGGTTTCTCAGACTTTATGTCAAAATGGAGTTCCATCAGATTTGATTGTTTCAGTAACAGGAGGAATTGGGACCTATTCGTATCAATGGTATTCAAATGGAAACAATTCAAATTCGGGAGGCGTTTTAATTGCAAATGCCACGAATGCAATCTATACACCACTAACAGCATCGGTAGGAACAATTTATTACTATTGTGTCATATCGCAAAGTGGTATTGGATGTGGAGTTGTTAGTGCAACGTCTGCTGTTATTGTAAATTCTGCTCCGACATTTACAAAACAACCTAAGCCAAGTATAATTTGTTTAGGAAATGTACCGAATCTTTTAGAAGTAGCCTTTATTAACGGCGCTGGAATACCCCAATACCAATGGTTTTCGAATACTGTAAATACAATTTCAGGAGGTACCGTAATTGGAGGAGCTACGAGTGCAAGCTATAATCCTCCTGCTACAAATATTGGTACTTTATATTATTATTGTGTGGTAACGCTTTCTTCCGGAGGATGTTCGAGTATCACCTCAGATATTGCTGAGGTAACCATGAATCCAAATCCAGAAATCAATCCTCAAAATGCCGTTATATGCAGCGGTACAGCTTTTACTGTTACACCTGACAATTTAAGTGGTGATATAGTGCCAATTGGAACCACTTATACTTGGACAACTCCTGTTATAAGCCCTTCTAATAGTATAAATGGAGCGGTCGCACAGACTATTCCACAAACAGCGATTAGTCAAAATTTGACTAATACTACAACAAGTGCTGCTACGGTTACTTATACCGTAACACCTGTTTCAGGAGTTTGTGTTGGGTCTAATTTTACCGTTACCGTTACCGTAAATCCATCCATAAATGCTAATGTCACTCTAATTAATAGTACTTGTTTTGGATCCAATAACGGAAGTATTCAAACCAATATTACGGGAGGAATACCTTTTAGCAATGGTCAGCTTTATATTATTTCATGGACTGGTTCCGGAGGATTTACTTCTACCGCGACAAGTATATCGAATCTGTCGCCAGGAATTTACGATCTTACAATTCAGGATGCTGGAGGTTGTCCATTTTCAAAAAGTTATACGGTTACCGAGCCGCAAGATATATTGATAACCAAAGATATGGAAAAAGACATAACTTGTTTTGGAGCTGCAGATGGTCAGATTTCAATTTCCGTAACAGGAGGAACGGGAGTTTATAGTTATTCTTGGACTAAAGATGGAACTCCATTTACTGCTTTGGACAAGCTCACTAATTTAGCTCCGGGAAATTATCAAGTAACCGCAAATGATACGAATAGTTGTGGGCCAAAAACAGCCTCTTTTACCATTACAGAGCCTCCGGTTTTAGATTTAACCTTAATTAATCAAACTAATGTTTTGTGTTTTGGTGCTCTAACCGGAGCAATAAATGTTGGTGTAATAGGAGGAACTCCATCCGCTTCAGGTTATACTTTTGCATGGACAGGCCCCAACTCCTTCACGAGTACTGCTCAAAATTTGACTAATATTTTGGCCGGAACCTATAAACTTACCGTAACGGATGCTTCAGGATGTACTGATACGCTGACTGTTATTATAACGCAACCAACAGAAGTTATAATTGATGTGACTACAACTCCGATTATATGTTATGGAGGAAATAATGCTTCAATAAATTTGTCTATTTCGGGAGGTATTGGTCCGTATCAAACAGTTTGGAATACTCTGGCAATAGGAACGTTTCAGGATAATCTATCGGCAGGAAATTATCAAATTACGGTTACCGATGCCAATGGCTGCTCTAAAATAGTAGATGTGAATATTCCGGAAGCACCTATATTTACCATCAATCCGGTAGTGAAACAAATTTCTTGTTTTGGAATGAATGATGGCAGTATAAATCTAAATTTAGTAGGAGGAGTTGCTCCACTAACACTCGTATGGAGTGATGGAAGTACGGCCGGTTTAACTAGAAATAATCTTAAACCAGGGAATTATACTGTAAGCATAACCGACAGTAAACCGTGTACTATTTCCAAAACATTTATAATATTGGAACCGCAAAAATTAGTACTTTCAGCAAATGTTACCCATGCATTCGATTGTGATGATGCTAATAGTGGCGCTATCAATCTGCTGGTTGCCGGGGGAACGCCACCATTTACTTACGCTTGGTCAAACGGAGCCACAGCCGAAGATTTATCTGCTATTCCAGCAGGAAATTATTTGGTAACGGTCACTGACAGCAGAGGCTGTTCAAAAACGGCTCAATTTGTTATTAACAGACAACCACCAATAGTAATCGGAGTGGAAACAAAAACCGATTTTAATTGTGAAGCTAAATCTGTCAAACAAACCTTTATGGCCCAAGTTTCAGGCGGAGTGCCTCCTTATCAATTAACATGGTCCAGCGGAACGGTAAGTGGTACCAATAACGAAATGATGAACACCAATCAAAACGGAACTGCCATTCTGGGCGTTACGGATAATTTGGGATGTACTGCAAATTACACTTTCAATGTTGCTATTCCAAAATTAGGAAATCCTTCTTTCACAACAAGTTCTTATTCGTATTCAACATTTGGGACTTTTTCAATTATAGATCCCATACAATTTACGAATACCGCTACAGCAGATTATATCAGTACTGCTTGGGATTTTGGTGATGGAAGCGTTTCCAGTGAGGAAAATCCAATTCACACTTTCGTCAAAGAAGGGAATTATGTAGTGACACAAACGGTTACTTATGCATTTGGATGTATTTATACCTATACTGTAACATTAACAATTGACAAAGGGTATAAATTGATAGTTCCAAATGGTTTCACTCCCAATGGAGATGGAATTAATGAAACTTTTAAACCGGTTTTCGCAGGATTGAAATCATTTCAATTCGATGTGTATGATACTTGGGGAGAATTAATATATTCTGAAACAGGTGAAACATTACACGGATGGGATGGAAGAGTAAAAGAAAAAGAATCAGAGAATGGGAATTATTACTACAAAGCAAAAGCGACCACTTTTTATGGGACAATAATAAACAAAAACGGTCCTTTTACATTAATCAAATAAGAATAGCAAAATGAAAATAAAAATAGCAGCATTAATAATTTTGTTTGGTTTTTCTTTAAAGGTTAAGGCACAAGATCCCATTTTTACGCAATATTTCATGGTTCCCGAAACGTTGAATTCAGGATTTACAGGGTTTTTAGAAACGACAAATGCGGGAATAGTACACAGAACCCAATGGCCCGACTTGAATTTCAGAGTGGATACGGATTTTGGATTCATCAATACATGGTTGGAAAATGCAAACAGCGGAATAGGGGTAAGCGTTTTAAATCACAGGGAAAAATTCACTAATTATAATTTCACCCAGGTTAATTTAAATTATGCCTATCGGGTCCAATTGAATGATAATTGGTTTTTTAGGCCTGCAATCGAAATGGGTTTTGGAAACAAATCGTATGGTTTTCAGAATATCGTTTTAGAAGACCAAATCAACATTGGGCAAGGAACCATTAACACATCTAGTGTGGATCCACTTCTACTGAATGAAAAAGTAACTTTCTTTGATTTTTCAGCAGGAATGCTGTTTAACAATGAAGAAGCATGGTTTGGACTTTCTCTAAAACATATTAATAAACCTAACATCTCATTTTCAAACACAGGAAATGTGCCGTTAGGAATGTTTTTTTCTGCCAATGCGGGATATGAATTCCTACTGGGCGATTACATAGATATTACCTATTTTCCTTATGAAACCAAAATGCTTTTAACGTCTAATTATATGCATCAAGGAGAATACAGCCGATTTGATTTAGGAACCGGGCTTGTTTTCAAAAAGTTTTTCTTCGGAGTTAGTGCGGCTACAAATCCAGGAAGAAAAACGGAAAACAGTCATTTCTTGACTTCGGTAAATGCCTTTGGGGGATTGCAATACGAACATTTTAAATTTGGTTATTCCCATGATTTTAGTACATCAAAAATAGGTCAGACAGGCGGAATTTATGAACTCTCCGTAACCTACCAATTTGATTTGAAAGTAAAATGTTTCGGTTGTCCCAATTATTATTGATCTTAATTTCATTAATCCCGATTATATTTTGTAATCCATTTTAATTAAAAAAATTAGGCCATCTCGCAAAAACGAGACAGCTTTTTTATGGGATTCTTTTTAGAATATTATGCTTGTCCGTTAAGTTACCTAAATATTTTTTTTCCACGAATTACACCAATTTTTAAACGAATTCTTAATTAGAATTTAAAAAAATTAGTGTTTTTTCGTGTAATTCGTGGCACCCATTTTAGGATAGCTGTTATAAAGGATAATCATCATAAATAAATAGTAAAAGGCTGGTTGCAATAACGGCTTCGCCGAATTTGGGTTTAACCACAAACAAATGGTAATTTATTCCCAAATCCGAGCAATGTGTTGGAAAGTTAGCAGTAACTTTAACCAAAAAAATAAAAACATGAGTTTATTTGAAAAATTTGGAGAAAAAAATAACACTGCCGAAAATCCCGTAACCTCAGAATTTGAAGCTTGGGTTGGAATTTTATATTCTTGTATTTCCGCGGATAATCAAATTAAGGATTCCGAAACAGCATCATTATCCAAATTGTTATATTCTAAAGAGAAATTTATTGGAATCGATATTGCACCTCTTTATGCAAAATCATATCATTTAAAAACGGAACTGGGGCAGTTAAAATATATTTCTGCTTGTTGTGAACTAATTAAAGAAGAAGATAAAGAAACGGTATTTGCCCTTGCTTTGGAAATATTACTTGCTGATGGCACACTGGGGAAAGAAGAAAAAAACGTGATTGAGGTTCTATCAAAACAACTTAAAATAGATACTGGAATGACCAGTAAAATTATAGAAGTTATATTCTTGAAAAATAAAGGTAATCTTAAAGAAATATAAACAACTGCCGCAAGATTTAGTACTCTGCTTAAAAATAGATGAATTCCAAAATCACTTTTTTTTTTTCAAATATCAGTGATAAACCCAAAAGAGGATTTCCGTACGGTCATTCTCTTTTTTTATTTCATAACCTCTTTATATTAAATTAATTGCTTAATTTAGAATATTCAAAATAACAAACAACAAGCCAGCACCAAAAATTCATAAACGTTGTTTTTAAAAATTATTAAACCATCAAAAAGAAAATTAAAATAGCGAAACAAAATATTCACGAAAGACTGCATCGGGAGCCCTATTTTACGCATCCCAGATTAAAGTTTCTTCCCAATATTGTTGTGAATCTGATTAGTTTTATAATCGCATTTGCTGTGATTGGCACTTTGCTTTATTTTATCCTGAATTATTTGATTAAAAAGTTCTATCATTTGGATTAAAACAAGTTTTTCATTTGCTAAAAAAAGCTATAAAATCAGTAATTTAAAAAGGTATAAAAAAACCCGTCTCGTTACACTAAACGAGACGGGTTTTTTCTTTTACTTTTGTTTTTTTTAAATTATAATTTTTATTGTTGTTAGTTTCACTAACATTGAATTTGAGTGCAGCGGTTTAAAAACAAAAATAGTGTTGCCTAAAAAATTAAAAATCATACTTATTTCGAAAAAGCTACTTCACTGCTGTACCATCTTTAATTTCTTCTGAAACCACTTTTACAAGGAGGGAATTTTCAGGAATATTCCCAAAAATTTCGACCCGATTTTCCAATTCTCGACCTTTCTGAACTGGTGTTTTTATCGTTTTATTATTTTCTACTCTCAACACATAAACGCCGTCACTGGAAGTCACAACGGAAGATTTCGGCACAACATAATTGCTGTCTTTTGCCTTCAAAGGCAAAAGAACTTCAGCAACCATTCCTGGCAATAGTTTTTTAGTTTTATTGACAACATCCAGTTCCACGCGTTCGGATCGGAGTCTGCTGTCTAAAGCTCCAGACATACGCGCTATTTTAGCATTAAAAGTCTGGTTATTGATTGATTTTACATTAAAAGTCAGTTCATCACCAATTTTTAGATAGCCGGTGTAAAGCTCAGGAACATAGACTGACAAACGCAATTTAACCTGCTGTTGGAGGGTAAACAAAGGTGACTCCGATCCTTTTCCTGCTGGACCAACATAGGCACCAGGATTTACATTCCTAGCTGAGATGATTCCGTCAAAAGGCGCTCGAATTTCCAGATAGCTTTTCATGATCGAAATTTCTTTATAAGCTGCTTGGGTTGCCAGATATTGTGCATAATCAGAATTTTTTCGGGCTGCAGCCTGTTCCAGATCATTTTTGGAAATTGTTCCTTCTATTTTGCTGGTTTCAAAAAGCCTGTCGAAGGTGCTTTTGCTGGCGGTATAAATCGCCTTTTGCGAAAGCTGTCTGGATTGGGCAGCAGCCAGTTGGGAACTGATTTCCGGCGCTTCCAAAATTATTAATAACTGCCCTTTTTTAACCTGCGAACCAATATCAACTTTGAGTTCTTTGACAAAACTGCTCACTTTGGCATAAATATCCACTTGTTGAAAACCGGTCAGTTCAGCCGGAATACGGAGTTCGGTAGCTAGTTTTTCTTTGCTGATGGTAAAGATTTCCATAGCCGGAGCGGTATCTATAGTTACAATTTCTTTCTTTTCAGAATTGCAGCCAATTAAAGTACTTGTCAGCACTAAAAATAAAATCGATGTTTTTAATAATTTATTTTTCATTTTGTTGGTGTAAATGTAAAGATGATATATAATGTTTGCTTTCCTTGTCTTCCGGATCTAGGGATATAGATTGTACAGAAGCTTTACCTTGTGCCCAGGAAAAAATTAATGGTAAAATAATCAGTACTGTACAAGTGGAAAATAATAATCCTCCGATTACGGCTCTTCCCAATGGAGAAACCTGATCACCGCCTTCACCATGTCCGATTGCCATCGGAAGCATTCCGGCAATCATTGCTACACTAGTCATAATAATAGGACGAAGCCTCAGAGAAGCGGCTTCACGTGCAGACTGTAGTGCATTGCCGTTGTGTTTTCGCAGTTGTTCAGCATTAGTAACGAGTAAAACGGCATTGGCAATAGAAACTCCAACTGACATGATAATCCCCATATATGATTGTAAATTTAGAGTAGAACCTGTAATAAGGAGTAGTGCTAAAGAGCCTAAAACCACGGCAGGAACAGTTGTTAGGATGACTAATGAAATTTTGAAAGACTGGAAATTAGCCGAAAGCATCAGAAAAATAACTACAATAGCAAGTAATAGGCCCGTTTGGAGACTGCTCATTGTTTCATATAAAACCTTACTTAGGCCAATAGGCTTAATGGACAATCCTCTTGGAAGTTTTCCTAAAGATTCAATTGTTTTCTGCACGGCTTTGGAAGCAGTTCCTAAATCAGTGTGATCAATATTTCCGGTTACTGAAATATAGGGCATGGCTCCGATATTATCATTCTCTCCATAAGTGTGTGAGGATGTAATTTTAGCAACATCACTTAAAACCGGCCGTGATGCATTTTTAAGCAGTGGAATTTCTCTCAAATCATTTATACTTTTCATTTTGTTTAGAGGAACCTGAACTTGAACATTATAGGACAATCCTGCTTTTTCATCAATCCAGGTATTTTTTTCGGTATATCGGGAAGAAGAAGTGGAAGCAATCAATGAACGAGAAATTTCATTCATATCAATTCCCAGCTGGGCCGCACGAGTTCTGTCAATATTAATATCAAGAGTTGGATATTTTATGGGCTGGGCAATCTGTACATCTCTGAAATAGTCAATTTTATTCAGTTTTGCGATGAGTTTATTGGCATAGGCTTCATTTCTCTTTTTATTTTTTCCGGCTATCCTGATTTCAATTGGAGTAGGTGAACCTTGGCTCAGCACTTTGTCCGTTAGTTCAATGGGCTCAAAAGAGATTTTCACATCGGGCAGGATCTTTTTGATTCTCTGACGGAAATCATCTTTAAAAATATCCATATCGGTGTGATATTCTTTCAATCCAATCTGGAAGACCGCTTCATGTGGTCCGGCAGTAAACAAATAGATTGGCGAAACAGAAAATAATGAAGGATGCTGACCTACATACACGGAAGAAATAGCAATGTGTTCTTTTTCGACCATTTTTTCGAGTTCCTTTAGAACAGTTATCGCTTTTTCTTCTGTACGTTCAAGACGTGTTCCATCCGTTGCACGCAGTCTCATTTGGAACTGGCTTGAATTTACCTTAGGAAACACATCTTGGCCTATAATAGTCAGGAATAGTATCGCCAAACCGGTAATAACAAAAAGATATAGTAGCGTAACGGGTTTTCTGTAGGCAAAAAGCCGATCAATCAATAGCATGTAACGGCTTCTGAATCTTTCAAAACGGCTGATTTTGCCATCATTATTAAAATCTTCTCTTTGAATCAGAATTTTCTTCTGGTCAAAAGTATCTTCTTCTGACTCTATTGTCAGTCCAGATGCATTAAATTCAGCTTCGTCATCGGTTATATTCGAATCATGCGGCTTTTTTGGATGTTCTTTCATGAGCCAGTTTGCCATAACCGGAACAAAGGTTTGTGAGAGTAAAAAAGAGACAATCATCGAGAACCCAATTGCTAAAGCTAAAGGGAGAAACAAGGCACCGGGTATTCCAGTCATGGTGAATGCAGGGGCAAAAACGGCTAGAATACAGAGCAGGATTAACAACTTTGGCAAGGCAATTTCTTTACAGGCATCTAATATAGCCAGTGCTTTAGGTTTGCCCATATCAAGGTGTTGATGTATATTTTCGATAGTTACTGTACTTTCGTCCACTAATATTCCAATAGCTAGAGCCAGTCCACTCAACGACATTAGATTTATGGTCTGTCCAAATAATTTTAAGAATAACACACCCGAAATAATAGCAATGGGGATGGTGAGAATTACAATCAAGGCAGCTCTTCGGTCACCTAAAAACAATAAAACCATCAAACCAGTAAGAATAGCACCAATGATACCTTCGGTTATTAAGCTTTTTACAGAGTTGATTACATGTACTGATTGATCGAATTCATACGAAAGTTTTACATCTTTCGGCAAAGTATTTTGGATTTTTGGCAGTTCCGATTTTAATTTTTGAATTACATCCCAAGTAGAAGCATCCCCTGATTTGGCAATGCTAATATAAACAGAGCGTTTGCCGTTGACTAAAGCATACCCGGCAGTAATATCCGCACCGTCCTTTACCGTAGCCACATCGCCAAGATACAGATTTTGAATACCGCCTTTAAATAAAGGTATCTTCTCAAAATCCTTAACCTCTTTAATGGTATTGTTAGTAGGTGTAATGTAGTTTTTATCACCTATTCTCAAATTTCCTGAAGGGGCGGTTTGGTTGTTGATACGGATGACTTCAACGATTTGGTCCGCTGTCAGGTTATGCGAACGAAGCAAGTCAGGGTCAACATTAACTTCAATAGTTCTTGGGCTTCCGCCGAAAGGGGGAGGAGACAATAATCCTGGAATAGCAGTAAAAGAAGCGCGCACATATACGTTGGCCAAATCCTGAAGTTCATTGTTGGAGCGGGTTTTACTGCTCAAAACCAATTGCCCGACAGGTAATGATGAAGCATCGAAACGAATGATGAACGGAGGCTGGGAGCCCGGTGGAAATACGGCCTGAATCCTGTTAGAAAGTGCGCTGAGTTCAGCAGCAGCCTGAGCCATGTTAGTGTTTTCGTAATAGGTTACCTTCATCAGTGTTAGTCCCTGAATATTTTTTGTTTCAATAGATTTTACTCCGTTGGCAAAAAGCATTACACTAACATAATTTTTTGCAAAATAAGATTCCATCTGATTGGGTGTGTAACCTCCAAAAGGGTGTGCCAGATATATAACCGGAAGATTCATTTTCGGCAGAATATCCACTTTAATGTCACGGACGGCGCCAATTCCGAAAAAGAATAATCCGGCAACCAGCACCATTATTGAGATGGGTTTGCGAAGGGCAAAACGTATTAAATTCATCGTTTTAAATAATTAAAATTCATTCATAAATAAGTCAAAATCTCCCGTGGCTGCCGCTTTCATCAAAAGCGATTGCCAGACATTGGTATAAATAATATCGCGGTCAGTTTCCGCACGGTTCAATGTGTATAAAGTCTGTGTGACATCGAGGAGATTGGTCATTCCGTTTTTATACAAAGTGGTTTTCTGCAAATAGGCCTGTTGCGCTGCCTGAACTTGTTTTGGGGCTTCAACATAATTTTCCAAAGCATATTTTATTTTGGCATCAGCCGCATCCGACTGTATTTTTAATTGCTGGTCGATTACTTTGTATTCCTCCTGTAAACCTTCGGAAATCAATTTCTGGGCACTGACTTTTTTACTCACCCGAGCAATAGTGGTCAGGTTCCAAGTAACACCAACGCCTAAAAGATAATTTTGTCGGGAGGGATCAATACCGTCTAAATAATTTTGGGAAAAAGAATTCTGATTTACGGCATAATCGGAGTTAAAACCGGAAGCCCGGGCCTGGTATATCCCAAATAAACTGAAGGTGGGATAGTATTCCTTTTTAAAAAGACGAAGCTGTTGTTCGCTGAAAGCTACCCTGCTTTTATGATATTCCAATATCGGATTCAAATTCTCACTAGAAGTTTCCTGTGATAGTATTGCTTTTGGTATTGTTGTGACAAAAGTAGTATCGAGCACAAAATCCTGAATGGAAACGCCCATCAGCGCGATGAGTTTGTTGTTTTGTTCCTTAACCTGATCTTTCACCTGGTTCAGGGTGATTTTGGATCGGGAGACTTCGGCGGAAGCCAGTGTGGAATCTACTCCGGCCAAAAGTCCGTTTTTTACTCTCACTGCAGCAATATTCTGAAAGACCATGGCGCGTTCCAGATTTTTTCTTTGGGAAATCAACAGCCGCTGACTAGCCAATAAGTTGAGGTAAGCGGCTGCAATTTTAATTTTATGCTGGAATTTTTCCTGATCAAGATCTTTTTCGTAACGCTGGGAATCCGCTTTAGACAGATTAATTTTTTGTTTCATTCTTCCAAAAGTGAAAAAATCCCAATTGACATTGACCAGATATAAGGCACCGAAAGCTGCATTCCAATTTTGCTTTTCTAACGGAAGTCCAGAGGAAGCCACTCCGAGTCCGCCAAAACCATAGAGCGGTCCGTTTTGTCCGTTAACGGTTCCGAAATCCTGTTGTCCCGAGAGAGTAACATTGGGCAGATATTCTCTGCGAACCTGTTTGATCGTTTCTTTGGAAGCATCGGCATAGTTGCTTTTTGCTTTTATCGTTCCGTAATTGGCAATTCCGTTTTCCAGCGCCTCTTTTAGCGGAAGCGTCTGAGAAAACCCTTCGGAAAAGAAAATCAGAAATAGAAAAAGGCTTAGTTTTTTTGTTGTCATTGTTCTATTTAGAATAAATTTGAGATGCAAACCTAGCCAGAGTACTTCTTTTTGGACGGTTATAAATGACGAACACTTTTTATAAATGACGAATTGAATTGGTCACTCAATCAGTGTCTATTTAAATTATATGTCGTTCCTTTGGGACTTTAATTAAATAGCAATGAAATGGAAATTTAAACCGATTTTAGAAAATAAATGGGAACAGGAAACGGCTATTTTGGTTTTTTCTTTTATACTTTTTACGCTCAACGACTGGGTTTTTATACAGAGTTGGAAAGGTTTCAGTAACGGTTTACTCTATTTTTTTGTATTGTATTTTCATGCACAGCTCAATCGCTTTTTTTTGCTTCCAGTTTTATTAAAAAAACACCGTCCGGTTTTATATTTAATCCTTACCGTTGGATTAATAGCACTGTTTACGGCCTTTTTGTATGAAGTTTCGACGGAATTTATTTATAAAAACTGTTTTTTATACAAATCAGCTCATCAAAAAAGCTATCAGTTTCAGTTTGCCACGCTGTCTGGAACATTGGTTTGTATCTTGGGAACCATACAGATTTTAGAACATTATCGGGATCAAAAAAAGAAGTCAAATAAAGCGCTGTTATACAACCAGGTTCAGCTTAATGCGTTAAAGAACCAGTTCAATCCCCATTTTTTGTTTAATACCATGAATACACTTTATGGAATTAGCCTTCAATATCCGGAACGCACTTCGGAAATGATTATGGAAGTTTCACAACTAATGCGGTATCAGGTGGAGCAAGGGAATAAGGAGTTTGTTTTTTTAGAAAACGAAATCACGTTTATTACCAGCTACATACAACTGGAAAAAGAAAGGGTAGGTTACCGCTGTAGTATTGATTTCAATTATGAATGCGATCAGGAAGGACAGTATGAAATTGCACCGATGGTATTGATAACTTTTATTGAAAACGCTTTTAAGCACGGAGCCGCTACCATCGAAAAGTGTTTTGTAACCATTGATATAAAGGTTAGCAAAGGAAAATTGTATATGGAGGTATCCAATTCGGTTCCACAGCATAAAAAAGAAGTGGTTTCTACCAAAATTGGTCTGAAAAATACGTTAGAAAGACTGGAAATTGTATATCCGAAAAAACACAATCTCAAAATCACGCAAAATGAGCAAGCTTATAATGTTAATTTAGAAATTCAACTCAACCGCGCATGACCGTAAGAAAATGTATTATAGTAGACGATGAACCTGTCGCACATTATGTGTTGGTGAATTATATCAGCCAAAACCCACAATTGGAACTGGTGAAACAGTGTTATAACAGTATTGAAGCCTTAAATTATCTTCGGTCGAATGTTGTTGATTTGATGTTTTTAGACATTGACATGCCTGAAATTACAGGATTGGAACTTTTACGAACTCTGAATGAACCGCCCAAAACAATTTTGACCACGGCTTATTCGGAATTTGCATTGGAGAGTTATGAATTCGGCGTATTTGATTATTTATTGAAGCCCATCTATTTCCCCCGTTTTTTAAAATCTATAGAGCGTTTCTTTTCTTCTTATACTGATGAAAAGCCCAAAATTAACAACCAAATTATTGCAGTAAAAATCGATGGGTTTATGCTTGATCTGAATGTAAATGACATTCTTTTTGCCCAGAGCTATGGCAATTACGTAAAAATTTTTACGCTCAAAAAAATCTATCTCGCCTCGATGACGACTAATGAATTGGAAAATAGTCTTTCATCAGAATATTTTATGCGCGTTCATAAGTCCTATATTGTTGCGATTGATAAAATTAAGAATTGGGAACGAAATACGGTCATCATCAATAACGAGAAAATCCCAGTGGGCATTACCTACAGGAGAGCATTGACAGAGCGATTAAAGTTTAATAATAATCAATAAGATAAAATATCAAAAATTAAAATTGAGTATAAAATTGGTGGTACTCATATTCGTTTTGTTGAAAACATAATTTTTGTTGTTGTAGGTTTCACCCACGTTGAATTTATGCACATATAATAGTTGTACATCAAAACCTTTCAACAATCCTTGAAATTCATAACGAATATCAGCATTAGTCTGCACATAAGATGGCAATCCATATTTGTTTAATGCAACGTTTTTTACATCCGGCAAATCAAAATAGCCCACAGCCAGATGTGATTTGAATGTCTTTTTAGGATTCGTATATTGTATTTTAGTCATCAATGCATTTACATCACCAAAGCCTTCATTTCGTTCTCTGGGCATAAAGGTGTAAAATGGGTCTCGTCCCCATTCTCGTGGCATTAAATACCTTCCTTTGGCTGTTATTCGGTTGTAGTTTAAAGTCAATTCCAAAGTGCTATTTTTCCAACCGAATCTTCCGCCAAAAGTTTGAGAATTACCGTTTTTTTGAAAATAGGTTTTGCTTTGATCTTCATTTCCACCAAAATCCAGTGCGTTTTGGTAAATAGTCTGAAACCCAAAAAGTAATTTCGAGTTTGGATTCAAATCGTATGTATAGTCCATTTGGAACAATACTGAATTAAACAGATTTTCAGCATATTGATTCCACAAAAGTGTTTTTAAATTCTTTACCGATTCATTTTGTATGCCAATAATATAAATTCCATTACTGTCTAAATTCCCTGCATAACCGGATTTTGTTCCATCAGGATTCACGCCTGTTGGATAAATCCCTATGGATTCTCCAACTTTAAAGTATTTCAGCGTGCTTCGTGGTGAAATTCCGTAGAGGTAGCCCACATTGATTTTAGTCTTTTTTATTTCATTAAAATCTACCCAAATACCATCCACTTCTGTAGGACGCATTCGGCCATCTTGAAGGTTTATAAATGAAGTATTCAGGAGTTGCTTTCCAAGGGTTATATTCGAATTTTTATAGTTGTATTTTAAATATAATTCTTCTAATCGGCTTAAATTGTCTTTGTTTGATGGGTTTTGAATATCAAAAAGTGCTAGTTCATATCGATTGGGAGCATTGGTGATGGGATCTTTTTCAGTAAAATCAGAGGAACCAATATTAAAAATATAATAGCCGCTTACGCCAAATTGAAAATTATGAAACTTAGCGGTTTCAAACTTTACGCCTCCGCCAAGGGCATTCGAATAATAATCAGATACCCCCTTTTCATTATTGGTATTCATGAAAAAATAGCGAAAATGTCCACTGAAATGTCCATTTTTGAAAGCATTTAAAATCGAGGTGGAATCAATTTTTTCGTTACTTTTTTCTTTCCAAACTGTTGGCTTCTCAGAAATTTCCTGATGTTGCGCTATTGTATCAGTAGCAAAAAGCAAGGAAGTAAGTATATAAATTATAGCAAAAAATTTTTTCATTTTTGAACGTTTAAATTTAACACAAAAATAATCCCATCAGTATAAATTGGGAGTAACTTTTATCACAGTTACCTCTTAAAAAATAAAGTCGAATGCTTTTGACATTCGACTTTAAAAACGGATTACTTTACGACTGAAAAACTACCTAAAAGTATAATCAACTCCGGTAACTTGCGTTAATAGTGTCTCTGGAGCATCAAGAATTATGGCGTTTTTTTGAGGTGTTGGCGTAACTGGAGAGTTTTGTTTTAAGTATTCTCTCATTACTGTATGCAAGGTTGAATTTGTGTTTTTGACATCCATAACTCCTTTCATTCTGCAAAGCATATCCACAGGATCGCCATCGCGTTCACACGCCATGATTGTATATAATTTTTCAGGATCTATCGGAATATTTTTTACGGTAATGCTTTGCACTCTTTTGTCCATTTCTGCAAAGGCGTTGAATCGCACTTCCATTCCTTTGAATTTTACGACCCAACCGCCAAAACGTTTTGAAGCGTCTTGTGCAAAAACATTATTTAATTCTTTTTCCAACCAATTTTTCAATTGCTTTCCGGTCACTTTTGCAGTTCGTACGGTGCTGTCCACAGGTAACATATCAAAAATAAATCCGTTTGTGATGGGAATATTTCCAGTTTGATCCGGAGTTGTTTTGGGTGGACAAAAACGGAATCCATTAGAAAGATTAATATCAATTTCAGGAAATTTCCAGTGTAAAGCATTCAGAATCATCGTATCAATTGGATTTTCAACCACAAAATAACGGTACAAAGGAATCGTGCTATAGCCAATAACCTGATTGATTTTTTCTTGGTAAACGGCTTCTTTCTCTTTTAATAATTTTTCGATTTTGGCATCGGGCTTTATTTTTGGAGAATCAACTTCAATTAATTCATAGTTGTCTTCAATGACTTTTCCGTTGAGAATGGTCAAATCTAATTTTCCAATAAACGAACCGAATGCTCCTGGTTCTACCACTTTTGAATATTTACAAACAATAGGTTTGCGGACTCTTTCGTGCGTATCACCACCTAAAATATAATTTACCCCTTCACATTCCGGTCGGTTTGCCAACGCTATTTGCTGGGATAAACCCAGGTGTGCAATTATAATTACATAACTGCATTGTTCCTGATTTCTTAGCACATCCACATAATGAGCCAGATTTTCTTCGGGGTTTGTGTATAGAATTCCTTTGCTGTAATTTGGACTTTGTCGCAAGGGTACCAATGGATCGGTGTATCCTAAAAACCCAATTTTTGCTCCGGCAATATGCCAAATCGTATACGGCTGAAAAATAAGTTCACCTCGTTTTCCTTCGCCTAAATCATGGTACATATTGGTACAAATTTTTGGCGCATCGAGAGAACCCATCAGCGTTTGCATTTTTCTTTTTCCATAAATAACTTCCCAATTTCCGGGAAGATATAAGTCATAATTTAAAGCGTTTAAAATGGGAACAAAAGCTTCACCCGTAGTTTCAACACTTAATTCGCTGCCTTGAAACATATCACCCGTATCGATAGTATATGTATGTGGGTTTTTCCTTTTTAATTGTTTCAGTAGGGTTGCCATATAGGCATAACCCCCGGTTTTTCTAAAAACGGCTTTCCCATTTTCCCAAAATAACTCATCATGCGGATGAATCTGACAATGCACATCGGTGGTTTGAAGAATAGAAATAGTTTGGGGTTTGCTTCGGTCAATTTCTTTTTTCAAATTCGTTCCTTCCGTTTCATTTGTATTTGCAATAGCTGAAAGTGGCGAAATAATTGCTGCACCAAGACCTAATGTCCCTACTGATTTAAGAAAATTTCTTCGGTTATTGCTCATGTTTTTAATTTTATAGGTTCAGTTTTTAGCAGATTTTAACGGGAAAACCTACAGCCAAACAAATGGTGTAGGATTGTGCAAAATTTTAATTTGCAATTTTAAATTGATTTAGAATCCACCTTTGATATAACTCCAGCCTTGTTCTTGTTTTTCAACAATTTCGGCAATTCCAGCGGGTACATATTCTGCTTCTGGAATAAATTGATCTTTTGTTATTTTTCGACTTTTCATCGAGTTTTCACAAACTACAAAACGAACTCCTTTGGCATGAAGCGCTTTTATCGCTGCTATATGCTTTGATTTTGTAGGCATTAAAAATTCTAATCCCATATTATAAATGACCACTTCGTATTTTGCATTAGGCCAATGCGTTGTTAAATTATTCAGCTGGTTTGCAAATGCTTTCTGTTGCAGGGTATCATTAGCATTGGTAAACTGAAATATTATTTTGTGGTTGTTCGATTTTTTTTGTGCCAATGCACCAATAGAAATCAAGCTAAATAGAAGAACAAATAAAAGCGTTAGGTTTTTCATAATTGAGTTTTAAGATTGTTTTTTTTCGTTTTTCTTTTTTTCGTCTTTTATTGGTTTATAAGGGCCGAATTTATGTTGCGCTTCAGTAAACGTATCCGAAAAAGGACCAAAAGGATGATGAGGGTACTGAAAAACCTCGTTTATTTTGATTAGCGTTCTTTTTTAGACAATAAAAAAACGCTTGTAACAGGATTT
>NZ_VJZP01000037.1 GCF_007097265.1 Flavobacterium gawalongense | reverse complement strand
TCTGATAACTTTTGAAACTCTCTGCTTATATTCATAACCGCAAAAATAATCTATATTTGTGTCCACACGATAGGAAGCTTCGGGAGAAAATTACTCAAGCTGAAGAAGATTATCATCAAAAACTAATTCTAACTAACGTTTTTGTTTGAACTTAAAAAATAAATAAAAATAGATTTTCAATGTTTTTTAGCAATGACAAGGGGTGGCGATTTTCCCGATTTTTTTGATAGCTTTTAATTTCTAAAAATAAACCCTTACGAAGGGCATGAAGGCGGTACCATAAATATTGTTAGTGTCATTTAATACATTATAACGTGCGCCAACAGTCACATTCCCGGATCTATAGCCAGCGCCAAGAAACAAACCAGTGTTCCAATAATCTTGTGAATTGCTATTGGAACCATCTAAATCTACATTGACTCTTAATTGTTCTAATTCTGCCGAAAGTTGAATTTCTTTTATAGGATTAAATAATCCTATAATACTGACGCCATATAAATGGGAAGCATAATAATTTTTTTGTTTTACATAAGTGTATTGCACACCAAGGCCTAAAGCTACATATTCATTGAAATTGTAAATGGCACTTGGAGCCAGTGATATATCAGTATAACCAGAACCAAAGCTTAATCCAATACCGCCTCCAAATTGTACTTTTTGCCAAAAATCACTTTGTGATTTATACGTAATCGTTTGCTGTTGTGCCAATAAAAAACTGGAAGAAAATAAGGTTGTCAAAATAAAAAAAGATCTTAAAATGGCTAAATGATGATTTTTTTTCATGTTTTAAGGGTTTTTTTAACAAATTTTTACGTAAAAGTACGTAAAAAATTAATTTAGATATACTGGATTATTGTACTTTTGTCAAACTATTTAACAAAAAGTACATTCACTAACATTATGGATAGGTTTTCATTTTTAAACGCAGCACATACCGAATTTTTCGCACAATTATACGATCAATATTTAGAAAATCCAGACAGCGTTGAGCCAAGTTGGAGAAGTTTTTTTCAAGGTTTCGACTTTGGGATGGCTAGCTACAACGGTGAAAGTAAAGTGGAGCAGATGGCAGATTTTGCCGTTAATAACTCTGATTGTAATATCGTTTCGGATAAACTTCAAAAAGAATTCAACGTACTAAAATTGATTGATGGGTATCGTTCCCGTGGACATTTGTTTACAAAAACAAATCCCGTGAGAGACAGAAGAACTTCGTCACCTACATTAGATATCGTAAATTTTGGACTTTCTGCAACAGATTTAAATACTGTTTTTGATGCGGCAAAGGTTATTGGTATTCAACCTTGTACGCTTCAGGAGATTATAATGCACCTGGATGCTATTTATTGTCAGCACATTGGGGTCGAGTACATGTATATTCGTAAACCTGAAGTGGTGGAATGGATTCAGAAAAAACTTGGGATAAATGATAATCAGCCTAATTTTTCTGCTGATGAAAAGAAATCGATTCTTAATAAATTAAATGAAGCAGTTTCTTTTGAGAATTTTCTACATACAAAATACGTTGGTCAAAAACGATTTTCACTTGAAGGAGGGGAATCTGTAATTCCTGCTTTGGATGCCTTGATTGAAAAAGCTGCTGAAAAAGGAGTGGAACAATTTGTAATGGGAATGGCACATAGAGGTCGTTTGAATGTTTTGGCAAATATTTTTGGCAAATCTACCCAAGACATTTTTGGAGAATTTGACGGTAAGGATTATGATCAGGAATATTTTGACGGAGATGTAAAATACCATTTAGGTCTTACAGCTGATAAAGTTACCAGTACAGGAAAAAAAATAAATATTAATTTGGCTCCAAATCCTTCTCACCTTGAAACAGTTGGTGCAGTAATTGAAGGAATTACAAGAGCAAAACAAGATAAATATTTTCCTAATGATTTTTCTAAAGTATTGCCAATTGCCGTTCACGGTGATGCCGCAATTGCTGGTCAGGGAATTCTTTATGAAATTGTGCAAATGGCACAATTGGATGGGTATAAAACGGGAGGTACAATTCACATTGTAATCAACAATCAGGTAGGTTTTACAACTAATTATCTTGATGCCCGTTCATCAACCTATTGTACAGATGTTGCCAAAGTAACGCTTTCGCCGGTATTACACGTAAATGCAGATGACGCAGAAGCGGTAGTGCACGCCATGGCATTCGCTTTGGATTTCAGAATGCAATTTGGTCGTGATGTATTTATCGATTTATTAGGATATAGAAAATACGGACATAATGAAGGAGATGAACCTCGTTTCACGCAGCCGGTATTATATAAAATTATTGCAAAACATCAAAATCCAAGAGATATTTATGCTGAAAAGCTATTGTCTGAAGGGGTTATTGATGCTACTTATGTGAACGGATTAGAAAAAGAGTACAAATCTGATCTTGAAGTAAATCTTGAAGCGTCTCGTAAAAAAGACTTGACAATTATTACTCCATTTATGAAAAATGAATGGAAAGGCTTTGAGCAAGTAACGGATACACAAATGCTTGAAAAAGTGGATACTGCTTATTCAAAAGAAGGACTTACAGAAGTTGCAAACGCTATTTGTAATTTACCTTCGGATAAAAAGTTTATCAGTAAAATCCAAAAATTAATAAACGACAGAAAAACAATGTTTTTCGAAACCAATAAGTTGGATTGGGCTATGGCCGAACATTTAGCTTATGGATCATTATTAAAAGAAGGATATGACATACGTATTTCTGGACAAGATGTAGAGCGAGGTACTTTTTCGCATCGTCACGCTGTTGTAAAAGTGGAGGATTCAGAAGAAGAAGTGGTTTTGATAAACAACTTAGAAGGTAAAAAAGGAAAATTCAATATTTTCAATTCTCTTTTATCTGAATATGGTGTTTTAGGTTTTGATTATGGCTACGCTTTAGCAAACCCGAATACATTAACAATTTGGGAAGCGCAGTTTGGGGATTTCAGTAATGGAGCCCAAATTATGATTGACCAATACATTTCTTGTGGAGAAGATAAATGGAACAATCAAAACGGAATTGTTTTATTATTGCCTCACGGATATGAAGGACAAGGAGCGGAGCATTCCTCAGCTAGAATGGAGCGTTATTTACAACTTTGCGCCAGACATAATATGTATGTTGCCGATTGTACAACACCTGCCAACTTTTTCCACTTGTTGAGAAGACAAATGAAAACGACTTTCCGTAAACCACTTATTGTGTTTACACCAAAGAGTTTATTGCGTGATCCAAGAGTTTTGTCACCGATAGAAGATTTTGCATCAGGAAGTTTCCAAGAAACATTTGATGATGAAACAGTGAATAAAACCGATGTTAAAACATTAGTTTTCTGTACTGGGAAATTCTATTACGACATCACTGCCGAAAGAGAGAACAACGGACGTAATGATGTGGCTGTAGTGAGAATTGAACAATTATTCCCATTACCAGTCGAACAATTAAGCGCCATTATCGCTAAATATCCAAACGCGGATGATTATGTTTGGGCACAAGAAGAACCAAAAAACATGGGAGCTTACAGCTATATGTTGATGAATTTCGATTTAGTAAAATGGAGATTGGCTTCGCTAAAAGCGTATGCTGCACCAGCGGCAGGAAGTTATACAAGAGCAAAACGTCGTCAGGCCGATGCGATACGAATGGTATTTGATAAAAATTTATTTAGATAGAAAAAAGTTTAAAGTTTAAGGTTTAAAGTCTCATTTATAGAACCTTAATCCTTAAACTTTAAATTATTTAACTTTAAACTTTAAACTAAAAGAAAGATGATTTTAGAAATGAAAGTCCCATCACCAGGGGAATCTATAAAAGAAGTTGAAATTGCAACTTGGTTGGTAAAAGACGGAGACTATGTAGAGAAAGACCAGGCAATTGCTGAGGTTGATTCTGATAAAGCAACATTAGAATTACCTGCAGAAGCAAGCGGAATCATTACATTAAAAGCAGAAGAAGGCGATGCAGTAGCAGTAGGAGCAGTGGTTTGTTTAATAGATACCAGTGCTGTAAAACCATCTGGTGCCGCACCAGCTGTAGAAGTTGCAAAAGCAGTTGAAGCTCCAAAGGCTGAAGTTAAAGCAGAAGCGCTAAAAGCAGCTCCGGTAGCAACAGCAACGTATGCTTCAGGAACGCCATCTCCAGCAGCAAGAAAAATATTAGACGAAAAAAATATAGCACCAGCTGCAGTAACAGGAACTGGAAAAGCCGGAAGAATCACTAAAGAGGATGCAGTAAATGCAGTTCCATCTATGGGAACACCTACAGGCGGATCTCGCGGAACGGAGCGTACTAAATTATCTATGTTGCGTAGAAAAGTAGCTGAAAGATTGGTTGCTGCCAAAAACGAAACAGCGATGTTAACTACATTCAATGAAGTAAACATGACGCCAATCAACTTGATCCGAAATGAATACAAAGATGCGTTCAAAGCAAAACATGGTGGAATTGGTTTAGGATATATGTCTTTCTTTACTAAAGCAGTAACCAGAGCATTAAAATTATTCCCAGATGTAAATTCAATGATGGATGGTGATCATAAGATTGCTTTCGATTTTTGCGACATTTCAATTGCAGTTTCAGGACCAAAAGGTTTAATGGTTCCTGTAGTTCGTAATGCTGAAAACTTAACTTTCCGTGGAGTTGAAGCGGATATTAAAAGATTAGCATTAAAAGCACGTGACGGACAAATCACAGTTGATGATATGACTGGTGGAACGTTCACAATTACTAACGGTGGTGTTTTTGGAAGTATGTTGAGTACACCAATTATCAATCCTCCACAATCTGGAATCCTTGGAATGCACAACATTATCGAGCGTCCAATTGCAGTAAACGGGAAAGTGGAAATTCATCCAATGATGTATGTAGCTTTATCGTATGACCACAGAATTATTGATGGACGTGAGTCTGTTGGTTTCTTGGTAGCAGTAAAAGAAGCTTTAGAAAATCCATTAGAATTATTGATGGACAACAATCCTAAAAAAGCATTAGAATTGTAATAACGATACTTTGTCATTCTGACGAAGGAAGAATCTCAATCCCGTTTAGTTTTGCTAAACGGGATTTTTTGTTTGAAAGCGTGACTATTTGATGATTTTTTTCTAATGCGGAATTTGGGTTAAAAAATAATATTAGCAAGTTAAATCTTATATATTGTAAAAAAAGATGTATTTTATCGTTTAAATATGTTTTTTGTATATACTTTAAAAATCATCCTTTTAAATTTGTAATACATTTTTGGCTGTGAAAAAAATATGGTGCATAATTATAAGAACTAAATTTTTAAGATTTCTGTATTATTGGAAGTAGTGCCAACAACGGAATTAAATATTAGAAACACAACAATTTACAGTTTTTTTATTATTAACAATTAATACAAACACACAATGAAAAAATTACTTTTAGGAGCTGTACTGGCATTTAGCATTGTATCTTGTTCAAAATCTGACGAGATAGCTGTTCCAACAGGAACTGCACATACTTTTGAATTCAATGCACATACGGAGACGCCATCTACCGGTAAAATGGCAAAGGGAACGGTATTATCTTATGTACTAACCGTTGAAGCGATTAACAAAGATGGAAAGGTGGTTGATTCTAAATCATTCACTTCAAGCATTGCGGAACATTTTAATTGCAAACTTTCATCACCAACGGGAGATATCACTCTTAGGGTATCGGTAGCGCCAATTACCATTGTTGTTAAGGATATATCATTTATTCCTAAAAATGAGATTACGGAAGAAATTGGTGAAATTGTGGAGTTTGTGCAACTGCCTATTAATGGAATATTAACTGCAGCATATAATGAAGCCACTAAAGTATTAACAGCAACAGTACCGATAGAAAGTCATGAACTTTCAGCTGATTTTGGAGATAAAGTTTCGGTAATGACTAAAATTGAATCTATTGACGATGTCATAAAAAAGAGAGGGTATAGAACTTTTACTTTTGATAATGCCAGTAAGATTATTTCCAGTCGTGGATATAGCACCGATGCTCAAGATAAAGATGAAAATTCAATAGTGGTTTATAATGAAACTGGTAAAATCGTCGAAATAAAGAATACGGATAAAGAAGGTCATACATCATCGGAGGTAATAGAATATGATGGGGAGAATATTATTTCTAGTGTAAATCAACTTGAAAGCCGCTACGAAACATATCGTTATAATACAGATGGAAGAATTCGTGAATCGGTTAAAAATGATTATTATAATGGAAACACTTATCATAGAACCGAGAATTTCACCTATTATGCCAATGATAGTATTAGAGTTAAGCCGTCAGATTCTGATGTAGCCGATATTTTGGTGCTTAACGACAACACAAATCCTTTATGTAAAACTATTCCGGCTGCATTCCTTAAAATTTTGGCTACCGATAACGATATGGGAGGGTACAATGTTAAATCATCCCACAAAGAAGGAAAACACAATGCAGATTTTGATGTAAGTTATGAATATGTTAAGGACTCAAAAGGGAGAGTTATTAAACAAACTATTAAATATAAAACTATAGAAATGAATACTACCCCTGACGCTAACACGATTAAACAACACGTTGAAGTTACTGAGTTTCAATATATGTCAAAGTAACACTGATGAGTCTTAAATTGTCAAAATAATAGAATTGCTATTACGGACAACAATCCTAAAAAAGCATTAGAATTGTAGTCATTCTGCTTTTAGCATATATAAAAAATCCCATTTGACTTTTCAAATGGGATTTTTTTTAAATTCCTTTAAATTCCTTTAAATTCCACAGTATCAAAAAGAGCATAATTTTGGCTTTGCGGAATGTGGTCGCCTATAAATTGTAAATTCTCGACACTGCAATAGATGTTGAATTTGGTATTTTTACCATAATTAAGTCGTACAGTTGCCATAATCGCATCATTGATTTTCCAACTTACATTGTAACGTCCATTTGAGGTTAGTGTTAATTCTAGAGAGAGACTATACCATTGTCCTCTTTTGATTTTATTTTGAACAGATTGGAACGGATAGCCCTGTGAGGTCATGTATACAATAAGATCGTCCGGTTCTGCCACTAATTGATCTCGAATGGCTTGTGTTCCGTAACCGATCTCAAAATCAAGTTCGTGTGTGTTATTGTTATATAAAAAAGCTCCAATGCTTGCCATGTCGCCAACACCCATTTCGGGGATATAAACATTCCAACGGTATGTTCCTGCGGCAAAACTTGAAATCGTTTTTACTTTTGATCTTTCCCAAGTGTTTGGATTGGTGAAAATGCGTAAATTTCCATTTTCAATCCAGTAATTTGGATTACCAACTTGGGTAGCGTCTTCCCATTCGGTTAAAGCATCGAAATTCCAAATTTTCGAATAAGTGGTGTTTGAAATTTTTGAATAGCTGACCTTCGAAATACTGGGATTGTTGGAGTCTGGATTGGTTATTGTTTCATTTTCGGTAGTTAAGTTGTCTGGAGAACAAGAAAATAAAAGCAGTCCCATAAATATCAATAGTTTTTTGAAAATATTTTTCATGTTTCTTTGAGGTTTTAAGGTCGTTTTTCTATTGTAAATATAAGCAATAATTGAAATAGTCTACAATCGCTTTTCCTTTCATTAAAATATCAGCACCTATGATTCCATGAACAGGTTTTGCTTTATGTTGCGTTAAAGCTTCGTTTACATGGGATAAATCAAAAATTACGACATCAAAAGCAATGTCCTTCCAAGTGCCTAGTTGCAATTGGTTTTTTATGGCTATTTGAGTCAACATTCCGGTAGCTCCAGCTCCTGAAGCTTTAGTTTTTGATTTTTTTGCTTCCAATAAAAATAAATCGACACTTTCAAATCCTACACAACTAGTTGAAGCACCCGTGTCTAAAATGAAATTTCCTTTGACACCATTGATTTTTGCATTGATCAAAAGGTGTTGTGTTTTAGTAATCTTAAATTTTACTTTTTTGTAATTTTCCTTTTTAAGGATATCGTGAAGGTTTTTCATTTTCGAGAGCGATTGAAAACCAAAAATAAACCAATTAGAATCAAAAACCCAATACTATAAAATATATAATTTACAGTATTTTTTTTGGTTTCTAATTCCCCATAATACACAAAAGCACTCCAATAATAAGGCGATTTTTTGGCATTTGGAATGCTTTTGTTCTTTAAAAAATCAAGTTTTGTATTGGCATTAGCTTCAAAATAAGATTGACTCTTTTTGTAGTTTTTATAAAAATTATCCATAAAAACGGATGTTGTATAATCATTCACCTTCCACAATGAAAACAATAAATTTTGTGCTCCGGCAAATTGAAAACCTCTGGCAATACTCATCGCTCCTTCGGATTTGTAGAGTTTTCCTATTCCAGTTTCGCAGGCGCTCAATACCACTAATTCCGGATTGATTTTCAAATTATATAACTCCGAATACAAGATTTCCTGATCGTAGAATTTAATGCTGGCTGGCGTTTCAATATCGCCTGCGGAAGCATGCGTAGACAAATGCAAAATAGAATAGGTACTGGCATTTCTTTTAAAATTATCGAATGTTGCCGTTGCATTTTCAAAAAACCGACCCTCAAAATTCTTTTTTATGGATTGCAATTCGGTCTTCGAAAAAGTCAATGCATAATCAGTTTTTTCAAAAACAGGGAAAATACCTAAAACCGTTTGCTGCTCTGCCGAAAGTGGCTTTGCATTCAAATAAAATGTAGCCGAATTGTTGTAGGCAATCCTAAAATCATTCAGTAAATAATGCATTTTGGCAAAATTAGTTGTTTTGGATTTTTTACTGATTAATGCTTCAAACGGAAGAAAATTTAATATTCCATCAGGGATAATGAGGAGGTTTTTATGAATTGTGTTTTTGGGCAATTTGAGTAAATCAAAAGCAATTTTTCCATATTGATTGTAGCCTTTTATATTATTTGTAATGGCATTGGCATCACTAAAATAGTCCAAGAATTGCCAAATTTTAACAATGGAATGCGCATTATTACTAAAGGAGTTTAGTTTTATTTGTTCGTTTTCCAAAGTAAAATAATACATCTTTTCAAACCCCGAGAAATAATAAACCATAATGGCTTTGTCTTTTTCGAGCTTTGAAAATAAAGCGTTTAGATCTAAATTTTCCGGAATAAATTTGGGATTTTTTAAACGAATTTTTTTAAGCGAAAGCATTAGTTCATTTTGCTTTTTGATGGCTTCGTTTATTTTTGAAATATCGGCTAAAGCGCCTTTTTGTTGTTCTTTTATGATTTCAGTATTCCGGTTTTGAAGCTGTTCTAAATGGATTTTTTCTTTTCTTGAAATGATTTTATTTTGGGTAAGATAACTTTTTAAAACCCCTGATTTTGTTCGTTCTGATAATTGGAAGGCATTTTCCAGATAACTGATTTTCTTCTCTTTTTGGTAAAGAAAGTCATAGATGGAGATGCATTTTTCGGTGCGGTTTCTAACTCGGGTTTGGTTGATGATTTTGGAGTTTTCATAAACCAAAAGATTGGCAAATAAATCTTCGATGTGGAATGAAAGTTTGTATGTTTCTAATGCTTTTTTGGGTTGGTTTTGTTTTTGAAAAATTTCGGCTTGTAAGTCTAATGCATCCAATAAAACAGTCTCAGCGTAAAGTAAATTTTGGTTTGGCAGGATGCTTTTTTTATTGGAGTAATTGTGTATTAAAATTTTAAAAACCGCCGAGATTGAAGTACTTGATTCAGCGAGTTTTTGTTGTTGAAAAAGCAGTAAAGCTTCTTCATATTTGAATTTGGCAATTTTTCGAGGTGTTACATTGAGAGTTTCAAAGAAATATTTTTTTGCTTTTTCAAAATAAGAATTGGCTAATTCAAAATTATGCCATTGGGCATTAAGAGCAGATAAATTTCGGTAACAATTCGCCAGTGTTTCGGTTTGGGTTTTATCTGATTTCAATAATTGAATAGCGTCAAGATAAGATTTTTCAAGATTTTTAAAAAAATTAGGCCTAATGGGCTTAGTAATGTCTGTATTTTTATAACTCAATACATAGTTGTTTCCTAAATTATTCAATAAATTCCCTTTTTGAGTATTAGATAATTTTTCCGTTCGGATGGTTTTTTCTAAAAGGTCTATCGCTAAGTCCGCTTTTCCCGCACTTTGGTACACATTCGATAAATTGAGAATGGCAGCTACTTTTTGCAGTTGGTTTTTTTCTTTTTCTGCAATGAAATAATACTGTTTAATGGTGTTTTCAGCATTGTCGTAATCACCTAAAACGGTGTATAAATTCCCCAATGGCTTCAAACAATATTCGATAATGTCATAATCCTGAAGTTTGTTCTTTTGATGAATTTGCCATGCTTTTTCGTAGCTTGAAATCGCTTGATGCGTTTGATTAAATTGGTTTTGATAGTAAGCAATATTGCAATTTAAAACCACCATTGCCAGCAGTTCATTTTTGGATTTTGGCTTTGGATTCTTGTAAAAATCCTTTTCGATTTTGGTGAGATTTTGTAAGCCGTCAATAGATGGATGCGCTACAAAAGCATCGACTGCATTGTATATTTTATCTTCTTGGGTAAGCGGTTTCTGCCCGAAAACAATCAGAGTTGAAAAGAGTAAAAGGAAGAAAAAGATTCTTGTCATTAAAAATGGTTTTAAACACAAAAGTCACAAAAGAGTAAAGATTCAGGATTGTTTATAAGCACAAAAGTTGCAAAAGTTTGAATTACTCTAACTTGCAAAAATATTAATCATCTAAAAGGTTAAAGTATTCATTTACGAATGTTTTTTGTCTTTCATTATATAAGTTGATACAATGAAAATTATAGAGTATTCCTTTTGGTTTTTTTAAGAGCTTCATATATGTTAATATTTGTGCTTGATGAATTGGAGGGAGATTATCTTGTGCTTTTAATTCTACTACAATACAATCTTCTACTAATAAATCACATCTGTAATCAGTTTCAAGTTCATTTCCTTTGAAGTTTATTCTCACTTTCAATTCTGATTTGAATGAAATTCCTCTTAATGTTAATTCTGTTTTTATGCATTTATGATAAACACTTTCTAACAATCCGGGGCCTAGTTCCTTATGGACTTCTATTGCAGCTCCATTTATTTTGTATGTTAAATCCTTTAAATAGGTTTTCGTTATGTGCATAATTTTTTCTTTTGTGACTTTTGCTTTTCTTTTATGACTTTTGTGTTTAAACTAAAACTTCCATATCCCATAAAACTGAAAATAATTAAAATTATCCTTAAAATTCATTATATATCTCGCTCCCAAACTTGGACCAATTCTAGCAAATCCTCCCGTGAAATCTAAAACAAATCCAGTTTTGACATCAGTAAACGTATTGGAAGCGGTATTGGTAAAATATTCTGTTCTGAGTAAAAACTTGTCAGATGTTCCTTCAAAAGTTTCGGTTTTTAGGGTCAGTTCCTTACTTTCAGACACATTTATGTTGACTTGTATTCCGGCTCCAATTCCAAAATAATTATTAAGGTTGTACCGAAAAAGTACTGGAACTTCCCAGTTGATGTTTTTGTTGTCTACTGTGGTAGTCATTCTTTGTAATTGTACGTTACCAGTTGATTGATTGATTTCGTCCCTAACCGTAACTTTATCGTCATAAGTATGCACACTGTTTAAAAACTCGGCTTGACCATAATAACGATAGGATTTGAAAGGAGAAAGTGTAGCGCCAACGAAATAACTTTTGGAATTTTCTAAGCTGGGATACACATTATAGCCAGCTTTGACACCAATTGAAATTCCCGGTAAAAATCGAGTAGTGGCATAATTAGTAAGAATGGGTTCGTTTTTATCGAAAATAATTGCGGTTCTACTTTTTGTTTTGATTTTGTGAAAGTCTTCATTGAATTTCATGGAGTATTTTACAAATCCTTTAGTACTGTCAATTTCTTTTACATTTTTTTGGTTACTTCCCGGTAAATAGATATTTCTGAAAATGAAAAATATTTGACTTTCCCTGACAATGGTGTCCAAACAGCTTGTTGTGGGAATTTCGCCTTTTGGACAAATTGGGCATTGGGGATACATGTCTTCTATTTGAAATGTTTTTTTGTCGAACATTTCCGGTATATCTGTTTCCAGACGAATCATTCTGGCTGGGCCTTCACCATTGTTCTGGAAACGTGTTTTGAATTTTACTCTTTTGAAACGCACCAATCTATAATTCATGAAACTTCCATTAGAACCCATTTTGTTTGGGTCGTGTGAAGTAACGATTTCCATTTCCAAATTTTTTATCTTGTGATTTTTGAAATTTCGATTGGGAACAAATATACCACGCATGGTTACAATTGCACTCGTGTCTTTGATCATTTCAGGAGTGGTTTTGAACGTGTAAAAAATAGTACGGGTTTCTCCTGGATTACTGTCGTCAAATTCCAGAATGGAAACGTTGTTGTATGTTTTATTTGCTTCTAAAAGCGTGGCATCCAAATCTTCTTCGGTGGTTGTGATTTTGTGTTTTTTGGCTGGAGCCAAATTCTCGCTGGAAGCCAAATACGAATTAGAATTTTCTAAGTCATTAACTGATGCAATAATATTTTCCTTGATTTCGCGTTCTCCTGCATGGGTTCTTAAATCCATCAATTCGAAGTTGTTATTTTTGAATTGTTTCTCGTTGTAAAAAAGATATAATTTTCCGTTACTTACATAATTTTCCATGTTTTGGTAACTTAGAATAACAACCATTTCCTGTTCAGGAATAGGATCACAATTTTTTTGAATTGAAAATCCATTTTGGTCTTCTATGGAAGCGATATCTTTGTAAATTTCCTCGGGAATCTCGTTTACGGCTACTTTTTTTGGTCGCGTGGCGGGTGGTTTTCCGTTGTCGTAATTATTGGTTACGGTAAGTCGGGCAGTATAGGTGCCTTTGGTTTTGTAAACGTGTTTAGGTTCGACTTGTTTGCTGTAATGACCATCGCCCATTTCCCATAAGTAGGAATAACTGGGTTTTGGTGCGCCGGCGATTGGAATGAGTGGGGGCGTTTCTGGCTTGAAGGTGACTAGATTTCCTTTTTGATCGTATCCAATATTAGCTCTTCGGGTGATGGTATCTTTTACTTTGGTTTGGGAATAAAGTAGAAAAGAAGTTAGAAATAAGAGGAAAAATAAAGTTGGTTTCATAATCGGGGACGGTTTTAGCCCTGATAGCAGAGTAAATCCTTTTTGTTCGCTTTTTTGGCGGGCAAAAAGATTGCAACGGATAGCAGGATTAGCTCCAAATTACTAACTCGTTTGTTCTCAAAATGACTCAGGATAAATTGAAATTATTTTTTAAAAGTAAAAAAAAGTGGTGAGCAAATCACCACTTTTTTAAAAATTTATTTTGGAAGTTATTGTATTGCATTGATTGCGGCTACTAATTGGGCTTCGGTACCTAAAGTTGTTTCGGCTAAAGTGAAAGTGTACACATCGTTTGCCTGAACGGTAACGGCTTTGATGGCGTATCTCCATTGTCCGTTATCTTCGGTTGCAAAAATCACGTGACATGCTAAACCTATTGGAATTTGGCCGTAGTGTTCGCTGAATAATCCGGCTGCAGTGTAGGTGTCTAATTTTGCAAGTGCATTTTGTCCTTCGCCATCGTAAGATAAATAAATCGCGCTATTGTTGTTATCGTAACCGTCAGGAGCGTCAGCAAGAATGGTGGTTCTAGGCCTTGGGTCACTGTAAAATTTATCAACATTTGTCCAGCCAAAGTTTCCAAAAGACACATAATAGTTATTTCCTTCTGCTTGTACGCCGCCTTTACCGCCATTTGTTCCAGCTGCATCTCTGGCATCTTTCCAGGCCAAGTCTCCATTAGCATCTATAATTCCAGTCCAGAATGTCATTGCAGCATCTACACCGTCTGTCAAACTTGCGGGAACCATTAGATTAATGTTACAGGTAGTTGCAAGTGCAACACCACCTTGTGTTGCCTTGATAAAGAATTCTCCGCCGGAAATCAATAAATTTCTATTTCCATCTGCCATTATACCCATAGTTGGTTTATTAGTTACCAGCATATTTCCTTTGTCGAATAGTTCAACGAATTCTACGTCAACGGTTCCTGTTACTGGGTTTCCTGCTTTGGTCAAACAGTCACCGTTTATGTTTATTTTCACTCCTTTTGCGGAGGTTAAAGTGATTACTCCAGTTCCTGCAGTCATCGTAAATTTTTGGGTTTGTGCTTCTAGAGCTTCTTTTCTGACGGCTGCAAATTCTGCGGCCGATGGAGGTAAAATAGTTGCGTCGTCGTCATCGTTGTTACAGCTAACTAAAGCGATTGTTGCTAAGAATAATAATCCGATGTTTTTTAAATTTGATTTCATGGTTTCTAATTTTTTAAATTGTTGTTTAATAGTTTTTAGTAATAGATGCTTTTGGTTTTGTAATTGTCACCCCTTTAATCTGAATTTATTTCAGATTCTTTTGGTTTCATTGTTATATCAACTTCCGGTTTAAATTGTTACCCTTTATTTTTGAATTTTTTATTATCGAGTAATTAATGCCCAAAGTTTATTAATGAAGAGGCGTCCGATTTTTTTTAGGTGTCTTTTCATAGTATTGATTCTTATTGTTTTATATGGTTATATCAAATTGGTTTTATAATTGTTACCCCTTTAATCTGAATTTATTTCAGATTCTTTTTTACATTAGCTAATAAAAAGTTTTTTATGGCTAACAATGCGATTCATCCCGATCAAATTTATATAGAGGGTCTTGCTAATAATAACTCGGCAATCATCCAATCGATTTATAAGAAGTTTGTTCCCAAAGTGGTTTCTTATATAAGGAATAATTCAGGCGATGAAGATCAGGCCCAAGATGTGGTTCAGGAAATCATGATTTTGCTTTTCAATCAGGCAAAAGCCAATAAATTGCAACTTACTTGCCCGTTTGATGCGTACTTTTTTTTGTTATGCAAAAGAAAATGGTTGAATGAATTGAAAAAGTCTTCGAATAAAGGGGTAACAATTGACGAGGATTTCGCATCTAATAATGAACCCACTGAGGAAATGGTCACGCAAACCGAAGCATTCGAGGAGAAACAACAGCTTTTTGATGCGATGTTTCAAAAACTGGGCGACAAATGTCAAGAGTTGTTGAAATTGAGTTTTACCATTAAATCTATGGAGGAGGTGGCGGAGAAACTCAATGTGACTTATGGTTATGTCCGCAAGAAAAAATCATTGTGTATCGGCCAGTTAACCCAATGGATTCAGGAAAACAATCGTTTTAAATCTTTAAAAATAACTTAGCCATGAACGAGGAACGCTACATCGTATTCGATCAATATCTTCAGGACGAACTGTCTGCCGAAGAAAAAGTAAAGTTCGAGAAAGAGTTGTCTGAAGACCCGGAACTGGCTTCGGCATTTGAAACTTTTAAGGAATTGAATCTTCATTTGGAAAATAAATTTGGTAATGCTGATGAGTTTGACAGTTTCAAAGAAAATTTAAAATCGATTTCTAATGCGCATTTTAAAGCTTCGAAACCAAAAGTAATCAACTTTAAACCTTGGATTTATTTGATTGCCGCGTCGGTTACTGTTTTGATTGGGTTGTTTCTTTTTAATCCAAATCCAAATTTTGAAGATTTTAATCAATATGAGAATGCTTATTTTACCGAAAGAGGGGATGTTGATAAAAATTTGAAACAAGCAGAAGAAACTTTCAATGCAAAAAAATATAAAGCAGCCATTCCGTTTTTTGAAGCGGTTTTGAAAGAGAAAAAAACACCTGAAATTCAATATTTTTATGGAATTTCATTGTTGGAAGCCAATAAGATTAAAGATGCAGAAGTTGTTTTTAATGAACTGAAATCAGGAACTTCTATTTATAAAAATAAAGCAATTTGGAGTCTTGCCTTATCTAAATTAAAACAGAAAGACTATAAATCATGTAAGGAAATCCTGTTGACGATTCCTTCGGATTACGAGGATTATGATCAAGTTCAGGAATTATTGAAGGAATTGGATTAAAAGTGTTTACTGCAAATTTGTCATTCCGACGAAGGAGGAATCTCATCAACGTGGATCTTGTTGTGTGAGATTCCTCCTTCGTCGGAATGACAAAACCACTAAATGGACTTTAATTAATCTTTGCGTAACCACTTTTTCTAGTAGTTTTATTCTTGTATTTTTGTACCCTTAAACTTTAGACTTGGAAACAAAAACAATAATCACCGATACGCATACTCATTTATATTCTGAGGAATTCAATCAAGACCGAAACGAGATGATTCAAAGAGCCATCGATGCCGGAGTTTCCCGTTTTTTCATTCCTGCAATCGATTCTACTTGCACGGATTCAATGTACGAATTGGAAAAAAAATATCCTGATAATGTGTTCTTGATGATGGGTTTGCATCCTACTTATGTAAAAGACAATTATCTGGAAGAGTTGCAACATGTGGAAGAGGAATTGGCGAAAAGAAAATTCTATGCCGTTGGCGAAATTGGAATTGATTTGTATTGGGATAAAACGCATTTGCCACAGCAACAAATTGCTTTCAGAAGACAAATTCAACTGGCAAAACAATATAAGTTGCCTATCGTGATTCATTGCCGCGAAGCTTTTGACGCCATATTCGAAATTCTGGAAGCCGAAAAATCAGCTGACTTATTCGGAATTTTTCATTGTTTCTCTGGAACTTATGAGCAAGCATTACAGGCAATTTCGTATAATATGAAGCTTGGAATAGGTGGTGTAGTGACTTTCAAAAACGGAAAAATTGATCAATTTTTGAATCAAATAGATTTGAAACACATCGTTTTAGAAACGGATTCCCCTTATTTAGCGCCCATTCCTTATAGAGGAAAAAGAAATGAAAGCAGCTATCTTGTAAATGTTGTAAACAAGTTATCCGAAATTTATGGTCTAACGCCAAATGAAATTGCGGCAATAACAACGGAGAATTCTAAAGCAATTTTTGGGATTTAAAACAAATTTACTTTATTTTAACTTTTTTTTTGTTCATTTGCCCACACAAACATAGAAAACTAACAATGCAGAAATTTGACGCTATTCGGCCATTTTATGACTCCGAAATAAACGAGGCTCTTCAAGATGTGATTCATCATCCGATGATGAAGGCATTAATGAATTTTTCTTTTCCAGATGTTGCTGACGAAGTTTGGAAAGAACAACTCAGAAAAACGCATTCTATTCGTGATTTTCAATGCAATTTTATCTATCAATCAGTTCAAAAGGTACTGGAAAAAAGTTCCGAAGGATTGACAACTTCAGGCTTCGAAAATTTAGAACCGAATACCTCTTATTTATTTATTTCGAACCATCGTGACATTCTTTTAGATACCACTTTATTGAATGCTGCTTTATTTGAGCACGGATTAGTGATGACGGCTTCGGCAATTGGAGATAATTTAGTAAAAAAATCTTTTTTAAAGATATTGGCAAAACTGAACCGTAATTTTCTTGTTCAACGGGGCTTAACGCCAAGGGAAATGTTACAAAGTTCAAAGCTCTTGTCAGAATATATTGGTCATTTGTTGCTTCATGAAAACCGTTCGGTTTGGATTGCACAACGTGAAGGAAGGACTAAAGATGGGAATGATGCTACAAATCCAGGTGTTTTGAAAATGCTGGGTATGGCTTCTGATGAAAAGAATTTGATGGATTATTTCAAGAAAATCAAAATTGTGCCCGTTTCTATTTCGTATGAATATGATCCGACTGATGCTTTGAAAATGCCTCAATTAATGGCTGAAGCCAATAATGAAGTTTACATTAAAGAAAAAAATGAAGATTTCATGACAATTCTTAGTGGTGCTTTGGGACAGAAGAAAAGAATTCATATTCACGTAGGGAAAGTTTTAGATACAGAAATAGATGCAATTATTGCTGAAAATGACAATTCGAACAAGCAGATAGTGGCATTAGCACAAGTTATTGATGATGCGATATTAAGCAATTATAAGTTGTGGCCAACGAATTATATCGCGTATGATATCGTTAATAAAACCAATACCTATTCGCATTTATACACAGAAAACGAAAAATCACTTTTTGGGCGTAGGTTAGAAATGCGTATTGACCATGATAATCCAGTAGCTTTGGAAGGGTTTCTTGCGATGTATGCCAATCCTGTAGTGAATAAATTAAAATACCACAATGTTATCTAAAGCCAAAATACTTCTAATCTATACTGGTGGAACCATTGGTATGAGGAAAGATTTTGAAACGGGTGCGCTCAAGGCTTTTAATTTTAGTAAATTATTGCAGAGAATTCCCGAATTGAAACAATTGGACTGCGAGATAGAGACTATTTCTTTTGAAAACCCCATCGATTCCTCCAATATGAATCCTCAAGAGTGGGCTAAAATTGCTTCAATTATCGAAGAAAATTATGCTGAATTTGATGGATTTGTAGTGCTTCACGGTTCGGACACGATGTCATATTCAGCATCGGCATTGAGTTTTATGCTCGAAAATTTATCAAAACCAGTCATTTTTACCGGATCACAATTGCCTATTGGGGATTTACGTACGGATGCCAAAGAGAATCTGATTACTGCAATTCAAATTGCTTCTTTACGTGAAAATGGAAAAGCTGTAATAAGAGAAGTTTGTCTTTATTTTGAATACAAATTATATCGTGGTAACAGAACGACAAAAATAAATGCAGAACATTTCAAAGCATTTACATCCCCGAATTACCCTTCTTTGGTAGAATCTGGCGTACATCTAAATATGAATCCCGAATTATTTTTACCGATACCAAGGGTTAGAAAATTAAAGGTTCATAAAATTTTAGACAATCATGTGGCCATTATAAAAATGTTTCCCGGAATAAGTGAAACTGTTTTATCAGCTATTTTTAATATTCAAAATCTTAAAGGAATTGTTTTAGAAACCTATGGAGCCGGAAATGCTCCTACTGAAGATTGGTTTATAGACCTTTTAAGAAAAGCGATTGAGAAAGGATTATACATCATCAATGTTACCCAATGTTCTGGAGGAAGCGTTAGTATGGGACATTATGAAACTAGTACTGGAATGAAAAAAATAGGAGTGATTTCAGGTAAAGACATCACTACCGAAGCGGCAATCACAAAATTAATGTATTTATTGAGCCAAAAAATTGCTCCAAAAGACTTCAAAACTATCTTTGAAACAGCTTTACGAGGCGAAATGGTATAATATTCAGTTTTTACTTTTCTAAGTCAGTTTTTTTTGTGTTCTTTGCAACCTTAAATAAAAATAGAGAGGTGGCCGAGTGGCTGAAGGCGCACGCTTGGAAAGCGTGTTTATGGTAACATAACGTGGGTTCGAATCCCATCCTCTCTGCCAGTATAAAAACAAATGGTATCAAAACCCCGTAAATCTTAGGATTTACGGGGTTTTTACTTTTACGACATAGTCAAATTAGTCATCAAATCTCATCTTTTAAGAGCCAAAATCGAGACCCTAGAAAATCTCAAATCTAGGGTCTCGCTAAATCGGCTTAAGCCTTACAAGCAAAGGGTTCAGCAACATGTTTATTGATGCGTTCTCTATTTGAACATCTTGTTTGGCTTTGTATAGAAATTTAAATTGATTACTAATTAAAAGGTTACCAACTATGAAAACAAAAATCACATTGCACTTTTATGCGAAGAGCACAAAACCTAATGCAGCGGGTCAATTGCCAATCTATGTAAGATTAACCGTTGATGGCAAACGAATGGAGTTCAGTACCAAAAAATTTATTGATTCCGCTAAATGGTCTCCAGAAATGTCTAAAATGAAGGGCACTACAGAAGATGCTCGTTCATTAAATGAATATCTAAATTTGCTGAAAGCGAAAATATTCGACATCCAAATGGAATTGATACACCAAAACGAAATTCTCACCATTGAAATCTTCAAAAACAAACTGCTTGGAATCCAAGAACGTGGACGCATGCTCATTCCTATATTCGTAGAACACAACCGAAAAATGGAGGAACTTGTCGGGATCGAATATGCTCCTGGCACACTAGAGAGATACAAAACCTCGCTCAGCCACACCAAAGACTTTTTGCAATGGAAATATAATGTGTCCGATATCGAAATCTCCAAAATAGACCATGCCTTCATTACAGAATACGAATTCTATTTGCGAAGCGTTCGGAATTGTGCCAACAATACGGCGGTAAAATACATCAAAAACTTCCACAAAATAATCAACCAATGTTTGGCCAACGGATGGTTGAACAAGGATCCATTCTTTAATTACAAATCAAAAGTCAAAGAAGTGGAACGGGTGTATTTGACAGAAGAAGAAATTCAAAATATTATCAATAAGGATTTCAAAATAGAAAGAATAGCGATGGTCCGTGATATATTTATTTTCAGCTGCTTTACCGGGTTGGCGTATGTTGACGTAAAACAGCTGACAAAAAACCATATTAGTTTGGGTATAGATGGTGACAAATGGATTTTTAAGAACCGTCAAAAAACGGACACCACTTCCAAGATTCCGTTGTTACCCATGGCGATGGAAATCGTCGATAAATACAAAAATCATCCAACCTGTATTAATGAGAACCGACTTTTGCCTATCCTGAGCAATCAGAAAATGAACGCCTATCTTAAAGAAATCGCCGATGTATGCGAAATCAATAAAGAACTTACCTTTCACATCGCCAGACATACTTTTGCGACGACAGTGACTCTTTCCAATGGCGTGCCAATTGAAACGGTAAGTAAAATGCTAGGACACACCAACTTAAAAACTACCCAACATTATGCTAAGATTTTGGATAAAAAAATTAGCAATGACATGATGATTCTTAAAGAAAAATTCAAAAACACGAATCAAATGAAGCTTGGCCAGACCAATTAAATCAAGGAATTAGTAAATATTTAGGATGCTGTTTTGATAAATTTAACTACCATGTAAGATTTAACGCTGTAGGAATGTTATACTTTAGTTTAAAATTTTGTAAACTAAAACTCATATATGAAGATATATTGCGATGCTTTCTTTTGTGAATTTGAATTGGAAATTGAAAAAATTAAAAAGGAAACCACCGATCCTATCAGTCAAGCGAAACAGGCACTTCAGTATATAGAAGTAAGACTTAAAGAGCTTTTCAAATGGTTGAAAAAGTATATCTTCAATTCGATTGAAGAAGAAATTCACTTTTTTAAGGAGTTGAAATTTAAAATAACATCAAAGTGTATTTTTTACAAGAAGTTATTGGATATCGAATCAATTTCGCCACTCAATAGCAATAAACAAAAATTAAAGCATTACGAAAAAGCGCTTGATATTTGTTATCAATTTCCCAAAAAGGATAAGGAGTTTTACAAATACTTCCGATCGGGCAGCAGTTACAATGATCAATTATATTTTGTCAGAAACTTAGATAAACAGATAATCAACTCGGATGAAAACTCAATAAATTTCGATAAAAAAGTCTGTACTTCCCATGATTTGAAATTGGCCAGTATAATAGCCAATGATCTTTTAGAAATTTACTTGGAAGAAAAAATAGAACAAATCAATAACAGCTGTACTATAAAACATCCTGCAAGAAAATCAAAACTTACTTGGACGGGCACCAAAATTGAAATAGTAGAATTGATTTATTCTCTGTATTACCAAAAAATATTTAACGGTGGTAAAGCCGAAATTAAAGAAATTGCTGAGGAGTTTAGTATTGCTTTTAATATACAATTAGACAATAGTATTTATCGATGTTTTACTGACATAAAAAACAGACCTACTCCAAAAGGCAAGTTTCTAAACGGACTTTCTGAAAATTTAGATGAAAACAGCAACGACGAATTTGACTAAACCTAGCAATTGCTAGGTTTTTTTTTGGAGAAATGTTGTTTTTGTAGGAATTCATTACCCAAGCTTGGGTCGTATTGGGTTTTTACCCCAAAAACACCATTTTTGACCTAAAAACACCCAATTTACCAATTTTACCAAAACGGAGTTTTTAGCCATTTGAAAAAATATTCCCTTATAAACAAAGAGATTTGAGGCAAATTATGGTGAAATAACACCCAACTTGGGTTCACCTTGGGTTTAAATGTCAAACAAATGAAATTAATTTGTCTCATAACAATTTAACTCATTTAGACATGAACTTACATCCCAAAAAATTATTCCCTGGAGTAGACAATTTAGAACTGCTCAACCACCAACCCATCACAAAAAGAGACTTGCTAAATTTCAGCAATGTCATCCTTTCTGAAATCAAAGAAATGGTCGGCAAACAAGAACAGCCAGCCCAATGGTTAAAATCATCTGAAGTTCGAAAACTCCTGAAAATCTCTCCCGGCACTTTACAAAATCTTCGCATCAACGGAACATTACACTTCACAAAAATCGGCAGCATCATTTATTACAAGTACGAGGACATTTTGAAAATCCTTGAAAACTAACCGATAACTCATAACTTCTCAAAAATGAACTACATCAAACACCTCACGGGATTTTTCGACAAAGTTGTCCTGGACAACTCTCTTAATCCGACACATATCAGTCTGTATATTTCCATTTTCCAGTTTTGGAACCTCAACCGGTTTCAGAATCCAATTAGCATAACTCGCGATGAGGTAATGAGAATCAGTAAAATATGTTCCAAAGCAACCTACCACAAATGCATGAGAGAAATGCACGAAAAAGGATACTTGAAATATGAGCCATCCTACAATCCATTTCGCGGTAGTTTGGTGTACCTCATCAATTTTTCAGATGACTTAAAACCAGTTCAAAAAAAAGACCGCAAAGTGTCAAAAAATGAACAAACGGTTGAACAAGCACTAAACAAGCAACAGACAAGTAGTGAGACAGGCACTGAACAAGCGCTGGTATCTTCTATAAACAGTATAAACAATACAAACAATATAAATATTTTAAACTTGGGGGAACAAAAACAAAATTTAAAAACTGATGAATTAGAATTAACCAAAAAAGAAGAAAACAAAAAAAAGTTGCGCGAAAAAAAAGATACAATCCCGAAAGAGAAAATTCCGCCAGATTGGAATGATGTTCTAGTTTTTTTCAAAGAGAAAAATAATTCCGAGATTGAAGCCGAAAAATTCTTCAATCATTTTCAAAGCAACGGTTGGTTAGTGGGAGGTAAGTCGAAAATGAAAGACTGGAAAGCGGCAGCGCGTAATTGGATCCTCAATGCTCAAAAGTTCAATCCCATAACGAAACAAATGCAAAACAGCAGCACCCCAACGCCAGGCAATCTTCAAACCACAATTCACAAAAACTATGCAGAACCATTGTAACGATCTCCGGTCAACATTTCAAATACAAAAAAACGTAAAAATCTATGATTTCAAGAAATGCGTACAATTTCTGGAAGCACAAGGACAATTACTTTACGGCGTCAATTTCAGGACTTTTCCGGAAGACATGGAAATTATATACAAATTGATAATTTATTGCATTAGAGATGAAGAAAATGCCAAAAAACTAAACCTCAATCTCAATAAAGGACTTTTGATTTCTGGTCCGGTTGGCTGCGGAAAAACGACATTGATGAATCTATGTAATTTATTTTCCCGTAGAGGGTACGAATTTAAAATAAAACCCTGTCGGGAAATTGCCTTTGAATTTGGAGCCAATGGCTATGAAAGTTTAAATCCATACACCAATAAGTCCCCTTTGCAAAAGCGACTAAATCCCTTTTGTTTTGACGACTTAGGTAGCGAAAAACAAATCAAACATTTTGGAAACGATTGTAACGTAATGGCCGAAATCATTCTCAGCCGTTACGACCATTATGTGGAAAATAACACTTTTACCCACATTACCACAAACCTCTCCGCTACAGAACTCGAAGATCTTTACGGCAACCGGGTTCGTTCGAGAATGAGAAACATGTTCAACCTCATCGCTTTCGCCTCAACATCAAAAGATAAACGATAACATTCCTCCGGAGGGGTGCCCGAAGGGCGGGGTGGTAAATCATAATTCTTAAATCAAAAATCCTAAATTAAAATGAGAGCAATCAACACCTTCTGGAACTGGTTCCAAGACAACAATCAAACCATCAAAAACATTCTCAACGAAACTCCAAAAAACCAAAAGCACATCTTTTTTTGGTTAAACAAACACTTGCATTACTACTGCAAAGAAATTGACTTTATCATTGGCTTTCCTAAAAAACCAACAGACAAAACCAAATTAATAATAACAGCAAATGGGAATCCTGAATATTTCAAACAAGTGGTAGATTTAATTGATAACGCACCACGGCTTAGAACATGGATTTTCGTGGCTTTTATCCAACCTATGGAAGACATTGAAAAAATGATTGATAAATTAGACAACCCTTATGTTTTTAAAGGCATAACAATCAAAGCAAGTGATCTTATGTTTTTGCCTTTAAATTGTGATGAAAGCTGCAAGAAATTTGACATCATGGTCTATCTCAAAAATTACAACATCCATTGCAATACCAAAACGTGGAGAGAAGCTATTTATATTATCATGCAAGATATTTTTGGTGAGAATGTATATGAACACATTAATTTCGTTCAATTAGCACAACTGTCTGATAATGAGGATGATTTAATTCACTTACACGATTTTCAAGCTTTTTTAGATATTTTAAATTTAGAGAATTAAAACATTTACTTTTTAAAATATAGAGTTACTTACTTAAAAAACACTTATAACATAAGCGAATATTAGTTAAAGAATTGACGGTAGTGTAATCTAAAAAATTTAGATACACCCTTTTTCATCTCAATAAATTCTGAATCTCAATAATCACTGGAACATTGAGTAGTTGTTATGTAAGTAACTCTATTAAAATATATAAAATAGAGCACTGGATAACTCCTTTTTCCAATAAAAGAGAGGATCATAAAGTCCTCTCTTTTATTGGAAAAAATATTTTTATTGAATTTTCCATAAACCAGTTTTCAAAACAATACTGTCATTACGTCTTCATAAGATTCTAATTTACCATTATAAATATGCATTTTGATCTTTTGTTTTGAGGCCATATCAACAATTAATTTAAAATCTTTGGGCTTTAAATAAGCTAATTTTCCATCACCGGTGATTCCCCACAGCATATTTTTATTATTATGATTGTACTTAATAACATTGTCAAATCTAAATAAAGCGTTTGTTTCCATTTCAGCGAGAACCACATTCTTAATCGTAATGATATTTCCATCTTCATCTGTATAAATGGGTTCAATTTCATTTCCTTGAGGATAAGATGTTGGCCGGTCACAATTAGTAAAACCAAAATTATTTATTTCTAATGTTCGCGTTACTTTATCTATTCCATTTAATTTTTTAAAATCATTTTTTCTATAGATATTGACAATGTCATTGTATGTTTTCCATTTTGCTTCAATTTCTTTCTTCATTTTTTTTCTCTTATTTATTAATGAAGCATACCTTTTTTTATATTGTTCCAAAGCTTTATTATAGTCCTTACCCTCTTTAAAAGCTAAATAGCAAATGCATTTACTTTGATGGATAATTTCATTTTCAATTTTAACAATAAATGTAAGTTCATATGTACCATTTTTTAGTGATCTGATTTTTATGTCTGTTGCGTCACTCGCACCACATTTCAGTTTATCAACAGGCTCAAACAATACATTTTCATATTCACTTATTTCAGGGTTGTTTTTTGTTTCATCCTTAATATCGAATGAGAAACTCGATTGCTTTCTGGGCAGCTCTGAAATAATAGGCAATGAATCCAGTTCTTTTTTCATAGTAGTACTTTTTACAATGTCCTTATTTCTTTCTACCCATTTTCCTGATTTTGAATTCAAATCGTATAAATTGAATGTTGTTTGATCCGTCCAACTATTCAAATTCAATATAATTTTATTATCTGGATTTACAAAAACGGGTTTTCCATTTGAATTTGCATTTAATTCGACCATACCCGCCTATTCAAAGGCCTTTACAATTCCACTTTCTTCGTAATTCATAGGTATTCCAGCTAAGTAAAAATCGAGTGGATTATAAAACTCTCGAAAAGAAAGTTCAACTTCATTTTTAATTTTATTACCATTTTCATCCAAAAAAGCCTTTGCAGGAATTTTTATTTCAGTTCCATATTTAGAATATAAAACAACGCTTGTATTAGGATTTATTTTGAAGTTTTGATAAGGAATATCTAATTCTGGGATTGGCGGGTTTGTTAACGCATTTGAATTATTTGAAACTTGTTTTTTAGAAACTGTTTTTTTTCTTTCGCAGGAGCAATTTCTAAAAGTTAAAGCAACAATAATTAAAACAATGGAAATGCATATAAATTTGAGTGTATTTTTCATAATTTTTATTTTTTAGTAATATTTGATTCAAAACCATTTCTAGAATAATCTTAATTTTCACTTTTAGCTAGTTGACTTTGGTAAATGACATTTAAGGATCCATAATAAGCGCCTTTTCAATTACAAAATTGAAAATTAAGAAAATAGAATTTTTGCTCTTATTTTAGGTTATAGTTTTTAATATTGTACCTCAAAAGTGCTTTCCCGAATAATTTATTTGGTTATTTTGCTCCTAAGTATAAAGGAATTTCGATTCCAATTTTTGCCAAAGCTTCTCTTTTTTGGAGATGGTAATTTAAACTTGATATATCATCTTCAAAGCTACTGTCATTATATTTTACCCAATATTCTTCATCATCGTAAATACAATATTTTTTAAGCAATTCTTGGTTTTTAGTTTCGTAATTTTTTAAAAAATGATAGGTTTCTATATATTCTTGTCCGTGAAATAGAATCGTGGTTTTATTATCAAAACAACAATTTACGAATCCTTTATCAAGAGAAGTGCTGTATTGCAAATTATAGGGAACTTGGTCAAAATTAGCGTAATATTTCACTAGCCAATCAACATAGTTTTGCTCGGTTTGAAGCGTTTTATATTGCTTATTGGCAATTTGAATTGGCTTGTAGTTTAGATCTAAATAGTTTTTTATTTCGTTTAAATTGGAATATAAACGAGCAAATGGAGTCCATTTCATTCTGGGTTGAAAAAAATCGTACTCTCCAATTTTTGCGGACAAAATAGCATATTTATCAACCCAATAGCTTAATTGTTCAAAGTCCAACAACTGCGGAGGAGTAGTGCTGATTTCAGAAAAAGCTACTAGCGCTCCTTTGGCTTTTAATAGATATTCAGGAGATTGATTAAAGGCTGCTTCTTCATCTCGATTAATATCGAAGGAGCACTTTTCTTTCAACCCTTTTATTTTTTTTTCGGTTTTGAACTGGTAACAATGGTAAATATCTTTAAAATTATTTTCAGTTTCTTCAAAAACTAGGCAGAGATAAGATTTTGAAACATTGCCTACAAAGGAAAATCCAGTACACCCTTTATTTTCACAATTTTTACTGTTGCATTTTCCTTTAAACGGTATCAGCTCGGTATCTTCCTTTTGTTTAAATTCTTCAAATATACCTCCCATTTTTTTAATAAATATTTCTTTCGGAGCATCTTGATATGTTTTATAGTCATCCAATAGCACTTCTAATAGAGAATTATTCATTGTAGCGATAGCCTCAATAATCAATGGTTTTTTCGAAGACATTCCCGCTTCTAAAAGCGTTTGTTCTTCTATGTATAGTTGGATTTTTGCTTCTTTTAGCATTTTATTAATACTTTCTATGCTTGAATCTTCGGCAACCACTATGGCTAAATCTGCTATAGCATTCTTGTAGTTTTTTAACTTAAAATAAGATTTCCCTCTTGACAAGTAAGCTCTGAAATTTTCATAGTCATAGTCATATACTGTATTGAAATCTTCGATTGCTTTTTCGTAATTTTTCAATTCATAATAAGCAAAAGCTCTTAATCGATAGACTCTATAATTATTAGGTTTTAGTTCTATACACTTTGTAAAATCTCTTATGGCTGCTTTAAAATCTTTTAAGTTGTTTTTTGAAGTACCTCTAATTTCATAAAAATCACCATTGTTTTTGTTCAATGCAATAGCTTTTGAACTATCTATTATTGCTTCTTCATATTCTTCTTGAATAAACCGGATGTGAGCTCTATTGTGATACGCATTCGCATATTTTGGGTCAATGGAGATTACCTTTGTAAAATCTGCAATAGCACCTTGATAATCTTTTATATTTACCTTGGCAACTCCAGAATAATTATGAGCAAATTTGCAATTGGGTTTAATGGAAATAAACTGCTCAAACAAAACGATGGCGCTTTTGTAATCGTCATTATTTGCCCGGAAAGAAAACCTTCTGTTTTTGTTGAAATCTGGATTAGTATGAATTAAACTGGAATAATCTTCATTGTTATTTTCTATATTATTACTGTTCATTAAGTAAAAGGCTTGATTGAAAAGAGAATTTGGATTTTGCATTTCGCGTGGCTTATGTCTGTTTGTTTTAATTTTTAAAAAGTAAGGTCTGGGGATTACCAATCTTCAAAAGTAGGTTTTATTGATAAGTATAAGTTTCTGTACTTATTCCATTACCATTATACCAAGTCTTTGATATTGGATAATTATCAGTATCGTAATTAAATGTAAAACTCAATTCTCTGTAGGTAGGTGCATAGTAGTATCTCGTTATGTTGTTTATAGTGTTATGTTTTGTATCATCAGATACGTCTGTTTTGTAAATTAATTTATCAAATCCTAAAACATTTTTAAAAACATTATTTTTACTGTCGTACTCATAAACAGTAGTGGAATTGGATGTTCCATCTGTTTTTAAAATTTCCTCTATAGTAATATGGCCGTCAATAAGGGTGTATTTTACCAAACTAGACTTTTGCCAAGTATTCGTTACATAGCCATTATTTACATACGAATAAATTTGTCGCATTACACTGGTATCTGAAGTATAGGTATAGACAGATTTTGATTTAAATAGTAATGGTATATCGTAATCTTTTACAATCGATGTCGCAATTTTATTGTTTTCATAAGTATGTTCGTAACTACGTCTAAGAACATTGTAGTTGTAATTGTCTTCTTTGGTAATCAAATCGCCAGTGTATGTATAAACCCATTTATCTCCCCAATTGTTTTCACACTGAATAATTTTATTGCCATCATAAGTGTACGTAAAAATAACACCGTTTTTATTCCGGATTATTGGTCTTTTGTTAATTGATATTGCTGTTTCTGTGTTGTCTTTTGAACAGGAATTAAGTGCTAATATTCCTAAGCCAATAAATAATAATAGTTTTTTCATAAAGTTTTATTTTTAAGTTTTTTTAAGTTTTTTTGGATTATTTTAATCAGTTTAAGCCTCTCTGTTGTTGTTTCTCTGTTTTTAAATACAAGCAAATATTCCTACTGTAATAATTCATTAGTATCAAGTAACAATTTAAAACCTTGAAATTGTATAAAATATATCTTGAAAGTAACATAGTCTTTCATTCGCGCTATTATAATCAAAGTCTTGAGCATCCTTTTCCCAGTCTATTTTTCCTAATACAGGTAATAGAACTTCTTTAATAGTCCTGATTCCTGGTTCATCATCATACCATAAAATGATAAGTGAAGAACCACAATGTTGATTGTCTAGAGCATCACTAACAAAACAAGCACAATAAACAGTGTTGGATAGTTCTTTTTGTATAAAATCTTCATTAGAAATAATTTTCTTAAAAGCTCTTTCCTTCCCCCAATTGGTTGGATAGGTCGCACGTTCAATAATCCCAATATTAATTCTTAAATTGGGGGAACCATATACTAAACTTGCGTAAGAGTCAAAATGAAATGATTCAATCGATAATTTTCTTCCGGTTATAGGGTGTATAATTTCCATAGTTGAATATTTAATCGGTCATAAGATAAGTTTGAAAATCTAGCTCGTAAGTCTTGCAAATAGGACAATAATTGCCCTCCATATAAATTACTGTATCAAAGTTCCTGTGTATTCTATTTTGATTACAAAAATCACTGTGAAGTTTTTTTACATTGTAAAATACAATGTCCTCGTTTTCGTTTTTCTGATAATAATTTAGGCTAAGCAATTCACCTTTTTTCATATCCACTGCTGGCAACATACATACCTCTTTAAAATTCGATCTGTTGCCTCCAAAACTTACGTTTTTTGTAAATCCGCAACAATTGCAGTTTGCTTTAAGAATTTGTCCCATAAAATTAATTTTATTGATTATACTCATTTATATAAAATAAGGTTTAAGGTAACCCTCTAAAAAAATATTTTTTTGCAGGGTTACCTTTTTACTCATTCAGATATTAATAGTAAAGAGGAATAGTTAAAACCGATTAATATATTGCAATTATGGCTTTTGTAACCAACTATACATATAAAAAACTTTGTTCTACTTTAAATATTAAAGATGAAATAACAATGGACTTGTTTTTACAGCACATTTACAATAACCCAAAAGTGTTTTATTTCTTTAATAAATTAGAAATAAGATATTTATTTAATGTGAAAAACATTCTTCAGAATGAAAATGAATATGGGGTTAAACACTTTCAAAAAATTCCTGCAAAACAAGATACCTATTCTTATGTTTTTGAAAATCTCGGTAAATTGTCATTTCATTTATATTCTGATTGTGAATTACTAAAAAAGGATTTCATTAATTTCAATATACCCCAAGAGATTAAAGAATTGGGAAGTGATTCTGTTTCAGCTTATCGGGAATGGTTTAAAGAAAATAATTTTAAAACTCGTTTTGAGAATGGTGAAATCGATCAAACAGCAATCATATTTCGATACAATTCTTATTTTCCAAATCGTTTTGGCATATCCAAACTAAACGAAAACTATGAGCTAATTCGTCTTTTTGATAATTCAGGAACCATTGAAAGTGAAGAATCTTTTGATATTAATAATTTTAACGAAAGCATATCCCATTTAATTAAAACAAGAGAGAATATGCTTCAATGTGAAGTTCACAGAAAATTAGCTAATCTTGATTTTCTGTCAAATAAAAATGAATCTGTAATTCGTAAGAGCATTAACGAGCATTTCTCTGAAAACTTTATGACTAATTTTGGTTATGAAAACTTATTGCTTTTCTGGAAAAAATACAGAGCATTAAAATTTGAATTAATGCAGTTACTACTCCAATATTTCAAATGGACCTATAAATATGAAAATAAGGACTTTGATAAAGCTTCATTAGAAGACTTTGGCTTAAAATGCTGCTCCAAATGTAAAGAACGTAGTATATTAGAAAAGAATAAAATTTACTCCAACAGCACAAATCCTGCCCAGTAATAGGGCTGAGGATACATTTTCTTCATCTCAAGTTTAGCAGCATAAAAAGCATCGCTTTTACTCATTTTATTTTTGATCCAATTAGTATAGAATAAAGCCATTAATTTTTGGGCTGAAGCATCATCAACTTTCCACAAACTCATAATAACACTTTTAGCTCCAGCAATCATAAAGGCACGTTGTAAACCAATCACTCCTTCGCCTACCAAATTATCTCCCAATCCAGTTTCACAAGCACTTAAAACAACTAATTCGGTTTTTTTTAAGTCCAATCCTTTGGCTTCTTCCGCTGATAGTATTCCATTATTGGAGCTGTCAAGAGACTCTTCATTCAAAGTGTTTTGAGCACCCGCAAGCAATAAACCTGATTTCAAATAGGAATTGTCACTAGAATTATCGTTAATTAAATTGGATATGTTAATCCCCTTTTTATCAGTTTCAGAGTTTTTATTAAAGAAACCATGAGTCGCAATATGCAAGATATCTGGAGAATTAAGCTTCTTTATATTGTCTTCACTTGCATTACTCATAGAATATAAATCTACTGACCAATTGGCCTCTTTTAAGATAGCGTTGACCGACTGAATTTCCTTTTCTGTTCCTAGCAAATACCCAATCTTTTGCTTCGTTTTTAATTCCGAAAGCAGTGTCATATTAACATCCCTTTCTAATATAGGATCATTCACTTTAGTAGAATTGGAAGCTATGTCAAAGTCCGGATTTCCGAACAGTGCCGCTCTTAAATTTGTAGTGTTATCAAATTCCTTTTGATCTGTTATCCTTTTAACATTTTGTATCAATTGAACTTTCAGATAATCTAAAATATATTTTTGATTATTGGGATTATAAATGGATTCTACATTTATGGAATTATAAACCCCGTCGGTTACTAAATATATTTTATCAATGGTACTTAGTTCATGATCAATTTTTTCAAACAACAAATGATAGCTAACAGCATCCTTTTCTAATTTATTTTTACCTTGAATGTGATTTTGAAAATCAGGAAAATAGTTGCTTTCCAACAAATTAGTATCGTCTAAAACTATAAATTTTGGTGTTGTATTTTTCTTTATTACAATAGCTCCATAATAGATTGAATCCGTAAATTGATTTACAATATCAATCCCTTTCTTTGTGGCGCTTCTGGATTGTTTGTTAATTCTAATAATTTCTACATAAGCCTCATTTACTTTAAGTTTAAGATTTAAATCTTTTAAAGTAGGCACAATTAAAGGTGCATTTTTAGCTGATAAAAATTTCTCTATTTCTCTATTCCGAATCTTTAAGTCTTCAAGTCCTTTCAAATCATCTTCCTTACTTTCATTGGTCTTATTTATCAGAATGGTGTTACTCTTCAATTCCGAATACAGTTCTTGATTTTTCACCACTTCATCATCATTAACTTTAAATGCATTTGAAAACAACAACGATTTACTATAAAACCTAAAATTGATGTACTCTTTCAAGAAAGATGGATCATTAGACAATAAATGGGTGTTCAAAAATTCAAATTGATCTGAAAATCCTTTGTATAAAATTTCTTTTTCATTATCACTCAACAAATGAAAATATTGATTGTTATCTGAAATTAAAGTTTTCAACTGGCTCACAAGAATATTTCTTGACGCTATCAAGTCGCCGGAATTAAATTTTAATAAATATATTATTTTTAAAACTCTAACACTTCCCTTATTCTCTTTTTGATACTTTTCTAGAGAAAGTATGGTTTTGTCTACATCATCATCAATAAAATAATCACACAAAATATAATTTATCTTTCTAATGTTGCTGATATTTTTACCATAAATAGCAAAACTTTTTTCATAATTTATCTTGGCTTCTACAAATTTATCTTGATAAAAATAATAATGCCCTAAATGATCATAATAGTCTCCATAAGCTAATTGAGGAATCTGCGTATTATTATCTAAAAATAATTTTACTTTATTAGAATATTCTAAAGATTTCTCGAAATTATTTTCTAACATATTAACATTAGCTAATTGCAATAGAGACGAATAATAATAAATTGAGTTTGAAATCAACTTCGTAGACTCTAAAATCTGTAAAGCCATTTCGTAATAAACCCTTGCATCTTTGAGATTTTTTTTATTAAATGCAGTATTCCCTAAAGAATGCCAAATACCAATAGCAACTTCTGTATGTTCTAGTTTATTATCATACAGAATTTGTAATGATTTAGAGGCAATTTTAGTGGTATTCGTATCTTCTCCCATAACATCAACCGTTAATATCAAAGACAAATACGGTAATAACTGGGGGTCATTTCCAGCGTAAATACTATTAGCGATCTCAAGTGTTTTATATGCCGTTTTTTTAGCGTCTCCATTTGCTAAACTCATTTCGCAGATGCTTTTATATTTATAAAAAAGCAGTCTTAGATTAACATCCTTTTCGTTTAAATGCATATTGCAAATTTTGAGTGCTTCGGTGTAATCATTAGTCATTACAAAAAACTCTGCAAGAAGCATATCAAAATACAATTTATTTTCAGCAGATAATGAACTCTTGTTTTTTTGAATCAATTCAATTTGCTTAACTATATCCCCCTTTTTAAATAAAGCATTTTGCTCAAAAAGTGTTATAGATAAAGTGTAAATATCCAAGAGGTCATCATAATTTCTTTTTGAAATTAATAACCCTTCATATTCATTAAACTTAATCTTAAAAGCATCAAAATCACCTGCTTTCATTAATCGATCTAATTCTGAATAATAATCATTTTCTTCATCTTCTGGAAAATATGAATACTGTAACCTTTCATACTTATCGTGATTAATATTATCTCCCAATTCACCGTATCTAGAAATCAATATTAGAATTATCAATTTCAAATCTTCTTGACTGTTTAAATTTTCTTTTTGATAAATTTCGTAAGCTTTCTCTCCGTAATTAATAGTCTCTTTTAATTTATTAGTTTGATTGTAATACAGAAACAACTCATAATTTATTCTAAATAAAAGAATGGGATTGTTTAATTTTTTTTGATTATAAGTTGTTAAGAATTGCAACAATACCTCTTCTTGTCCTTTTAAATCATTCTTATATTCGAAAGCACTTGCGTACTTAAAGTTAAATTGGTTTATGCCGGTTTCATTATTATATTCAATATATTCTTCAGCATATTTTTTTGCATTACTATAGTTCTTATATTTAAAATCAAAAAAAGCTAAATAATAAATTGCATCTGAAAAGTTATATCTTTTTGGCAAATGATATTTTTTATTAATCTCATAACACTTCTCATAAGATTTAATTGCCAAATCATTATTCAATTCGGCTCTATAATTTTCTCCTATAAAGTAGTGTATATTCATTACTTTAGAGTAATTTTTCTTAGTGGAAACATCCCAAATAGCTAATGCTCCTTTAAAAAAATCTAATGAATATTGTGACTGAAAATAGTTGGCAATACCTTTTCGGTATAAGTAATCAGCATAAATAGTATCTTTTATCACATTAGATTTCTCGAGATCAATATCTGCTAATTCTATAAAACGAGATGCTTTTTCCAAATCATTTTTACGAATACTTGATATTATAGAATCGGAATACTGATGCCATTGTTGCGAATAAACAGCAAAAGGAAAATAAATAATGAATAGTATAAATCCAGTGATTTTTTTCATAAAAATATTTTTACTCCAACAACACAAACCCTGCCCAATAATAAGGCGAATATTTCGCTTTCATTTTAGCTTGCGCTATTTGAAAAGCTTCGTGAATGGTTTTACCTGAAAAACATTCACTATAAAAAACATCAAACAATTCAGAAGTTTGTTCATCAGGAACTTTCCATAAACTCATAATAATGTTCTTAACCCCTGCCATTTTAAAAGCACGCTGTAAACCAAAAACACCTTCGCTGCCATTGATATCTCCCAAGCCGGTATCACAAGCACTTAGTACGACCAATTGACACGCACTCAAATCCAAATTGGAAATTTCATTTGAGGTCAAAATACCATCGTCAGTAGTTAAGTTGTCTGTTGGTTTTCCCCAATAGTTGTTGGCTCCTGCAAATAATAATCCGGAACGCATCATAGGATCTTCTGAGACTTTATAAACCATCGCACGAGTAGAATGCGACTTATTATCTTCAAATAATTTCGGTTTATTTTCCGGAAGTTCCGTTTTTGGATCAGGAAAGAAAAAACCGTGTGTAGCTAGGTGCAAAACAAAAGGCATTGTTCTTCCATCCAATTGCTTAATGCTTTCCTCTGTGGCTTCACGACCATTGATGATAGTAGATACAAAACCATTCTGCTGGCTATTACTCTTTATTTGTTCAACTTCTTTTTTAGTTCCTGTCAAATAGTTCCATTTTGTAATTCCGCTGCGGGTTGCAAGTCCTGCAAATTCTGTGTCGCTATTATTTTCTAAAGTAGCATTTACAAGGGTATTCAACCCTTCGCTTTTATCATAATCGATATCGCCATACAAAAGCAACTCGAGTTTGCTTTTCTTGTCTAAACCGGCTTCTTTATAATTGATAATTTCGGCTGTGGAACCCAAAATATGTACTTTATATTTTTCACCTAAAGTTTGTGTTTCCGAAACAGACAATGCGGCAAAATCAATTTGATTTCCTAAACCCGATGGCGATAAATAAATAGTAGTTACATTTTCTAGTTCTTTTACCAAAGGTTTAAAAAACAAATCGCTAATCGCTTTCTCAGTATATTGTTTGTCTATATGAGTACTTTCTTTTTCATTTTTAGATTTAGCCAATAAGAATTCCAGTTGTTTTTCCTTGAATAAAGGGATGTAAAGTGGAGAAACATTATTGTTTTTTATTAAAAATACACTATAAAATGGTTGACTCTCACTTCCATCGTTAGTATCAAAATAATAAAACGATATTAAATCTATGATTACTTCATTTTCTTTCAATTTTATTGAAATATCATTATATGAATTCTTTTCAAATAAATTCTTTAATTTATTATTATAAGTTAATTTAGATATGTTTTTTTCAATTAATTCAATTTGATTTTCAATTTGATTTTTTTGCTCTTTTGATTTTAGATTATTACTTATATTATAAGTTTGTAATTCATTTTTTTTGTTTTTTAAATTTAATAGGTAAGGTTTGAGTGTTTCATCACTATTAATTTCTTTAGCGAAAGATTTATTATTTTTTAAAGAAAAATTTTTAATCAATGACTCATTCTCAAATGTTGTTATAGTCAAATCCTTAAAACTATTCGGATATTTATTTAAAAAACTAAAAATTAAATATCGAAAGTAAAATTCATTTTCAATATAAAATTTTAATTCTTTATTAGAATAAAAAGATATCCTGTTTTTTAAATGTGTGATAAATAGTTGATTTATTTCTATGCAGTAATTTGATGCTATATTTGGTTTTGAATAGTCATAATAAAAAGATGCTAATCGAAACAGATTGCCATAATATCTTGGGTCATCTTTACCATATAAAAATTTAATTATTTCATATTCGCTCAATAAATATTTTTCAGCTTCTTTAAAGTCTTTTTTATATAAATATATATCCCCAAGTATTCCGTAGGTTTTAGCAACTTCTTTACTTACTTCTCCAAATTGTATTTTTTTAATATTTAATGACTCTTTAGATTTATAAATTGCTAAATCATATTTTTTTTGTCCAGAACAAATTTCACTTAACAAATCGATAGCTTCAACATAATGTTCAATCAAATCTTGTTTATCATTAGTTGTATAAATAATAATATTTGCAAATTCATTAGCCTTAATATAATTTTTATTGTTAAGATAAAAATGGATATGCAAATGAAAACTGCACATTAAGTTAAGCTACATTTTTGTAATTAATTTGATTGTTAAATTCTTCAATAG
>NZ_VJZP01000036.1 GCF_007097265.1 Flavobacterium gawalongense | reverse complement strand
AATCCTGTTACAAGCGTTTTTTTATTGTCTAAAAAAGAACGCTAATCAAAATAAACGAGGTTTTTCAGTACCCTCCAAAAAAGCAAGGTTTTTTTGGAGCAAGGTTTTGGTTGAATGTGAAATGTGAAATTTTTATTTGATTTTTTTCATCGAATAGTTCTCTGAACTTGGTTTTCCTTGTTGGATTCCCGAAATTTTAGCAACCAAACTATCTGCGGTAATTTGGGTATAACTGATTTTTTGAGGATAATCATGTTTTGAATTTTCAAAAACCAATTCTTTTTCGGTTGCAGTTGTCAACTTAAAAGAAACCGGTTTGTCATCGTTTTGTCCTTTAACGGCTGCATTATAAGTCAATTCTTCCCCTTTTTGTTGCAAGGTTATGGTTTCAAAATGCAAGGTGTCTTTTTCTTTAATGAAATAAGATTGGGCCTGAAAAGTACTGTCATTTATTTTCTTCCAAGTTTCTTCCAGATTTCCATCAACCGAATTGTTTTCCCAGTTTCCCAGTAGCCAACTTGCCGCTTTGATTTTATCTTTTTCATTTGATTCGGAGTTTTTACAGGAAACAATTGCTAACAAAAGCAGTATAAGAGTTATTTTTTGAAACATTTGTTTAAATATTTGGTGTTATTTTGAAATGCTAAATTATAAAAAAATAAAACAGTGTGCTTTTTTAGTTTTGGAATTCAGGGTAAACGCTTTTAAAATTTTTTACCACTCCCGATAGGAGCTAACGGTCAATGTCATTAAGGTTAGGGATTATATTGACCTCGGAGAGGTCAAATGTTTATAGAAATAATATTCGATTTCTACACGACCCCAGCGGGGTCGTATGTTTTTCAATATGATACAACCCCGCTGGGGTTGGTGGTGTGTGGTACTTTGGTTTCTATAAACATTGAAATCCTCTGGATTTCTCTTAACTTAATGACATTGAGTTGTCGAAATTAAATACTTTCTTTCAAAATAGTATAAACCAGTTCTTTGGTAGGTTTTTGATCTTTTAGTTTCGCCCTAACTACCTCAAAAGGTACTTTAAAATCACAGCCCGATTTATAATCACCGCAACCATAAGCGGTTTTCCCTTTCATGACTGTTCCTTTTTTACATTTGGGACAGGCTAATGCATCCGATGTTGCTTTCACCCCTATTTTCTTAGGTTCTAATTTGAGTTTGAAATTTTCATCAAAGCGAAGCAAACCTTCCACAGCGCCGGAATCAGTTTTGAAGTCTTTTAAATTTACCGTAGACCCTTTTTGAAGTAATCGCAAGTATTGGTTCTCTGATATTTTTTTCTCCGCAAAAGTATAGGGCAATAGAAAAGTACAACCTGCTTTATAATCGCCACAACCATAAGCCGATTTTCCTTTGATGAGTGTCGCTTTTTTGCATTTTGGACAGGCTTCCGCCAAAATTCCTGCTGCTTTCTTTTTCTCAACAATAGCTTCTTGCTTCTGAATATTTCCCGCATGCGAAATATTGGCGCGTCTGGTTTCACTTCGTACTTCATACACCAAAGCTTCTACCATGCGTTTCATATTGTTGATAAATGCAGCGGCGGTAAAGGTTCCTTTTTCAATATCTTTCAACTGTTTTTCCCAGGAACCCGTAAGTTCAGCCGACTTTACCAAATCATTTTGAATGGTGTCAATCAATTGAATCCCCGTTGGCGTTGGCAATACCTGTTTTTTGTTTCGAACGATGTATTGGCGTCTAAAAAGAGTTTCAATAATATTGGCTCGTGTTGACGGACGCCCAATACCATTTTCTTTCATCAATTCGCGTAAATCTTCATCGTCTACCTGTTTGCCCGCAGTTTCCATAGCCCGCAATAAGGTGGCTTCCGTAAACTGATTGGGTGGTTTTGTTTCTTTTTCTAAAAACGAGGGTTCATGTGGTCCTTTTTCGCCTTGAACAAAACTCGGTAATATATCGGCTTCTTTTTCTTTGGCGTTTGTACTGAGCGGAGACGAAGTATCAAAAACTATTCGAAAGCCTTTTTTTAGGATTTCTTTTCCGGTGGTTTTGAAGGCTACATCGGCAGCTTTCCCAATTACGGTGGTATTGGCTACCAAACAATCGTCATAAAACACGGCAATAAAACGCTTTGTAATAATATCATACACTTGTTGCTGATTGTATTGCAAATTGGTTTGTATGCCCGTTGGAATAATCGCATGGTGATCGGTTACTTTTTTATCGTTGAAAACTTTAGCCGATTTTTTAATCTTTTTTTCTAAAAGTGGCTCCGTCAGCGCGGCATAATTGGTTAATTTTTGCAGGATACCGGGTACTTTTGGATAGATGTCATTTGGTAAAAACGTGGTATCGACTCTCGGATACGTGACTACTTTTTGTTCGTACAAAGTCTGAACAATTTTAAGCGTTTCATCAGCCGAAAAACCAAACTTTGTATTGCAATACACCTGTAATCCCGTTAAGTCAAACAGTTTAGGCGCAAATTCATTGCCATTCTTTTTTTCGACAGAAACAATTTCAAAATCACTTTCCTTGACTTTATTGGCCAAAATTTCGCCATCTTCCTTTTTCAAAAAGCGTCCTTCCTCATAGCTAAAAAGCGTCTCTCTGTATAAGGTTTGCAACTCCCAATAGGTTTGCGGTTTAAAATTCTCAATTGCTGCAAATCTGTCAACCACCATGGCCAGTGTAGGGGTTTGCACCCGTCCAATGGACAATACTTGTTTGTACCCGCCATGTTTTACGGTATACAAACGGGTGGCATTCATACCGAGTAACCAGTCGCCAATGGCTCTGGAAAAGCCTGCGTAGTATAAATTATCGTAGTTGGCGGATGGTTTTAAGTTTTCAAAACCCTCTTTGATGGCTTCGGTAGTTAAGGATGAAATCCATAAGCGTTTTACCTCGCCTTTGTACTGGGCTTCATTCATGACCCAGCGCTGAATGAGTTCTCCTTCTTGTCCCGCATCCCCGCAGTTGATGACCAACTCGGCTTTGTCAAATAAACTTTTTATAATTTTAAATTGCTTTTGAATCCCCGAATTTTCCACCACTTTGGTTTCAAATTTTTCGGGAAGCATGGGTAGGTTATTCAAATCCCAACTTTTCCAATAGGATTTGTAATCGTTAGGTTCTTTTAAAGTACATAAATGCCCAAAGGTGTAAGTTACGACATAGCCATTGCCTTCGTAATACCCATCGTGTTTGGTATTGGCTCCTAAAACGGATGCGATTTCACGTGCTACACTTGGTTTTTCGGCAATACAGACCCTCATTTTATCGTACTAATTTGAAGCTGCAAAGTAGGAATTTAGAAGTTGGTATTAAAAAGAAATCTTTAGGAGTTATGAACGGGTAGGGTTTGCTATTTTTTAGGAGCAGAACGAATGGTTTTTTATAGACGTACGGTCCTGCTGTCCGCTGTATCTCTGCGCTGCGCTGCGAGGATGCCGCTTCCATCAGGGCTATTGATTCCGTTTCATTTTCATAATAACCAAAGCAAAAGATGCTGTAGATTGTCATTTATTTTCTTCTCCAATGTATTTGTGTGAACCGTCGCAGTTAGGCATTTTTTTAGACATCCCACAAATGCAATCGTTGAATCCTTTTCCGTCAAGAATTCGCGGAATGTAATTTTCTATTCTCGTTTCGCGAGTTTTGGATTGTTTGGGAGCCGAAAAATACAGATTGTAGGCTCGTTGTCGTCCCGGTGTTAAGGCTTTAAAAGCTATTTTTAAAGAAAGATTTTTGTCTAAAGCAATTTGTAATTCTTCCACCAATTCAAGTTCTGTATTGCTTTTAAAAATTACTTTCAAGCCCGCTTTTTCTACCTCAATGGCTTCATAAATATAGTTTTTTATAATGGGTTTCAGTTCTTGAATTTCTTGCAAATTTGTAAACCTAAAGAAGCGTACTGCCTGACTGTTTTCTCCAGGTTTACTTAGAAAACCATTGCTGTCTTGTAACAAAGTCCCTTTGAAAAAACTAAGCGCACAGTACTCTTTGAAACTACCTATAAGAACAACGTTATTTCTTTGAAAACAGTAACAAGGATTTCGCCACTTGAATTCTTCTGTAAGACCGCAATCGAGTAGCAATAGTCGCAATTGCTCTATTTCGGGCTGCCATTTTTTGGTATTGCTTATAAAGTCATCAACTTTGGGATTCATTTTATTTGTTTTTAAAAATAAAGGGATGTTTTTGGTTTGATAAAAGTATTAAAAAAACCAAATCGCCTGGATATAAAAATACTTCTCGTTACGGATAGCGCAGAATTGCATTCTGTGCCTACTCCAATTAGTACCCGAAACTAATCTAATAAAATTACTTCTCAATCAATCTTTAGGCACAAAAAAAAGCTATACCGTTTTATGGCTATAGCTTTTCTGAATTGTTTTACCTGCTCTCGTTTGTGGGCACGGTTTGCAAAACCGCGCTAACGATTGTGGATATCCGCGCGATCGGGGTTGCAAATCCTATCGAACTAAAAAGAGATATTTGCGCAATCTGGCTACAGTTTGCAAAACTCCGCTATCGTACTGAAAGACATGTTCGCGCGATCTGGGATTATTCTAATTTTCTATTATGAGTTCATTACTCTTATTGTCAATTTTTATTGATTTAAATTTTTGAATGAATGATTGTCCTAACAATAAATCGCTATTTAACTCGCCAATTGTGGCTTCAATATCAGTTACAGTTATCTTTCCAATCGTTAAACTTTTAATTTTAAAAATTGGTTTTTTTGATGAACTGCCATCCGCGATTGTAAAAGTTTTATATCCAAGTATGTCATTTTTTGAAATTGTGCCATTTCTAACTAAAACGCTGAATACGTCTTCGGGAATTAAAACAACTGATGCTCCACTATCTAAAATGAAATCTAGATTGACAGAATTATTTATGTTAAGATTAATTTTACAAACACCATTTTCGTGTTTTAATTGAAATCTATTTCCACTATTTTCATTGTTAAAATGTCTTTTTGTCTTTGTAATTACTAATTGTTCATTACTACATTTGTTTTTTAGATTATCTACTGATTTTGCAATAAAAGTTAAAGCATTTAAGCGCATATCTTTGATTTTGAAATTTTTATTATCGACATTTTGGAACTCTTTCCAAACTTTACATTCATCAGTACCAACTTGCTCTTTTGAATTTATGAGAAATTTTAAAATGCCAAAACTTAATCTTTCAGAATATAATTTCTCATTTGCTTTTAATATTTGTTTTGATAAATCAATATTGGATGTGAAATATAGATAACTCAGTATTAGTTTATCTTCAATGTTTTTTATTTCTTCTATTTTATTTATATGATGTTTATTTTTTAAATAAATAAAGAATAAATCTCCTGCTTCCATTTCATCTGGTGAATTAAAAGCATCAACCACAGCCATTTTTTTATCAAAAGTTTCCGAACTACTCAAAAAGTTACAAATTCTATTATCTAAATCAAATGCTTTTTTAGCATGACTCATGATTTCTAATTCATTATATGCCAAATAATAATTTGAGTCAGTTAGTGGATTTTGAGCATTGCAAAAGTTTATTGCCAATAGAAATAGAAGTATAATTTTTGATTTCATTAAATTAAGTTTAAATTAATTTTTATTAGCACCATTATAATAGATATTCACGCATCTTTGTAATCAAATTTTCAAACTTTTTCAGATTATTCACATTTGTTGGTTAATTTCTATTTTTGTAGGTTTGATTTCAGTATTAAAAACTAAATATTTATCATAATCAAAAGTTATTTTTTTTGTTATTTTCTCAAAAGTATCAAAATCAATCTCATTTATTTTATCTTTTTTTAGACTTCTTAATTGATTTGTTTGTATTTCAGAACTTGGATGGTACATAAACAAGCAAAAATCTTTTGAAAGTGGTAAATAAATTTCAGATTCGATTGGAATTAACACTCCGTATTTTCCTTGAGTGTCCAAATGAACGGGACTATCAGTTGTTAACCAACCTATATTGTTAAAATCTTTTATGAATACTTTATTGAAATGTTTAAATATATTAGCAAGATAATGCATAATTGTTTCTAATATAATATTTAATTGATTTTCAATTTCGAAATGATTTATAACAAATTCTATATCTTTTTTATCGTTTGAAAAATGGCTAATTTCTGAAATAAATTTTTCACGAGTTTGATTATCTGCTAAAAGTCCATTTATGAAATTTCTAAATGGATTTGTTCTGCACAATATATTTGCAACAAAAAAATAAAGAAATTTTGTGTCTTTGGAGTTTAGTTGTTTTTGATTATGAAGATTTGAAATGAGTATATTATAATGATTTTCTATTTGATTACTCATATTCTCAAAACCTCTTCTTATTTCAAAATCTTCAAATGGTAAATCAAATATATTAGTTTCGATTGTAAAATCATTTACTCTAATATTTTCGGTTTCTGTTTTACCTATTTCAAGTATAGAAAGCCAAAATTCATCATTTTTTTTATAGCCAAATTGCTTCAAGTAAACTTGAGAAACCTTATGTTGTTTTTGATTTTCAGGTTCTTCTTTTTTCATATTTTTGCCAACTCGTTTATAGGTTTAACGATGTCCGTTTTATTACCTCTATATTGGGACGCTTTGTATGATAAACGTGAGTGTTTATTTATTTTCAAATATATAAATTAATACCGAAAATACTGATAAAAAATCATTCGTATTATGTTATTTTTCAAAAGTAGCTCCTTATGCTTTAGGAATTTCACGGAAAACCGTAAACGCTGTCTTTTTAACACAAATGCCCTAGCCCCAGTAGCAGAGAGCTAATTCTTTAAGTTTGAAATATCCGCGTTGCAAACGCTACGATTGTGCTATAAATTTAAATTGGCACTCGTTGCAAACGAGCGCCAGTGGGAGCAAACGCTACTATTGTGCTATAAATTAAAATTGGCGCTCGTTGCAAACGAGTGCCAGATGGGATAGTTGAATGAAAATGACTATTGCACCCATATTGGTTGCGTTCGCCAATTTGCAGGGAAACCCATTTTGTGTACCGGAACGTTTGGATATTCATTTACCAATTTAAAGAATTTGTTTTTTATGGAATTCCCCGGACTTATACAATCAATTGTATATAATGTCAGAGAAAGTAAAGAGAATAGTTTTGCTCTTTGATTTTCGTTCGGAATGTAGGTTATCGGTTGATTTTTTAGGTTTTTAGGCCATAAATATTTTGTTGTAATATTATTATTCCATAATCTGGAATGATGTGCTATTACATTTCTAATTACTGTTGTCGCTTCAAGAAAACTAGAAAAATCTTTATGTGAATTAAAACCAAATTCTATTGCAATCTTAGATTTTTCAGGCAATTGATGCGCCAGATTTTTGTATAGCTTTGAAAGTGTACCGAGGGATACCACTTCTAAAGCCTTCCACGCTTCCGGGAGTTCGTTTTTATGATTTTTATTGTGTTCTAAAATAAACTGTTCTTTACTTCTGGCAATCTCTATATTTAAATGATCGGTAATTGATTTTTGTTTGGTTTTATCTGAAAAAATAGTATAGTCTATATAGCATAACGGTCCATAAGAAAGCGAAAGCTGGTAAATTAATTTGGTTCTTAAAGCCACTTCAATTCTTTCTATTGCATCAAACATTAATAGTCTTAAATGTCGATCGAAATTGTATAAATCTATGACCTCTTCAAAGTAACTGTAGTCGTTAAATTGATGTTCTACTTTGTCAGATTGCATTTCCCACCAATATCCTTTTAGGCGATAATAACTAATGTTTTTTAGGAAATGTGGTGCATTGGTTTCGTTACGAAATAGCATTCCTCTTTCTTTTAAGAGTGCAATTTGTTCCTCTACAGTTTTAGGTGCTTTGTTCGCCATATTGGTATAAAAAAAAAGACCAGAAGGCTGTTCTTACGGGAAGCGCTACTGGTACGATTGGAACAAATGTATATACATTTGTATTATTGTGCAAACTTTTTAACATTTATTAGGACTTGTCTAGAATATCAAGGGTTTGTAATTTAACAAATGCTTGAATTATCAATATAAATGGGATTTTACGGGAAACCGTAAATGCAGTTATTTAGTATAATTCCCTAGCCCTGATAGAAGCGGTATCCTTTTTCTTGCTTCTTTAGCAAGAAAAAGATATAGCGAATAGCAGGAAACAGCTCCTAAAAAAGATTATAATTCCATTGAAGATTATAAAGAAACTGTTACTAAAAAACTCAAAACTTTAATGATAGAATTTTAAACAAAAATTTCGTAATTTTGCACTCCAAATAAAGGAATAAGAAAATGTTAGATAGACTTCAAATAGTAAAACAACGTTTCGATGAGATATCGGATTTGATCATTCAGCCGGATGTTATCTCTGATCAGAAGCGTTATGTGCAATTGAATCAAGAGTACAAAAGTTTAAAAGCTTTGGCCGAAAAGCGCGATGAATACGTGCTGATTATGGCGAATATTGAAGAAGCAAATGAAATAATAGCGGATAACAGTGATGCAGATATGACCGAAATGGCCAAAATGCAACTGGAAGAAGCGAAAGAAAGATTGCCGGAATTAGAGGAAGAAATCAAGTTCATGTTGATTCCTAAAGATCCCGAAGATGCCAAAAATGTTATGGTGGAGATTCGTGCCGGAACGGGTGGGGATGAAGCGAGTATTTTTGCAGGGGATTTATTCCGTATGTACACGAAGTATTGTGAGAACAGAGGTTGGAGAACTTCGGTTGTGGATATGAATGAAGGAACTTCTGGTGGTTTCAAAGAGGTGATTTTTGAAGTTACCGGTGAGGATGTTTACGGAACGTTGAAATTTGAAGCGGGTGTTCACCGTGTGCAACGGGTTCCGCAAACGGAAACGCAGGGACGTGTTCACACTTCGGCAGCGACCGTTATGGTATTGCCGGAAGCAGAGGAATTTGACGTTCAAATTGATATGAATGATGTGCGCGTGGATTTTTTCTGTTCTTCAGGACCAGGTGGACAATCGGTAAATACAACCAAATCAGCGGTTCGTTTGACACACATTCCAACGGGATTAGTGGCGCAATGTCAGGATCAAAAATCACAACATAAAAATAAAGACAAGGCATTTGGCGTTTTGCGTTCCCGTTTATACGAACAGGAATTAGCTAAAAAACAGGCCGAAGATGCCACCAAACGTACCTCTCAGGTAAGTTCTGGTGACCGTTCTGCAAAAATTCGTACCTACAATTATGCACAAGGTCGTGTAACGGATCACCGTGTTGGTTTGACTTTATATGATTTAGGAAATATCATGAATGGTGACATCCAGAAAATTGTTGACGAGCTAGCGTTAGTCAACAACATGGAGAAACTGAAAGAAGCAAGCGAAGTATTCTGATAAAATTTAATTAAATGATAACACTTATTTGGTTGTAAAAAACTAAATAAGTGTTTTTTTTGTGTTCTAATTCAATAATGTAATATTTTTTGTATGAAAAAAACGCTACTTTTTACCTTTATTTTAGCTGGGATGTTCTCAGCAAATGCCCAGTCTTATTTAGGCTTTTATCATGATAATTATGCAGGAGTACAAGGCGTGCTTTTTAATCCGGCTTCTATCGTTGATTCCCGTTTTAAAACCGATATTAACTTGATTTCATTCAGTTCTTCGGTAAGTAATGATATGTATGGAGTGAATTTTTTTGATGTTTTTAAAGATGGTTATGATTTTGATACTCAGGCAAAAAAATCATTTAGCAATGCGAACAAAGTAAATTTGAATATGGATATAATGGGGCCATCATTTATGTTCAATATTGCTCCAAAACATTCTTTAGCCATTTTTACAAGAGCTAGGTCTGTTGTTAATGTAATAGATATTAACGGTAATGTAATTAATGAACTCTCCAAAGACAATAAAAATAATTTTGATTATAGCATAGGAAGCCCTAATGCTGTTGGGAATTCTTGGGGAGAGATAGGAATTTCGTATGCTGCAGTTTTATATCAACAGGGACAACACTTTTTGAAAGGTGGTATTACTGCAAAATATTTGCAAGGTATTGCCAATTATCATTTTCAAGGGGATAATGTAAGCGTTAAATATAATGAAAATGTTCTTTTGCCTCAAAATAGTACATATACTACTACAGGTACGGCAGTTTATGGATCAAGTCAAGATTTTTCTACCAATTCAAATATTGATATCGATTCAAAATCTAATGGTTTTGGAGTAGATTTAGGATTAGTTTACGAATGGAGACCTGATTTTGACGCTTCTGGAAAAGATATCAATAGCTTGAAGTATTTGAATAAGTATAAACTTCGTTTTGGATTTGCACTTACGGACTTAGGTTCAATGATGTACGATAAAGGAGTTCGTAATAATTATAATTTAAATAAGACAATTACTCAGGATGATTTTGATAATGCGGATAATTTTGATCAATTTTTAAAAGACAATTATAGCCCTACAGTGGTAAATGGTGCGGTAAAATCAAAATTACCAACTGCCATTCATGCTGATGTTGATTGGAATATTCACAACAAGTTTTATGTAAACTTAAATGGGGACTTTAGTGTTGTTTCTAAAACAATATTAAATCAAAGTAGTATTGCCAACCGAGTGAGCTTGACTCCTCGTTATGAATCTAAATGGTTCAGTTTTTATGTGCCCGTTTCTTATATGGATGTTAATAAACAAACGCAAGTGGGTGTTGGTTTACGCACAGGAGTATTCTTTATTGGTTCAGGTTCTGTCTTGTCTAATGCGATTTCTAATAATTCTAGAGCAGCAGATTTTTATTTAGGTGTAAAAATTCCAGTGTATCAGAAAAAAGCGAAAGACAAAGATGGTGACGGTGTTTTAGATAAAGATGATGAATGTCCAAAAGTAGCCGGTCCAGCAGAAAATAATGGTTGTCCTTGGCCAGATACTGATGCCGATGGAACATTAGACAAGGATGATGCTTGTTTAAATGAAGCGGGTCCATTAGAAAACAAAGGATGTCCTTGGAAAGATTCTGATGGAGATACCCTTTTGGATAATGTAGATGAGTGTCCTCAAACGGCAGGTCCTGTTGAAAATAAAGGTTGTCCTTGGCCAGATACAGATGCTGACGGAACATTAGACAAAGATGATAAATGCCCAACGGTGGCTGGTCCAGTAGAAAATTTTGGATGTCCTGTGGTGAAACGAAAAGAAATTAAGGAGGAGGTTACTAAAAAAATCAACGAGTATTCAAAAACAATTTTGTTTGATACCGGAAAAGCAACAATAAAAGCGGAATCGTTCGCAAGTTTAGATGCCATCGTTACCGTTTTGAATGAATATGAAACAGCTGAATTTAGAATTGAAGGACATACGGACAGTTCAGGAGTAAAAGCTAAAAACTTGAAATTGTCAGAAGATAGGGCAGCCTCAGTAAAAAATTATTTGGTAAGCAAAGGAATTAAAGAAGATCGATTGACTTCAGAAGGATTTGGATCGGCTAAACCAATTGCCAGTAATAAAACGGTGGAAGGTCGAAACCTGAATAGAAGAGTTGAAATCAACTTAGTAAAATAGTTTAATAGAACGCCTCCCACAAAAGAGGCGTTTTTTTATTTTGAATCTTTGCTAACTTTGCAAAAAACTTCCCGAACTTTGCAGCCAAATAATAACGAATAATAAACTGTTTTGACAATACAACAACTTATAGACCAAATTAGAATCAAGAAATCCTTCCTAGCTGTAGGATTAGATGTTGATTTGAATAAAATTCCACAGCATTTATTAGAACTGGAAGATCCTATTTTCGAATTTAATAAAGCGATAATTGATGCAACTCATGATTTAGCGGTGGCTTACAAACCAAATACTGCTTTTTATGAAGCATACGGAATAAAAGGTTGGATGTCGTTGCAAAAAACAATCCATTACATCAACGAAAATTATCCGAATATCTTCACGATTGCGGATGCAAAACGTGGTGATATAGGAAATACGTCTTCGATGTATGCCAAAGCTTTTTTTGAAGATTTAAACTTTGACAGCGTTACTGTTGCTCCTTACATGGGAAAAGATTCGGTGGAGCCGTTTTTAGCTTTCGAAAACAAACATACTATTATGCTGGCTTTGACTTCAAACGAAGGCGCGTTTGATTTCCAGACTTTAAACGTGGATGGAAAAGAATTGTACAAACACGTGTTAGAAACCTCTAAAACGTGGAAAAACAGTGAAAATCTAATGTATGTTGTAGGTGCTACCAAAGCGGAATATTTTACTGAAATTCGTAAAATTGTCCCAGACAGTTTCTTGCTTGTTCCAGGAGTTGGAGCGCAAGGCGGAAGTTTATCCGAAGTTTGTAAATACGGTATGAATACTACTGTAGGATTACTGATTAATTCTTCCAGAGCCATAATTTATGCCTCAAATGGAACTGATTTTGTTGAAAAAGCAAGAGCTGAAGCTTTGAAAATGCAACAGGAAATGTCAGCAATTATTAGTTTAAAGTTTAAAGTTTAAAGTTTCAGGTTGTCTAATTTAGAGCTTACTATATTTTGCTTTTTTTAATATAAAAAGTATTTATTCGGGACCATTAAATAATACTTTAAATCTTCATTTTCTAAATTTCTTAATGGTTTAAAGTTTTCAACTTATGCAGTAACATTATCAACTTTAAACTTTAAACTTGAAACAAAAAAAAATAATCGACCAACTCGGAACTTCCCATTCTTTTGAAACTTCGCCCAAGCGCATTATTTCACTAGTTCCTTCTCAAACGGAATTACTGTATGATTTAGGTTTGGAAGACAGAATCATCGGGATTACCAAATTCTGTGTGCATCCGTATCATTTTAAATCAACTAAGAAAATCGTTGGCGGAACCAAAAAAGTGCATTTTGAGAAAATCAGATTGTTACAACCTGACATCATCATTTGTAATAAAGAGGAAAATACTCAGGAAATCGTTGACGAATTGCGTAAAATCTGTCCGGTTTGGGTGACAAATATCATTACCATTGAAGACAATTTTAAAATGATTACCGATTTTGGCCAGCTATTCAATTGCAGGACCGAAGCCCAGAAATGGAACGACAAATTGGCTTTTGCCTTGAGCGATTTTAAAAACTTTGTCAAAGATATACCCGTAAAAAAAGCAGCATATTTCATTTGGAAAAACCCTTTTATGGTCGCTGGTTCGGATAATTTTATCAATGAATTACTGAAACTGAATCATTTTGAAAACATTTATGCAGGCAATCCCGAGACTTCGGGACGTTACCCGGAAATCGAACTCAAAAAAATGCGCTTGGAAGGCGATCCGGATTTGGTTTTTCTATCCTCAGAACCTTTTCCTTTTAAGGAAGAAGATGCTTTTGAAATAGGAAGACACACGCATCATGCAAAAACGGTGTTTGTTGATGGTGAAATGTTTTCTTGGTATGGAAGCAGGCTGCTAAAAGCGTTTGAATATTTTAAAAAAATGCATCAAAAATTATAATTCACATGCTGAAAGAACTAATTCTTCCTTAGCAACGGGAGGCTTTATAGTATTTTTTTCGATGTCGAAATTTTGTTCCGCAAGTATTTGATATTCTCTTTTAAGCTTTTCTATTTCACTTTTCTCTTTCAATAATCCAGTCATCGGTGTGATTTTTTTGCAAATTTACGTTTTACAATTGTTAAATTAGTATTAATATATGTTAAGATTGAGATTTAAAATTAAAATCCTATTTTTACAAAAAATAAGAACGTGATTAATTATACCATTTACGAAAATAAAAACACCGATCAGTGGGTAACTTTTGTGCATGGTGCCGGCGGAAGTTCTTCTATCTGGTTCAAACAAATACGCGATTTCAAAAAACAGTATAATGTATTGTTATTGGATTTGCGTGGTCACGGGGAATCAAAAACCATACTGAAAACGGCTTTCAAACAGAACTATACTTTTTCGGCTTTAGCCAATGATATTCTGGAAGTTTTAGACTTTCTTAAAATAAAGAAATCACATTTTGTTGGTATTTCATTGGGTACAATTTTGATCAGACAATTGGCAGAAATGTATCCGGAACGTGTCCAAAGCATGATTCTTGGTGGCGCTATCCTAAAGATGAATTTCCGTTCTCAAGTATTGATGCGATTGGGAAATATGTTTAAATATGTATTGCCTTATTTGGTTTTATATAAATTTTTTGCCTTTGTCATCATGCCTAAAAAAAGTCACAAGCAATCTCGTGTACTTTTTATAAACGAGGCTAAAAAATTATACCAAAAAGAATTTATTAAATGGTTTAAACTCACTGCCGAAATAAATCCGGTTCTCAAATGGTTTCGTCAGGTCGAATTGAATATTCCTACGCTTTATGTTATGGGTGAGGAGGATTATATGTTCTTACCTTCTGTTCGAAAAGTTGTCGAAAATCATTACAAATCTTCTAAACTATTTGTGATAGAAAAATGCGGACATGTAGTAAATGTGGAGCAACCTAATGCATTTAATGATGCTGTCCTTTCTTTTATAAATACGGCTAAATAAAAAAATGCCTGCATTATAAATGCAGGCAATTCTTTAACTAACCAAAACCAAAAATAATAAATAACCAGTTTATTACCCTGCAAAGATCATACATAGCCAGACGTTTTGCTGTTAAGATTTTGTTATTACTTTGTTGTATATACGTTAAGTTTTTTAACTTTATTCTTTTATTGTCGGTTAGCGGTTCTGGTCCAGAATCAACTTTAAAATTAACCGATTTTTACCTATTCAAATTTTATTTTTCTTTTGTTGAAAAAAACTACAAGCCGTTTTTTGATATTGTTTTTATATGAACTATCAATTTTGTTTGTGTTTTTACCCTTTGTTATTCCTTGATGAAAACTATTAAATTTTATTAATATGAAATCACATGAAAAACTTACAACAGCGTCCGGAAGACCATTTGTAGAAAACGAAAATTCTCAATCGGTAGGTTCACGAGGACCATTATTATTGCAGGATTATATTCTTCACGAAAAAATGGCTCATTTTAACAGAGAACGAATTCCGGAAAGGGTAGTGCATGCAAAAGGTTCTGGAGCATTTGGGACATTTACCGTAACACACGATATTACTAAATATACAAAAGCTAAAATTTTTTCTGAAATTGGAAAAGAAACTAAATTAGTACTTCGATTTTCAACGGTAGGAGGTGAAAGAGGTTCAGCTGATACAGAAAGAGATCCACGAGGCTTTGCTATGAAATTTTACACCGAAGACGGGAATTGGGATTTAGTGGGGAATAATACGCCCGTTTTCTTTGTTAAAGACCCCAAAAAATTTGGTGATTTTATACACACCCAAAAACGAGATCCTTATACCAATATGAAATCACCGACCATGATGTGGGATTACTGGTCGCTGAATCCGGAGAGTTTGCATCAGGTATTGATACTCATGTCAGATCGAGGAACTCCTTTTGGCTATCGTCATATGAATGGGTACGGCAGTCATACGTATTCAATGATTAATGCCGCTAACGAAAGAGTTTACGTTAAATTCCATTTCAAAACCGCTCAAGGAATTAAAAATTTCACAAATGAAGAAGCGGCAGAAATGAAATCGCATGATATGGATTTTTCACAACGTGATTTGTTTGAGAATATCGATAAAGGAAATTTTCCACAATGGAATTTGCAAATCCAAGTCATGACGGAAGAGCAGGCTAATTCTCAAGACTATTATTTGAACCCATTTGATTTAACCAAAGTTTGGCCTCATGGCGATTTTCCGTTGATTGATGTTGGCGTTTTAGAATTAAATCAAAATCCACATAATTATTTTCAGGAGATTGAGCAAGTAGCATTTGCGCCTGCCCATATTGTAGATGGAATTGGATATTCACCTGATAAAATGTTGCAAGGGCGTCTATTGTCATATCCTGATGCACAACGCTATCGTTTGGGAACAAATTATGAGCAAATCCCTGTAAACCGTTGTCCATTTGCAACGAATAATTACCAACGAGATGGACAAATGCGAGTAGATGGTAATGGAGGAAGTAATCCAAATTATTTTCCAAATAGTTTCGATGCTATGGAAATAGATCAGGCTTACAAAGAACCGCCATTAGAAATTTTTAGTGATTTTGCTGACTGGTATGATAGAAATTGCGAAGGTGAAAATGATCACTATACACAACCGGGTAATTTATTTAAAATCATGACTCCGGAGCAACAACAAAATACTATTACTAATATTATTGCTCACATGTCTGGTATTGAAGGTCCTAAAAAAGACGAAATTGTTAACCGTCAATTGAGTCATTGGTATAGAGCTGATGGTCGCATAGGAGCCGGAGTTGCTGCAGGATTGGGAGTTGACGTTGATTTGCTGGAAAGATAATTAGTTTCAATTTAAACAAGATGAATATTCTCGAACTTGAATTATTAACAGATACTATCGATGAAACGGAGTTGTTTTATAACAATGTCATCGGGTTGAAAACTATTTCGAAAAACAATTCGAGTATTTCTTTTGCAGCGGGCGCCACAAAACTAACTTTTAGGTCTTCTGAGAATTTAATGCCAGTGTATCATTTTGCCTTTGATATACCAAATAATAAGTTACAGGAAGCCTTTGCTTGGATAGAAAAGAAAACAAAAATTTTAGTTGTAATTCCGCCTGATAAAATCGCAGATTTTTATAACTGGAATGCAAAGTCTTTTTATTTTTATGACAATAATGGAAATATTTTAGAATTCATTGCCCGTTTCAGTTTGGATAATGCATCGGAGAAACCGTTTGATGGATCGTCAATTGTATCCCTTAGCGAAATAGGTCTTGTTTCAAATAATGTTTCACAGTTCAGTGATGAAATTTGTAAAAAGTATGATCTTTCGATATTTCCAAAGCAACCCAAACTAAATAAATTTATTGTTCTGGGGACAGATACGGGACTTTTTATCCTTGTGGAAGAAAACAGAGATTGGTATCCCACGGATAAAAAAGCAAAATCGTTCTGGACCAAAGTGGTATTTTATAATGATGGAAAAACGAGAGAAATTGAAGTTTTTTGAATGAAAAATTAAAGTTAAGATGTTCACTTGGGGAAGCGTTTTTTTTTTATAAATAATAGGATTGTTCTTTGTTTTATAAATAAATCCTACATTCGAATAGTTAGAAAAACTAAATCGACAATACAAAAAACGCATTGCGTTTTTTGTATTACTGGAATTAAAATTATAAGAACCAAATAATTAAGAGCCTGTTTAAATTTTCTCTAATTATTTTTTTACGGATTATTTCTCGCTATATTTCGTTAAATTTATTCAACAATAATCCATTATTCTTTCAAAATTTGCCTCATCTATCGATAAATAATCTCGTAAAAATTCTAATATTTAAATTTTGAACAGGCTCTAAGTGTTTTGCAATTTTATGGAATTGCCTCTATTTATAAGTTAGCTGTAATGTGATCTCGAAACAAAAAAATATGATTCAAGTTATAAAAAATGATATCACAAAAATCTCAGTTGATGCAATAGTAAACGCTGCTAATTCATCTCTTATGGGTGGCGGTGGTGTTGATGGAGCAATTCATAGAGCTGGAGGAAATGCAATACTGGAAGATTGTAGAAAAATTATCGCTAGACAAGGAAGTTGTAAGACTGGGGAAGCGGTAATTACTACTGCAGGAAAACTTCCAGCCAATTATGTAATACATACAGTTGGTCCAGTTTGGAATGGTGGAAATAAAAATGAAAAAGAAAAACTTGCTGACTGCTATAAAAATTCATTAAAACTTGCTGTAGAGAACAACTGCAAATCTGTTGCATTTCCAAGTATTAGTACTGGTGTATATCGATTCCCAAAAGATGTGGCAGCCCAAATTGCAGTTAAGACAGTTTCTGAATTTCTATCAAAACATAATGAAATTGAAAAAGTAATATTTGTTTGTTTTGATGATGAAAATGAAATTTTAATAAATAAAGAGTTAAACAAAATTTAGCACAGCTAAACAATGGTAACCGTTGCCAGCTCTTTTCAAAATCTAAATGAAAGGAAAAAAGAACAAAAACAAACCTCGCTTAAAAGTTCCGAAACTTCGGAACTTTTAAGCGAGGTTTGTTTTTGTATACTATTTAGGGTTTCGGCTCCCTCTCCTTTGGAGAGTCACGAGGTTTCGGGAAGGGTGAGGATTTTATTTTTTTTACGAAAACACCACCGTTTTGTTATCATAAACCATCGTTTTTCTCTCGGCATGTAATTTTATGGCTCTTGCCAAAACCATGCGTTCCAAATCACGCCCTTTCATAATAAAGTCTTCTATAGAATGACTGTGTGAAACTCTGGCAATATCTTGTTCAATAATCGGACCTTCATCTAATCCTTCGGTCACATAATGACTGGTGGCTCCAATAATTTTCACGCCGCGTTTAAAAGCAGAATGATAGGGTTTGGCTCCAGGAAATGCCGGAAGAAAGGAATGATGAATATTGATAATTTGATTTTTGTATTGCGCAATTAAATTTGGCGTAATAATTTGCATGTAGCGCGCCAAAACAATAAAGTCAATGTCATACTGCTCCAGCAAATCAATTTGCTTTTGTTCCCCTTCGGCCTTAATGTCTTTGGTGAAAGGAACATAATGAAACGGAATAGAAAAACGTTCCGCCACTGATTTCAAATCCTCATGGTTGCTTATAATCAAAGGGATTTCAAGTGGCAATTCACCAGCGCTGTATCGTCCTAAAATGTCATACAAACAATGGTCGTATTTAGAAACAAACAGCGCCATTTTTGGTTTTTCATCTTGGGTATACATTTCCCAAGACATATTAAACGGATTTGCTAAATTAGCTTTAAAATCAGTTTTGATAGCTTCAATATCCCAATTTTTGGCACTGAACTCACATTCCAAACGCATGAAAAATACATTTTCATCGGCATCCACATGTTGGTCCAGATAGATAATATTACCGTCAATTGAGGCAATATAATTGGTAACAGAGGCAATAATTGCTTTTTGGTCTTCGCAATGTATAAGTATGGTAATTTTTTGCATTTTATGTATCTCTTTCGACTTTAGTCTGTATAGTGTTTTTCAAAACTAAACTTATTTCTTTTTATAAAAAAATTTGATTTTAGTGTTTATGTTTTAAAAATAGCTAACGGTTTAATAATATGACTATCCGTAAATAATGCTAAAGAAAAATTTAGCTACAAATTTCACGAATTTGTCACGAATTTTTATCCTAAAAGAAAAATTAAACACCAATTCGTGAAATTTGTGGCTACGTCTAATGAACTCGTACTTGGTCTGTTTTTTTAACAGCTGTGATAACTTTACACTAATATCATCAAATGGATATTTTTCTGTATAACAAAAAAACACACCCCTAACCCCTCTCAAGAGGGGAATTCGACCCTGCTAACATTTAAACCTTTAGTTGTTTTTTATGTAAATAAGTCGATTAAATTAAATCTTGTCCTGCATCGCAAAAACTTTTTGCAATAAAACGGAAGTTCTGGAACTTAAATTTGTTCTGATATTTTTTTCTTCAACGGCAATCATCTTGAAAACGCCATTCATTGCTTGATTGGTAACATAATCAGTCAAGTCCGGATTTACTTTATTTACTAATGGAATGCTGTTGTATTTTGTTATAATGTTAGACCAAACTTTATCAGCACCTACTTTAGTGAATGAATTTTTTATAACAGGATTAAATTTTCCGTACAAAGCAGTCGAGGTGCTATTTTGTAAATAATTCGTCGCTGAACTTTCATTTCCCATCAAAATCGATTTGGCATCCATAAAAGTCATGTTTCTCACCGCATCAACAAATATAGGAGTAGCTTCTTTAACAGCATCTTCGGCAGCACGATTCAATACTTTCAAACCTTCGTCGGCCAAAGAACTCAAACCAATTCTTCTCAACCCAGAATCTACTTTTCTTAATTCTTCCGGCAATAAAATTTTTACGGCTTCATTTCTGTAAAAACCATCTACCGCGGTCAATTTTGTTACTTGTTTAGAAATTCCATTATTTAGTGCTTCCTTCAATCCACCTGCAATATCTACCCCTCCGATTCCCTGAGTTTGGGGTAATTGATTAAGAACCTGTTGCATTTCGGCACAACTGGAAAGAGAGATCACCACCATTAAAAATAAAATTTTTTTCATCTTAAATTGTTTTTATAAGTTTACTTCGTCAGTTCGCCATATGACTTGTGTCAAAAGTACTACTTATTCAAAAATAAAGCCACAATTTTATTTAGGAGCACAAACTTTAGGATTTATTAAGGAACAGTTGTCCCGCTGTCCGCTGTATCCTCGCTGAAAAAGCGAGGGATGCCGCTTTCATCGGGGCTAAATAACAAAATCCTTGCTTATTTATCAACAACTATGACCGACATTAAATAATTATTAAAATAAAGTCGTAAATTGCAGTCTTAAATTATCATATTCATAAAATGGAACACGTAAAATCCTATATTCCTAATAATAAAGTAAGAATTGTCACCGCAGCAGCTCTTTTTGATGGTCACGATGCAGCCATTAACATCATGCGTAGAATTATTCAATCTACCGGTGTTGAGGTAATTCATTTAGGTCACGATAGAAGTGTGGAAGAAGTGGTAAATACAGCGATTCAAGAAGATGCTAATGCTATTGCAATAACATCGTATCAAGGCGGTCACAACGAATATTTCAAATATATGTACGACTTGCTTCAAGAAAAGGGAGCAGGACAAATCAAAATATTTGGTGGTGGCGGAGGAGTAATTCTACCTTCAGAAATTGCCGAATTGCAAGCGTACGGAATCGCAAGGATTTATTCTCCTGATGACGGACGTGCTATGGGTTTACAAGGAATGATAAATGATTTGGTGGAAAAATCCTCCCCCAACCCCTCCGAAGGAGGGGAGCTAGGAAAGGATGTAGTGAATTGTAACACGGATGCCTCTGCTTTGATAAAGCTAGGAAATGCTGGTGTTTTAAAAAGTCTTGAAAAGAAAGATGTAAACACAATCGCCAGATTGATTTCTCTTGCAGAAAATAATCCTGAAGATTTCCACAAAGTTTTTACAGCTCCCCCTTCGGGGGCGGGGGGGGATACTCCGGTTCTTGGAATTACGGGAACGGGTGGTGCGGGAAAATCATCTTTGGTCGATGAGTTGGTGCGTCGTTTTCTAATTGATTTCCCTGAAAAAACGATCGGGCTAATCTCAGTGGATCCATCCAAAAGAAAAACAGGTGGAGCACTTTTAGGAGATAGAATCCGAATGAATGCCATCAATAATCCTCGTGTTTATATGCGTTCGCTGGCAACGCGTCAATCTAATTTGGCTTTGTCAAAATATGTTGCCGATGCGATTCAGGTTATTAAAGCAGCGAAATATGATATCATAATCCTTGAAACTTCGGGAATCGGACAATCCGATACGGAGATTATGGATCACTCAGATGTTTCCTTATATGTAATGACACCTGAATTTGGTGCCGCAACCCAATTAGAGAAAATTGACATGCTTGATTTTGCTGACTTGGTAGCGATAAACAAATTCGACAAACGTGGTTCCCTTGATGCGTTAAGAGATGTAAAAAAACAATACCAACGCAACCACAATCTTTGGGATGCGAATTTAGATACACTTCCGGTTTTCGGGACAATTGCTTCACAGTTCAATGATCCGGGAATGAATACGCTTTACAAAGCGATAATGGATAAAATCCATGAAAAAACAGATTCTGATTTGAAATCAACGTTCCAAATCACTCGTGAAATGAGCGAGAAAATTTTCGTTATCCCACCGCACAGGACCCGTTATTTATCTGAAATTGCCGAAAGCAACAGAAAATACGATGTTACAGCGGTTAGTCAAGAACAAGTGGCTCAAAAATTATACGGGATTTTTAAAACCATCGAATCGGTAACCAAAAAAATTCCGGAATTAAATAAGGCAGGAATTAATGATGATTCTGTTTTACCAACTGCTTTAGAATCCGAAAAACCAGGTGTTGTTGAGGATAGAATCTTTTTAAACCTTTTACTGAATCAATTTGATAAAGTAAAAATGGATTTGGATTCCTACAATTGGGAGATCATTTTAACTTGGAACGAAAAAATAAATAAATATAAAAATCCAGTTTATACGTTCAAAGTTCGCGATAGAGAAATAAAAATGGCTACACATACGGAGTCACTTTCACATTCTCAAATCCCAAAAATAGCTTTGCCAAAGTATCAGGCTTGGGGCGATATTCTGCGTTGGTGTTTACAGGAAAATGTTCCTGGAGAATTTCCTTTTACGGCAGGTTTATATCCATTCAAGCGTGAAGGGGAAGATCCATCACGAATGTTTGCAGGAGAGGGCGGACCGGAACGAACCAACAAACGTTTTCATTATGTAAGCGCAGGATTACCGGCAAAACGATTATCAACAGCTTTTGACAGTGTGACTTTATACGGAAATGACCCACATGTTCGTCCAGATATTTATGGAAAAATCGGGAATGCCGGAGTTTCTATTTGTTGTTTGGATGATGCTAAAAAACTGTATTCTGGTTTTGATTTAGTGCATACCATGACTTCAGTGAGTATGACCATTAATGGACCTGCACCCATGTTGTTAGGATTTTTCATGAATGCGGCTATTGATCAGCAATGTGAATTATATATTAAAAAACACTGTCTTGAGGTTGAAGTTGAAGAAAAAATCAACGAAATTTATACCAAAAAAGGAGTCGAAAGACCGCATTATCAAGGTGATTTACCCGAAGGAAACAATGGTTTAGGATTAATGCTTTTGGGTGTGACCGGAGATCAGGTTTTACCTGCGGATGTTTATAATGAAATCAAAGCAAGAACGCTGTCTCAAGTACGTGGAACGGTTCAAGCCGATATTCTTAAAGAAGATCAGGCACAAAACACCTGTATTTTCTCTACTGAATTTGCGTTGCGATTGATGGGTGACGTACAGGAATATTTCATTACCAAGAACGTTAGAAACTTTTACTCGGTTTCTATTTCAGGATATCACATTGCCGAAGCAGGAGCAAATCCTATCACGCAATTGGCTTTCACACTTTCTAATGGGTTTACTTATGTGGAATATTATTTGAGTCGAGGCATGAATATTAACGATTTTGGACCAAACCTATCCTTCTTCTTTTCGAATGGAGTTGATCCGGAATATGCAGTTATAGGCCGTGTGGCACGTAAAATTTGGGCGAAAGCCATGAAAAACAAATACGGAGCTAACGAGCGTGCGCAAATGCTGAAATACCACATTCAGACTTCCGGACGTTCTTTACACGCGCAGGAAATTGATTTTAATGATATTCGTACGACTTTGCAAGCGCTGTATGCGATTTACGATAACTGTAATTCATTGCATACGAATGCCTATGATGAAGCCATTACGACACCTACGGAAGAATCAGTACGCCGTGCGATGGCTATTCAGTTGATTATCAATAAAGAATTAGGTTTGGCCAAAAACGAAAATCCAATTCAAGGTTCGTTCATCATCGAAGAACTGACAGATTTGGTTGAAGCTGCCGTTTTAAAGGAATTCGACAGAATTACCGAGCGTGGTGGCGTTCTTGGAGCGATGGAAACCATGTACCAACGAAGTAAAATTCAGGAAGAAAGTTTGTATTATGAAACTTTGAAACATACAGGAGAATTCTCAATCATTGGTGTCAATACTTTTTTAAGTTCCAAAGGTTCTCCAACGGTAATTCCAGCCGAAGTAATTCGTGCCACCGAAGAAGAAAAACAATATCAAATTGATATGTTGAGCCATTTACACCAGTCCAATCAAGATACAGTAAAGGAACATTTGAATACGCTTCAGGAAGCTGCCATTAAAAATGAAAATTTATTCGAACACTTAATGGAAGCGACAAAGGTTTGTTCTTTGGGACAAATCACTTCGGCTTTATTTGAAGTGGGAGGGCAATATAGGAGGAATATGTAAGCCGAGAACCACTTTTTGCGTAGCAAAAAGGGTGTGAATTGCTTATCCTGCTTTTGGGCAGGATCTCAGACACTCGCTTTCGCTTTTTAGCGAAAGGGTAGTGGTCGCTTATCCTGATTTTTTGGGGAATCTTTTTTAATATTTAATAAAGACCTTTCAGTGATGAGGGGGCCTTTTTTGAATTCTTATAAACTACATTTGATGCAATAATTGTAATCACAAAAAAGAGGCTGTTCTTACAAAGACACAGCCTCTTAAAAATAATATTCGGGTATTCTTTTCGGCAACAAACTAATCAACATTTGCTACATTTTTATTTTTCAATGCCGGTTTGTATACTTCCGAGATTGCTTTTGTTGTTAAAATTGACTTTTCTTCAGAAATAATAATTTCATGTCTTACTTTTTTTAGATTGTTTTCCACAACCAAATAGTAAATTCCAACAGGAAATTCATCTAAATTATAAGTTCTTAAAATTCCTGTTTCACCTGTTGCATTTTCGGTGTAGATTAAGTTATCCTTATCATCATAAATGGATACATTAACTTTTTTGATTTGATTTAGAGAAAAGCTAATTTCATTTCCTTTACCTTTTTTTACATTGAGTAAAAAATCACTGTCGATTGCATACGAACTCATGCTAGTCATTGCCACTACCAACAATAAACTTAATTTTGAAATCTTTTTCATGATACTAGTTTTTAAATTAATAATTAAAATTAATAATGCTAAATTACTTCAATGAGACGTGCTGGAACACCGCTGGTTTTTCTGATTTAGGTACTATTTTATCATTTACGAAAACGATTTATGTTGAAAACACAGGTGTTGTATGTCTTTGTTTATTAGAAACTTATAAATGAAAAAAGAAGAAGAACCATTTCAATTGTAGTTTCGTCCTAAAAAACAGTGATTAATTAATACTTACTATTTGTAGTAAAGTCAAAGCTATCTCAAGACTATTGGGGTGGCTTTTTTTATATGGTTTAAGTCTTTTTTTTGAATATTAGATTTTAATCTAAAAATATTAAAAAGTAATTTTATCTAATTTTAAATAGCCAATATGCAAATCATCTTCTTTTAAAACCGTTTCAGATTTGGTGATTTTTAATGCGTATTATTCTTTAAATTGCTTGTCTAATATATCATCTATATTGTAAATATCATCCACATCGATTCCGTATTTATCATCAATATGTGAAGTGGCTCCTTTGAAACCATAATGTTTATAGAAAGTGGTTGTCTTGGCATTTTTGGATGCTAGTCCTAAACTTTCGGCAACAGAAAGCATTTTATAATGGTACTCTTCAAATTCATTTTCTTTGTAACCACCCAGATTGATGAAGAATAATTTTTCTGAAACAGTATTTGGGGCTATATCTTTGGGAACAATCTCAATCGAATAATTATCGACTACAGCAACTTCTCTCCAGGCATCAATATGAAGTTGTCCTTTGGCTTCAGGCCAAAAAAAAAATCATCTGTGGAATCAAATTTTTCAAGGAATTTCCAATTCCAAAAAAAATATCATGTTGTTCTGCAAACCTTCCTATTGGCGTACAGCCCAGTATTATCATGTAAAGTTTTAGTTGTTTTTCCATTTTCAAATCTATAATTTTTTTAAAAAATAAAGTTTGGCACAATTCATGAATGTGTAAAATAAAATTAACCATTAAAAATTAAAATCATGAAAAAGATAATTACACTTTTAGCCATTGCAGGATTATTTACTTTACAAAGTTGCACCGTAAATGACGATGGGCCTTTTGTAGATAATGATACCATCAGCGAAGTATTTGAAGTTACCGCTTCGTTTAATTCAACTAATAATTATAGTAGAATAGTTCCGCTTAATCCGCCTATTTTTTCTTCGGATGTGGTCTTAGTATATCGATTATCTGGTTCCACTGCTCAGGGTGATGTATGGAAATTATTGCCTGAAACCCATTATTTTAGTGATGGAACATTAGATTTTAGTTATGATTATGATTATACTACTACGGATGTAAGTATTTATATGGTTGGTCGTGATTTGCAAGATGTTACTGCTGAGTTTAGGTTGAATCAGGTTTTAAGAATTGTGATTGTTCCGGCAGGTTTTTCAACTTCAATCAACAAAAACAATTATGAAGCCGTTATATCTGCTTTAAAAATAAATGAAAGCCAAATTCAAAAAATTCAAATGTAATTTTAGCTTATAAATTAAAAAAAGGAAATCGAAAGATTTCCTTTTTTTATGCTTGTATTTTTTTACGATGGGATTGTATTAATTATTTTCCTCAGCTTCTTTCTCTTCTTCTTTACTCATTTTTAAAGACACCATAATCCCAGTTAGAAGCGAAATTGCGATAAAAGCCAATGATACCCATTCTGGCATTTCGATAAAATCATGAAGCAGCATTTTAAGTCCAACGAAAGTCAAAATAGCAATAAGGCTGTATTCTAAATGGGCAAATTTTTCTAACATGTTTGCCAAAAAGAAATACATGGATCGCAAGCCTAATATCGCAAAAATATTAGAACTAAAAACTAAAAAAGGATCATTTGTTATGGCTAAAATTGCGGGAACGCTGTCAATGGCAAATACAACATCCATTACTTCAATAACGACTAATGCAACAAAAAGAGGGGTCGCGGCGGTTATATGCCTTCTTTTTACAAAGAAATGTTCGTGGTCGATATGATTTGAGATCGGCATAACCTTCTTTAGGCTTTTATAAACGAATGATTTTTTAGGTTCAAATTTTTCATCTTCATTGGTAAACAGCATTTTCATTGCAGTATAAATCAGGAATGCACCAAAAAGATAAGTAGTCCACGAAAATTTATTAATAAGCAAAACGCCAAAATAAATCATTAAACCTCTAAAAACAATCGCACCCAGAATTCCCCAAAATAAAACCCGATGTTGGTATTTTTGTGGAATTCTGAAAGCAGAAAAAATAATGGCAATAACAAATATATTGTCAATACTTAGCGATAATTCTATTAAATAGCCTGTAATGAATTTTATTGAAGCTGCGACCGGTTTCAATCCATCAGGATTTGAAATATAATGATTGCCGTACAACCAGTATATAACTCCGGAAAACAAAAAAGATAATGTTACCCATACAGCGGTCCATTTACCGGCTTCTTTGGAACTGATGATATGCGGTGTTTTATTGAAAACACCTAAATCAAGTGCAAGAAATAGTAAGACGGCAGCTAAAAATGAAATCCAGACAATCATAAATTAAGTTGTTAATTATAGGTTGGGCAAAGATACTTTTTGATTTTTTAAGTTTGAAACTTATTTTAAAATAAAGTTATATTTGAAATATACAGAGGTCTAAAAAAAAGTGCCTTCATTTATGAAGGCACTTTTAAATTATAAACAAATCAGGTTTAGGAAATAGATTCTTATGCTAAAACAGATTCTTCAACTAAAACAGATTTTACAGTTTTTACAATTCTGGCGGCAATTTTGTATGGATCTCCATTAGATGCTGGTCTTCTGTCTTCCAACCATCCTTTCCATCCTTTTTGAACAGTAATTAATGGGATTCTTATTGAAGCTCCTCTATCAGAAATACCGTAAGAGAAATCATGGATAGAAGCAGTTTCGTGCTTACCTGTCAAACGTTGGTCATTATAAGCTCCGTAAACAGCAATGTGTTCTGAAGTTACAGGTCTGAATGCTTCACATATTTTCTCATATATTTCTTGAGAACCACATGTTCTTAAAACTTCATTAGAGAAGTTAGCATGCATTCCAGATCCATTCCAATCTGTATCACCTAGAGGTTTTGGGTGATATTCAATATAGTAACCGTATTTTTCAGTCAAACGATCTAGTAAATATCTGGCAATCCATATTTCGTCTCCAGCTTTTTTAGCCCCTTGAGCGAATAATTGAAATTCCCATTGACCACAAGCAACTTCTTGATTGATACCTTCAAAGTTAATTCCGGCAGCGATACATAAATCAGCATGCTCTTCTACTAAACTTCTTCCGTGAGTGTTTTTACCGCCTACTGAACAGTAGTACATACCTTGAGGTGCAGGGTATCCTCCAACTGGAAATCCTAAAGGCAATAAAGTTTTAGTATCCATAATGAAATATTCTTGTTCGAAACCAAACCAGAAATCCCCATCATCATCAATAGTAGCTCTACCGTTAGAAGAGTGAGCGGTACCATCAGCATTCATAACTTCTGTCATTACCAAGTATCCATTGATACGTGTAGGATCTGGATAAATAGCAACAGGTACTAATAAACAATCAGAAGAACCACCTTCTGCTTGTTTTGTAGATGAACCATCAAAAGACCAGTTTCCTATTTCTTCTAATGTCCCTTGGAAATTTTTGTGTTCTTCAACTTTGGTTTTACTTCTTAAGTTTTGAGTTGGTTCGTATCCATCTAACCAAATGTATTCTAACTTTATTTTAGCCATAATAATATAAATTTATTTTCTTTTTGATAATTTTCTTTTGCAAATATAAATTAATTTGTCGATGTCGTAAAATCAGGGGGTAATTTTTATTTAATGAGGTATAATTTTTAGCATTACTTCATTTTTTGAGGGGTATATTTGAAAAAATGTGATTTTAATTAGCTATAAAAATTAAATTCACAATGCTGGTTTTTTAGTCATTAATAAATAGTTAAGATTTTTATTACTTCAAATGTGAAATGGTCAATTTTTTTTAATTTTAATTCTATGTTAAAAAAGAAAGTTAAGATATGTTAATGAGAGGATTAAATATTACAGGAATGAATTATATTTGTATGTATTTTAAATCACGATTAATATTTTAAATTTATAAAATTATGTCAACACTACGTTTTCAAGCTTTGAGAGAAGCTTCAACCAGAAAGCCAGTTCAATTTGAAGAAACTGATAGAAAATCAACCATTTTTGGTTCGAATGTGTTTAATGATAAAGCAATGAAGCAATATTTGACTTCAGATGCATTTAAAGGAGTGCAAGGTGCTGTTCAGCATGGAACTAAAATAGACAGGAAATTAGCCGATTATATCGCAATGGGAATGAAAGAGTGGGCCTTGTCAAAAGGAGTAACTCATTATACGCACTGGTTTCAACCACTAACAGGGACAACTGCTGAAAAACACGATGCTTTTTTTGAAACATCTTACGACGGTAGTGATCCAGTAGAAAAATTTGGTGGTGCTCAATTGGTACAGCAAGAACCAGATGCATCCAGTTTCCCAAATGGTGGAATTAGAAACACATTTGAAGCAAGAGGATATACCGCTTGGGATCCAACTTCTCCAGCATTTATTTTTGGAACTACATTATGTATTCCTACTGTTTTCATTTCGTACACAGGAGAAGCATTAGATAATAAAATTCCTTTATTGAGAGCTTTATCTGCTATGGATGAAGCTGCTACGGAAGTATGTAAATATTTTGATAAAAATGTAAAGAAAGTTACTGCAACCCTAGGATGGGAGCAAGAATATTTCTTAATTGATAAATCATTAGCGGATTCTCGTCCTGATCTTGTAATGACAGGAAGAACTTTGCTTGGACATACCTCTGCAAAAGGACAACAATTAGATGATCATTATTTTGGTTCTATCCCAACTCGTGCGTTAACGTACATGAGAGATTTAGAGCAAGAATGTATGTTGTTAGGAATTCCGGTTAAAACGCGTCACAATGAAGTTGCTCCAAATCAATTTGAATTGGCACCTATTTTTGAAGAGACTAACTTAGCTGTAGATCACAACTGTTTATTAATGGATGTAATGCAAAAAGTGGCTGAACGTCATGATTTGAAAGTATTATTTCATGAAAAACCGTTCAAAGGAGTTAATGGTTCAGGGAAACACAACAACTGGTCATTAGCAACTGATACTGGAGTAAACTTGTTGAGTCCAAGTAAAACGCCTATGAGCAATTTACAGTTCTTGACTTTCTTTATCAATACTATAAAAGCGGTAAATGATTATGAATCATTATTAAGAGGTGCAATTGCAACGGCAAGTAATGACCATAGATTAGGTGCAAATGAAGCGCCGCCGGCAATTATCTCTGTATTTATTGGAGAGCAATTAACTAAAGTTTTAGCTGAATTAGAAGGTGTAACTACCGGAAAATTATCTCCGGAAGAGAAAACAGATTTAAAATTAAATGTTGTAGGTAAAATTCCAGATGTACTTTTGGATAATACAGACAGAAACAGGACGTCACCATTTGCTTTCACAGGAAATAAATTTGAGTTCAGAGCAGTAGGTTCTTCTGCAAACTGTGCTAATGCTATGACAACTTTGAATACTATTGTTGCAAAACAATTGAAAGATTTCAAAATTGAAGTAGATGCTTTGATTGAATCTAAAGACATGAAGAAAGACGATGCCATCTTCAATGTTTTGAGAGAGTATATTAAAGTTTCCAAAAAAATTCTTTTTGAAGGAGATGGTTACAGTGACGAATGGGAAATCGAAGCAGGGAAAAGAGGTTTAAGCAACTTCAAAACGACTCCTGAAGCATTGAAAGCGAGAGCTTCTAAACAAGCTTTAGATTTGTTTTCTGAAATGGGTATCATGAATCATGTTGAAGTGGAAGCGCGTTACGAAATTGAATTGGAAGAGTACACTAAGAAAATTCAAATTGAAGGTAGAGTTTTAGGTGATATTTCTAAAAATCATGTTATTCCTACTGCAATTCGGTACCAAAATACGTTGATTGAAAACGTAAAAGGATTGAAAGAAATTTTTGGAGATGAATTTAAAACAATTGCCAAAGAACAGATTATTTTAATCAAAGAAATTTCAGGTCATATTGAAGGAATCAATTCTAAAGTTGAAGAAATGACTAACGAAAGAAAGAAAGCAAACGTAATGACTGATGCTCAAGAAATGGCTGAAGCCTATTGTAATAACGTAAAACCATATTTTGAAGTCATCCGTGAACATTGTGATAAACTGGAGTTGTTGGTAGATAATGAACTTTGGACATTGACTAAATATAGAGAATTGTTGTTTACAAAATAATAACAAACACTTTCATAAAAAATGCCTGTCTGCTTTAGATAGGCATTTTTTATGGTTCGATTAATACCTTTTAATCTTTCTTTTACTGGAATAAAAACAGTCTCTATTTGTCATTTCGACGAAGGAGAAATCACATATTTTGAATGACTTGATGTGATTTCTCCTTCGTCGAAATGACAAATTGCAACAACTTAATCCAGTAAATTTTATGCTTAAAAGGTATTGTTCATTGATTAAACAGATTGTTCTGCTGTTGTAGGGTCAATGATCGCAGATACTTGACTTACTGAATTTGCAGGAAATCCGCCTAGCTTTGCGTGTTCAAGCACCATTTCCTTATTGGGGGCAATATAAACGCAATAGATTTTATCAGCTGTTACATGGCTGTTGACCCACTGAATTTGGGGTCCCATTTTACCCAATACTCCACAGGAAGTTTGAGAGATGGCTTTCAACTGTTCGGCAGTTAGTTTACCGGCACCGGGAATATCCCTTTCAATTAAGAACTTAGGCATAATGTTATGTTTTTTACTTTCCTACTCTTATGGCTTTTCGGTAATGCCCCGTTTTTTATAGTGGTCGCTGGTTTCCACTTTTCTAAGTTTAATTCTAGGTTTAAAGTTTCTTAAACTTTTAAATGGGTTTAATGCTAAATTTCAATTAAAACCAATATGAATTTAGCGTAATGTCCATATAAGACAAACAGTATTTATTTATCTATTATTCATCGTATTTTATTTGTAAACAAGTAACAATTAGAATATTATAACAAATTTAATAAAATAAATTCATATTCTCTGGGTAGATTATGGATTTAACGAAACACTTGAAAACCCGATAGGCAAAACCCAAAAAAATAATTATCTTTGCCGCAAAACCCATCTGCCCAAACGCAGGTTACACAACAAGACTACATGAGTTCAGATACTTCAAAAAGATATGCGCTTCGCGGTGTTTCGGCATCCAAAGAAGACGTGCATAACGCCATAAAAAACATCGATAAAGGATTGTTTCCTCAAGCATTTTGTAAAATCGTCCCTGATTATTTAACCCAAGACGAAGAGTATTGCCTGATTATGCATGCTGACGGAGCGGGAACTAAATCTTCTCTTGCGTATATGTATTGGAAAGAAACAGGAAATATCTCCGTTTGGAAAGGTATCGCTCAAGATGCTTTGATTATGAATATCGATGATTTATTGTGTGTAGGAGCAACCGATAATATTCTGCTTTCTTCCACCATTGGAAGAAATAAAAACTTGATTCCTGCTGAAGTAATTTCAGCAATCATCAACGGAACCGAAGAGTTAATTAAAGAACTGGATTCTTTTGGCGTGACCATTCATTCCACAGGTGGTGAAACGGCTGATGTAGGTGATATCGTTCGAACTATTATTGTAGATTCTACCGTAACGGCTCGCATGAAACGTACTAAAGTAATTGACAATGCCAATATTAAAGCAGGTGACGTAATTGTAGGTTTGGCTTCTTTTGGTCAGGCCACTTACGAAAAAAGCTATAACGGCGGAATGGGAAGCAACGGTTTAACATCAGCGCGTCATGATGTTTTCGGGAAGTATTTGGCAACCAAATATCCGGAGAGTTTTGATGCTGCAGTTCCTGAAGAATTAATCTATTCCGGACAAGTAAATCTTACTGATGCCGTGGAAAATTCACCAATCGATGCAGGTCAATTAGTGCTTTCACCAACCAGAACTTATGCGCCAATTATCAAGAAAATTTTAGACCAATATACGTCTAATGAAATTCACGGAATGGTGCATTGCAGTGGAGGAGCACAAACCAAGATTTTACATTTCGTAAATAATCTACACATTATAAAAGACAATTTATTTCCGGTTCCCCCATTATTCCAGTTGATACAAGAACAATCCAAAACAGATTGGAAAGAAATGTACCAAGTATTCAATTGTGGACACCGCATGGAAATATACGTTCCGGAAGCCATTGCTCAAGACATTATCGCGATTTCAAAATCGTTCAATGTTGATGCACAAATTGTGGGTAGAGTAGCAGCTGCCGATACTAAAAAACTGACCATTACCAGCGAATACGGAACTTTTGAATATTAAAAAGCTTTAATTGATGCTGGTTTTTCAATCTTTTAATTTTTTAATCTTTCAATTTTTTTAAATGTACGAATTACTTTTTTGGAGATATCAGGACGGCATTTATCTAAACCATCACTTGGTTTACGAAGCGATTATTGAGGAACAAGAAGTGGAAGGTTTGGAAGAACTTCCTGTAACTGTCATCCTCAATAGGATTAATACGCTGTTCTCTCAATGGGAAAAAGTAGATGACAACAGTTGGAAAAATAACAAAGGAAAAGGCGCTTTTCAAATAAAAACCACTCCTCAAAGCATTCAAATCGATTGCTACGGAACCGAAGGAAAAATCATGAATCAATTGGTGGATGCATTGGCTGAATTCAATTGTCCGCTCTATGATCCGCAAGTTCCAGAGCGTTACGATGAAATGAGTGAGTAGCATTTTTAGGAGCTAATCCAGCTAACCGTTTCAAGTCCGCGCATAAAACACTATTTTTCTAAGCCCTAAAAGGAGCTTCCGTTGGTCGCTCTTTTACGACAAGAAAAATTAGTGTTTTATACTGTGGGCTTTTCACTTTTATCTGGGCTAAGACATCAGTAATTATTTATATGACAGTCCGCAATATGTTCCAAAGGATAAAATATGGCACACAGATAACACGGATTGAACGGATTTTGCACAGATTTAAATAACAGTTTGATTCACCGAGTAAAAAAACCCGTGTAAATCGGTATAATCTGTACAATCTGTGGGCTAATATTTATGCTTTATAAATGTACAAACGACGAAAATTGTATTCGAAATGATTTTAGTCCGCATTACGGATAGTCATAATTATTTATGAAAAGGCGGATATTATTCCATTTATGAATTTAAAAGAGTCCAACTTAAATGTACTTATATTCCTCCTATGTTTAAAAAATCGTACTAAATGTATACTAATAATTGGTATTGTCTTTTTTTTATAAATTAGCCCAAAAAAGAATCATGTCTACTTCTCAATTCCCCCAAGATACAATCCTCGAAGACGAATCAATTTTACTGCGTCCTTTACAGGAAACCGATGTTGAAAATTTATTGGAAATTTCCCTCAACGAACCCGAAACCTGGGAATATTCTTTAGTGCAAGCCAACGGCAAAGAAAATTTAGAAAATTATATTCAAATTGCCTTAAAAGCCAGAGAAAATAAAACTGAATTCCCCTTTATAGTTTTCGATAAAAAATCAGGAAAATACGCAGGAAGTACTCGTTTTTACGATATTAATTTGGCATTCAAAACGCTACAATTAGGCTACACTTGGTATGGCAAAAATTTCAGAGGAACCGGACTTAACAAACGCTGTAAATTTTTGCTATTGGAGTTTGCTTTCGAAACCCTTGGAATGGAACGCGTAGAATTTCGTGCGGACAATAACAACCAACGAAGTATTGCAGCCATGAAAAGCATAGGCTGTACCGTAGAAGGTGTTTTACGAAGCCACATGCCCACTTTTGGTAGTGCTATTCGCAGAGACAGTATTATTTTGAGTATCCTTAGAAACGAGTGGTTCGAGAGGGTTAAAGAAAATTTGAAAAATAAATTATAGAAAATATAAAGGTCAAGAGTTTAAATACTGCTGCTTTTACTGTGATTACTTCTATAGTGATATTTGGAATGTTTCTTACTCGGATTTTTGATTTCATCCATAATTATTAGTACGGATATACTAATAATTGAAGAAAAGAAGCACCAAACCGAAACGACATAATCTACATAGGAAATTTTTGTGATAATATAGGAAATGATGATTAGGATGCTTAAGAGCCACATTTTTTTGATGTTTGAGAATAAGGGCGGAGCAATAGTTGCAATGATGTAAAGTAACTCACCATAACCGCCAAATACAATTGGATAGTCTTGGATATATGAAATATGGGAACCAATAATTTTTGCTTCAACAGTATAAGTGACTAAACAATATCCAAGAAATAAAGATACTAACAGGCCTATTACAAGCAGTACCATCTGAAAATTTTTCTCTTCCTTTTCTTTTTCAAGTTTCAGTGATGCAAAAGGAACCCATAAGGGCCAAACGACCTGTGCAAAAAACAAAAACATATAGGTTGCAATCGGTTGTAAAGGGGCGTAAACAGATTTTGTCAGTGCCAGCCATAAAAAGCCCTCTGAAAACTGTTGCACACAAAAAATAATCGGAATACAGGCAAAATAAATTTGGGCAGGTTTTTGTACTTTTTTTATTGCCGCAACACTTATTGCTGCAAGAACAATACCCGCTCCAAAACTCGCACTAGCTGAAAAACACATAGGCTTTAATTTAGAATGAATAAAAAAGTAATTCTATTAGATATCAAATACAGATTTATTGTTCATTAAATCCATACCATTTAGAATCTCAACAATTACCACACCCACCATGGCGCTTGCAGGACTTCGGCATAAACGACTATATCAAAAATGACATGCGTTACAATAACTGGGATCATGCTTTTTGAATAATGCTTTAAAAATCCAAGAACGATATAAGCCGCAAAAGACCATATAAAAAATGCCACGAGGTGTTGCTGCTGTATTGCTGCCGGAGAAAGAAATAAACAAGCTTTGTAAGAAGCATGCGCAAGGGCGGCAAACACCACAGCAAAATCTGAATTTATCTTGTTGATTTGTCCTTGTATAAAACCACGAAAAAATAATTCTTCGATGATAGCAACGCTTGCCGCCACGAATACAAATGGTCTGATCATCGAGGGTAGAAGGGGCATTCCCAAATTTCCTCTGTAATAAATTGCTGCTATAATACCCAATTCCAGACCAATAACAATTTGCACAAGCATTTTTAGAGAAAAAAGATCTCTAAATAAAAGCCTGAATGTAACCGAAGGGGAATCGATGTCACGGCTGATGATAAATGCTACCATTACCAAAGGGATAAAAGCTACTGCTTTTAATGGAAAAGGATAGGTAATTAAATAGGCAAATGCCATGATTTCAACACTGCAAACGACTGCATCAAGCACTGCTTTTTTGGTTCGTCTGGATATCGGTTTTGTTTGCTCTAAATGTTCCATTTTTGTTGTTTTTTTTAAAATATTTTTTCAAAAATTTCCTTGGAAAAACTAAACTGAATAAAAATACTGCAGGCATTAGTAAAAGCAGCCAGCCTGAACCCATACAAGCTCCGGTATTAGGAACAATGATGGAACCCGGCAAACTCTTTTTCAGCGTTTGAACATACGTGCTGTCCGTCTTATTTCTGTCGGGAACTGACAGATATCTTAATTCTTTCAATGCATAAAGGGATTGTTTGTCCGTTATCGTGTCTATTATTACAAGTCCCCTGAGATTGGGTAATTGTTGCAATGCTTTTAAGTTTTTTACGGAATCACTTCCTTTTAGTTCCAGCACTTGTAAATTGGATAGTTGTGCGGTAATGGTATTAAACTGTTTTTGGGAGGTGTTTTCAGGTAGTCCCAGCCACCGAATGTTTTTATAGTTACCAAGCAAGTCAATATTGGTAAAAACACCCGATACTATCAACACGGACAGTTTGGGAAATTTGTTTTTCAATGCTGCCAAATCGCCCTTGCAACCAAAATTAGTAATGGTAAGTTGCTCCATGTTTTCCAATGGTTTCAAAATAGCATAATCAGACAGACAGGCAAATAAACTTACCTTTTCCAGTTGTGGATTGTTCTTAAAAAAGGCAGCATTCATATATTTAGTGTCGCCTCCGTTAATAATGCATTGTTTTAAGGCAGGCATCACGGGCAAAGATTTTGTGACAACGGTATCTAATAAGTTTAGATGAAGATATTCGGCAGTTTTCCAATGTGCCAATAATGGGAATTCATTTTGTTTTAAGGATACTCTTATAAAAAGAGGTTTAAAGAAATTGGATTTTTTTATATAATCCTCAATTATAATTTGCGATCCATTTTCTTCAAAAACCAAAGCGGTATTAGGTTTTAGATGTGCTATTTTTTTTAAATAAGGAATGTAACTCGCAGGAATTTTTGATCTGAAATCTATGGTTTCCAAGTTGTCAATAGTTCTTCTTCTCATTTTTTGAAACCAAGGAATCAGATTAGCTTTTCCAGCTATAATGATTGTATTTACATTTCCGTTTACAAAAACGAGAGAATCCCCAGAATCATCAATTTCTAAAGAATCATTTGTTACATCATTGAAAGAAATAACGGCATCATTAAAACTCAATACATCTCCTTTTTCGGCAAGCAAAGCCCCATAATTTTTTTCATTGGAAGGAAATTGAACATAACCGTAATTTTTTGAAAAGTTTATCGCATCGCCTTTGCCAAAAAGCTTTACGACAGCAAAACGTTGCTCTCCTTTAAATTGATACATAACCCAAAATAACACGGCAAGTAACACGACCACGAGTACAATGGGTAACCAGCTAATCTGTTTTGGTTTAGTACTTAAACGGTCTTTAGAGGTGTCCATAACGTAGTAGTTTATGTATTAATGGCTTGGTTAGAAACATAGAAAACGAATCCTATGTATGCGCTTAGTGTCTTTATGTCATTACTGTAAAACGGATTAAAATGAAGCGGGGCTACGAAACTGGTACTGCTAAAAATGAGTGCAAAAAAACAATGAAGCATTATTATCCATCATTTTTTAAACAATTGATTTAACCTATAAGTTAGTTGAATTGATATTCCTGTCTAACTTGTAAAAAATAATAAGATTTTGGGGATAGTTAGGATTCTAAAATAGGAAATCCTTCATGAGAGCTAAATTAAAAATAATTTTTGATTTTAGCAACTGAAAATCAGTATATTATAAAAATAAAATTGATGAAGTAAGTTTTTTTAAAATCAACCTCATTTAAAATTACTTAAATGAGGTTAATTTTAGATCTTAATTAATTTCCTGCGAATAAAATAACTTGGCTCGGTTCAAATTTATTGGTTTGTCCAAAGGGATTTCCAAGAAATAGTCTAATTGCCATTTTTGAGTTTTCTGTGCCTGTTTGTTGGTTGTTGTATCCCAAGGTGGATACACCCGAATAGCGCGTTTCCCTTCTTTCAAATCAGTGGTAAGGATTCCTTGTTGTCTGCTTTAGTTCCATTTAAATTTAAAGAACAGTTAACTTTGGTTTTTAGCGGCTTTTTTTATACTCTGTTGACCCCATTATATCCGCTTCCTTCTCCAATTGAGCATTGTTATTTACACTTAATTCGCCCGTCATCTGCAAGGTTGGTTTCACCCGACCTTGTTTTTACTGTACTACATGCCAGGCTTCATGAGGTAAATGTTTTTCTTGGCCTGGCGCTACATGAATATCCGTTCCCTGTGCATAAGCGTGAGCTTGCAATTGGTCTGGTTTGTCAGAATTATAATGTACTTTAACATCATTCATGGAATAATCAGATAGGTTTTCGATACCCGCTTTGAGATTGTCGGGTAAACCGGTATTGTTTTCTTTTTTCTGTATTAGTAACGGTTGAGAAAATGTATTATCAATTGATTGACTTTCATTTTTTTGGATTTTGTCAGCGTTGTTATTCATAATTTAGGTTTTTCTAATTCAATAATTATTTATAAAACTCTCTTTCCAGCTTTGTACCTAACATAACGCCTTGACGAGGTGGTACTAAGTTAAGATTTATCTTTCGGGTTAATCACTTTTATAGGTATAGGCACTTTGGTCGCACTTATTAAGTACTGATTTTATTGACATTTATTTATAATTTACCATCTTTCT
>NZ_VJZP01000035.1 GCF_007097265.1 Flavobacterium gawalongense | reverse complement strand
AGAGCATCAAAAACTAATATTTTAGATTTTTCAAAAAGTATTATTGGTGATTTTGATCGAGAGGCAAAGAAAAGAAACATTGATTTTTCATTGACAACAAACAATCCTGAACTGGACGTCTATATAGATCGAAATTTAATGGATAAAGTATATTTTAATTTGCTGTCAAATGCCTTTAAATTTACTCCTGAAAACGGTCAAATTTCGATTATGATAAAAGAAGATAAGCCTAAAAGCATCGTTAAAATATACTTTAAGGATTCCGGTATAGGGATTCCGGAAAATGAATTGAAGGAGGTTTTTAACGCTTTTTATCAAGGTTCAAATAATTATAGAAACAGTTCCGGGATTGGACTTCATTTGTCAAAAAGTTTTATCGAGTTGCACAAAGGAAGCATAGAAATTAATTCTAAAAATGGAGCCGAATTTATAATTACATTACAATTAGGAAAAGAACATCTTGATGAAAAATCCATAATAAAGGAGCCTGTTCTGGATTTTGTTCATGAGATGGATTATCTGGACTCAGAGGTTATCCAAAATGTAGAACCAAAAAATACCGAAGATAAATATTCAATCTTATACATAGAGGACAATAAAGAGCTTTTAGATTTTGTATCTCATAAATTCTCAACAGAATATACCTTTTTTGCTTCTGATGGGACCAATGCGATTGAGCGGGCATTAGAATTAATTCCGGATATTATTATCTGTGATTTGAATTTACCTGAAAAGAATGGTTTTCAAATTTGTGAAATACTCAAGAAAGATTTAAGAACGTCCCATATTCCTATTATAATACTTACCGCCTCAGATGATCAGGAATCCTATTTAAAGGCTTTAGAAAGCGGAGCCGATATCTTTTTGACAAAACCTTTCAATTTAAAAGTACTGGCTCAATCGATAAAAGGATTGCTCTTTAATAGAGAGAAACTTCGATTTTATTATACCAATAATATTTTAAATATTGAGGATGGCGATTTTGGTGTTTCTGAACAAGATTTTCTAAGAAAGTTGAATGATCTTATTGAGAAAAACTTGGATGATTCTGCCTATACTGTTGAAGATCTTGCGCGAAGTTTAACTATTTCGCGGGTACAATTGTATCGAAAAGTCAAAGCTATATTGGGAATTAGTGTCAGTGATCATATTAACAATATGCGGTTAGATAAATCAAAAGAGTTGCTGAAAAAGGCGGACTTAAACATTTCAGAAATTGCTTATGCAGTTGGTTTCTCCTCCCCAAATTATTTTTCCACTTCCTTTAAAAATAAATTTGGGGTTTCCCCGAAAGAATATAAAAGTAAAATATAGGTATTTTTTTCTATTGATCTACCTTGATTTAAAAACCTGATATGGGATAAACAAATTGTAAAATAATGTATATTTGTTTAATGCTTTAAAGTATCATTTGACATTTAATATAAAAATGATATGTGATTTCTGCAAAAAAACTAATGCAATTGGAGGCATTCATAAGTCTGAAAACCTATTAGGACTTTATAGAAATATTATATTCGTAAGATTGTTTTTACGGATATGAATTCAGAAAAATCAACTACAAGAATAGCTATTAATTACTCTAAATATTTTATTTTAATAAACCATAAATCGTATGTCAAGAAGAGTTTGTTTTATACTGCTGGCAGGTTTCTTATGTATACTGAACTCCTGTAACTCATCAGAGGAAGACGAGGATGTGATAGCAATAGGATTTTCACAAAGTATCTCTGAAGATAATGGTTGGAGAACATCCATGAACCATGCTATGGAGGTGGAAGTCTCACTTCATCCGGGAATTAGTTTGAAGATTTATAATGCCAATCGAAAGGCGAAAACACAGATCGCCCATATAGAAAAGATGATTAAGGATAAATCTAGCGTTATAATAATTTCTCCTTTTGAATCAGATTCTATTGTTCCGGTAATCGAGAAAGCCAAAGCTAAAGGCATTCCGGTAATCATTGTTGACAGAAAAGTCAATACTCCAAATTATACAGCATATTTGGGAGCAGATAATATTGAAGTGGGGCGATTAGCCGGGAAACATATCGTTTCAAGTTCGAACGGACAAGCCAATGTGATTGAAATCAAAGGAGATCTTAAGATTTCGCCGGGATTAGAAAGAAGTTTAGGATTTAAACAGATTGTTAAGCAATATCCGGGGATTAAAGTTTTTACTATTGATTCAGATGATTTTGGACATCCTAAAACAAACTATATAAAGTTATTGGACAGTTTGCCCACTATAGATTATGTATATGCTTTTAATGACATAATAGCTTATAATGCATGGAAAATTGCCAAAAGTAAAGGATTAGAGAAGAAAATAAAATTTATAGGGGTTGATGGCCTGAACGGTCCGTATGGTGGAATTCAATTAGTTAAAGAAGGGGCTCTGGAGAGTACTGTTTTGTACCCGACAGGAGGTAGTGAAGCCATTAAACTGGCATTAAGGATACTTAATAAAGAGATTGTGCCTAAAAATAACAAGTTGAATACCATATTGATAGATTCTCTTAATGCGGATATAATGAGTAATCAATTTGATAAAATAACAATCCAACAATCTGATATTGAACAACAACAAAGTGTTATAAAAAACCAGGAAAAGAAATACTCTACTCAGAATAATCTTCTGAAACTTTTAATTTCTTTATTTGTAATTGTGCTAAGTTTAGCGATATATAGCATTTATTCTGGAATCACAATTCGTCGTAAGAAGAAAGAATTAGAAGAAACAAATAAAAAAGTTGTTAGTCAAAGGAATGAAATTGAAAAATTTTCTGAAGAACTAAAACTAAGTAACGAAGCAAGACTTAATTTTTTTACCGGTTTGTCTCATGAATTCAAAACGCCTTTAACGTTGATATTGAGTTCCATAGAATCTTTGGGAAACGAATTTAAAAATAAAGGGGCTTCCGTGAATAAGGAAATTAATCTGATGTATAATAACTCCAGAAGATTACTCCGGTTAATCAATCAATTATTAGACTATAGAAAAACAGAGGATCAAAAATTTATTCTGAGAGCATCAAAGACTAATATTTTAGATTTTTCGAAAAGTATCATTGGTGATTTTGATAGGGAAGCAAAGAAAAGAAATATTGATTTTTCATTGACAACCAACAATCCGGAACGGGAAGTTTATATAGATCGAAATCTAATGGATAAAGTCTATTTTAATCTGTTGTCAAATGCCTTTAAATTCACTCCTGAAAAGGGTAAAATTTCGATTGCAATAAAAGAAGATAAAGGCAATGGTACCGTTAAAATTTACTTTAAAGATTCGGGTATAGGGATTCCGGAAAATGAGTTGAAGGAGGTTTTTAATGCTTTTTATCAAGGTTCAAATAATTACAGAAATAGTTCTGGAATAGGACTTCATTTATCAAAAAGTTTTGTCGAACTGCACAAAGGGAAAATAGAAATTAATTCAAAAAATGGAGCAGAATTTGTAATTACATTACCATTAGGAAAAGAGCATCTTGATGAAAAATATATAATAAAAGAGCCAATTCTGGATTTTGTTCATGAGCCGGATTATCTGGATTCGGAGTTTATTCAAAGTGTCGAACCCAAAAGTACCGAAGATAAATATTCGATTTTATATATAGAGGACAATGAGGAACTTTTGGATTTTGTGTCTCATAAATTTTCAGCAGAATATACTTTTTTTGCTTCTGATGGTACCGATGCAATTGAAAGAGCATTGGAGTTAATTCCAGATATTATTATCTGTGATTTGAATTTGCCTGAAAAGAATGGCTTTCAAATTTGTGAAATACTCAAGAAAGATTTAAGAACGTCACATATTCCTATTATAATACTTACCGCCTCAGATGATCAGGAATCCTATTTAAAGGCTTTAGAAAGCGGAGCCGATATCTTTTTGACAAAACCTTTCAATTTAAAAGTATTAGCTCAATCTATAAAAGGATTGCTCTTTAATAGAGAAAAACTACGGTTTTATTATACCAATAATATTTTAAATATTGAGGATGGTGATTTTGGTGTTTCTGAACAGGATTTTCTAAGAAAGTTGAATGATCTTATTGCAAAAAACTTGGATAATTCTGCCTATACTGTTGAAGATCTTGCCCGTAGTTTAACTATTTCACGAGTACAATTGTATCGAAAAGTTAAAGCTATATTAGGAATCAGTGTCAGTGATCATATTAACAATATGCGATTGGATAAATCAAAAGAGCTGTTAAAAAAATCAGACCAGAACATTTCAGAAATTGCTTATGCAGTTGGTTTCTCATCACCAAATTATTTTTCCACCTCTTTCAAAAATAAATTTGGAGTCTCCCCGAAAGAATATAAAAATAAAAAATAGATTTTTTCTATGGAACCACTTTCTTCTTGCAATAATAGCGTAACATAATTATAATTCATGTAACATAAAAGCAACTACAACGAAGTAGTTGCTTTTATGTTTTTATATTTAATTATTTGATATACAGTTAATTAGTAGTTTTTAAATAGTTTTTAGAAGCATTGTATGAAAAAGCAACATCCTTGAGATAAAAGCTAAATTTTTGCGGATATCTTAGCAGTTCAATTTAATTTTTTAATATAGTTGAATTTTTTAGTTGATTTTAATTCCCTCTGTAAAAAAGTTAGAGAACGACTAATCGTTATTTAATCAATTAATAAGAAGGTTTCGACTTATTTACATAAAAAACAACTAAAGGTTTAATGTTAGCAGGGTCGAATTCCCCTCTTGAGAGTCCCGAGGCTTCGGGATAGGGGTGTGTTTTTTGTTTTAAAGGCAACTATCCATTTGATGATATTAGTGTAAAGTTATCACAGCTGTTAAAAAAAACAGACCAAGTACAAGTTCATTAGACTTAGCATTGGTATTTATGTAAGTAACTCGAAGAAGGTTTTTGATTTCTTAACTAATCATTTTTATAAAAATTATTTAACCTCGGGGTGTTGAGTGTCTTTAGGATATTTGATAGTTCTCGTAAATCAACAAAATATGAAAATATGCCTTAAGTTTTTATGTCTTTTTCTTTGTCATGCAATGTTTTATAATTGCAGTAACGATAATTAATCTGGAACTGAAAATATGGAAAAAGCCAAACAATACAACAGAGAAAAGTCGGCTAATTTTTTTCGAACTCGATTATGATGATACCAAGTAGACGGATTTTCGCATACCAGCGGGTTGGGAAGTGAATGGCTATGGTTTGCCAATTTATGTGAACTAGCCTTATGATTTTGCCGGTCATAATTTGCGTTATGCAAAAAGGAATACAGGATTTTGAAAAAAAACACGTACTTCAGGAAGGATTTAAACAGTCAGGAAATCATGCAAAAATAGAGGAGCTGAATAAGCTGTTAAGCACCTTTAATTTAAAAATGTTAAAAGAGATTCCTTCAGAAAAAATAATTGATGAAGTAAAATCAAAATTGAATAAATTCTAAACATAAATGTAAAAACTTTCTTGAGTTCGAGAATGGACAGTCTTTTAAGATAGGGATGTCTATAAATTAGGTTTCTAGCATGTGAATATTTAAATAAAAAACAAATACTATAAATTATGAAAAAACAAATTTTTAGCCTTATCGTAATGGCACTCTGCTTGAGTAATGGAAGTATAGAAGCACAAACCAAATCAGCTAGTGGTTCTTTATTGGCACCAACACCGCCGATGGGTTGGATGACTTGGAACTATTTTGCTGATAATTTTAATGAAAAAGACATACGCGAAATGGCAGATGCCATGGAAAGTAGTGGTATGGTAAAAGCCGGTTATGATTATCTGTTTATCGACGATGGGTGGCAGGGCGGAAGAGATAACAGAAACAACATTATTGCCGACCCTAAAAAATTCCCTTCGGGTATAAAAGCACTTGCGGATTATGTGCATAGCAAAGGATTGAAATTAGGAATCTATTCGGATGCAGCGTCGTTAACCTGCGGGGGCTATACTGCCAGTTTGAATTTTGAAGAACAGGATGCGAAAACTTTTGCTTCTTGGGGGATTGATTATTTGAAATACGACTATTGCGGCGCTCCCGATGATATGGAAATTGCCAAAACACGTTACAAAAAAATGGCGGATGCTTTGCGCAAAAGCGGACGTGATATTGTGTTGGGTATTTGCGAATGGGGTGACCGCAAACCTTGGCTTTGGGGAGGACAGGTTGGTGGCCAGTTATGGCGTACAACTGGTGATGTCAGGGATAAATGGAGAAGTCTTAAGCCAGTGAAAACAGCTAAAGAATTGCATACTGAGGGAGCCGGAATATTAGATATTGTAGATTTTTCCCAAGATTACGCATCCTATGCTGGACCTGGACATTGGAATGATATGGATATGCTCGTGATTGGGCTTTATGGTAAAAAAGGACCTTCGGGTGATTTTGGTGGAGTTGGGTGTACCGATGCCGAATACCAAAGCCAGATGAGTCTTTGGTCTATCATGAATTCTCCATTGGCAGCATCTAACGATGTTCGGAATATGAATGCCGAAACCAAACGTATTTTATTAAATGATGAGGTAATTGCCATCAATCAGGATGCTTTGGGCAAACAGGCAGTTTGTAAAATCAAGAATGACACTTGGAGCGTATTTGTAAAACCATTGGCAAATGGTGATTCTGCAATCGCAATTGTAAACCGTTCTGAAACCATCCAGAAATCAAAAATAAATTTTGCCGAATTGGGATTGAATGAAACCTACGAAATAAAAGATTTGTGGGAACACAAAGTGATTGGCAAAGGCAAAAAATGGAATGGAAAAGTGCAGCGTCATGAAACAAAGATGTTTCGACTGAAAAAAGTGTAATACATGCGTACCAAAAACAAAGTTCTTCTATTCGTATCTCTTTTTACGTCTGCGTCTTGCATTTATGCACAAACTGATCAGGAGATCAAATTTGATGCACCCGCAACTCATTTTACTCAGTCCATGCCTTTAGGAAATGGGCATTTGTGAGCTATAGTTTATGGCAATCCTACTAAAGAGCGTATCATGTTGAACGAAAACTCGATGTGGTCGGGTGGAGTCGAAAATCCGAATAGAGATGATGCTTCACAGCATTTACCGGAAATCCAACGTTTGCTGAAGAAGGAAAAAATAAGGAAGCCCAGAAGTTGTTGCAAAGCTATTTTGTCAGTGCTTGTCAAGGTTCTGCTTATGGAAATGGAGCAAAGGCAAGATTCGGCTGTTGCCAGATTTTCGGAAATTTGTTGATTAACTGGAAAGATAGCGTCAGAACAGTTTCTGATTATAAAAGAACATTGCATCTGGATAAAGCCCTGGCTGTAACCGAGTGGAAAAAAGACGGCATTACTTTTAAAGAAGAAGTTTTGAGTAGTGTACCGCAAAAGGCGATAATCATTCGCTTAAGCGCCACCAAATCCAAATCCTTAAATTTTAAGGTTATATTGGATCGAAAAGAAAATGCGAAATTCTTTTCGAATGGAAACACCATTACCATGACCTGGCAGTTGCTGGGTAGTGATGGCGATTTAGGAATTCGTTTTGCAGGCTACGCCAAAGAGATTGCTATTAATGGAAGCAAACTGATTTCTAAAGAACAAATGAAATTAGAAATCTTTGAATATATTGAAATTTGGTACAATCGAAAAAGAAGACATTCTGCTTTGAATTATAAAAATATTGAAGAATTTAACAATCAAATTAATTACAAAATGTAGCTTAACTTAATGTGCAGTTTTTATTTGCATATCCATTCTCGTAAACCATCAAAATATGAAAATAAATCTTAAGGTTTTATGTCTTCCACTTTGTTTTGTATTATTTTATAATTGTAGTAAAGATGATAAACCGGTAAATGGAAACCCTATTGTAGGAACAAATGCTCCAGCTTGCCAAACAGCTAATGAGTTAGACAGGGTGTATGTAACTTTCTTTAAACCAACATTAGGTTGGGTTGGTGACCCTATACCATTTTATGAAAATGGAAAATTCCATATTTTCTATTTGCAAGACGCAAGAAATACATTACCTACGTTTCATCCTTGGTATAAAGTAACTACGACTGATTTTGCGTCATTTGCAGACAATAGCGAAATGATTCCTGCAGGAAGTGCTACCGATCAGGATGGTGCATTGGGAACTGGATCGGTTTTTAAATTGAATGGTGTTTATTATGCATTCTATACAGGGCATAACGGAAACCTTGATCCTAAAGAAAAAATTATGCTTGCAACGTCTACGGATTTAAAAACTTGGACCAAAGATTCTTCCTTTTTATTGCAGGCTTCTTGGGGATATGATCGCAATGAATTTAGAGATCCAATCGTGATAGAAGATAAAAGTACAGGAACGTATAAAATGTTGATTGCGACACGTTCTGAGGTTGGTTTAGTTTCTAACAGTACTGTACCATGGCGAGCAGTAATCGCTCAATACAGTTCTGCCAATTTAAGAGATTGGACTTTGGAAAAGCCATTTTATGAGGATACAACTACCTTTATAACAGAATGTCCTGATGTATTTAGTATGGGTGATTATCAGTATTTGATCTATTCTAATATTGATGATCGAATGGTACACTATAAATACCGTCTGCTAACAGCCAATACTTGGATTACTCCTGTAAATAATAAGTTAGATGGAATTGCTTTCTATGCTGGAAAAACAGTTACCGATGGTATAAACCGTTATATAGCAGGATGGTGTCCTACTAAAAACAAAAACAGTGATGCCGCTATTTTTGATTGGGCTGGTTCGCTAGTGACACATCGCCTTATTCAGCATGCAGACGGAACTTTTGGTGTATCTATCCCCGAGGGTGTAAATAACAAGTTTGTTACAAGTGAAGTTTTAAATCCGGTAAAGGATTTCGGAACTGTAAAACAAGGTGATGCATATACATTGAAGGCTAATGGCATTGAAAAAGCATTTTCAGTGTTTGACAGAAAAACGGGAGCATTTAAGATTAAAGCACATATAAAAGCGACATCATCCACTCAATTTGGTTTTGAATTTGGAGCGTGTGAAACACGAAGCGAAGTATTTGCCATTGTATTCGATTTAGCCAAAAATCAATTAAGACTGGATAGAGTCTTTAAAAGTAAAGCTCCGCTAATTCTGACTCAATTACCGTTAACCGTTTCGGCCAATAAAGAGTTTGATGTTACCATTGTATCTGAAAATTCAGTATGCGTTATATATATTAATGACGAAATAGCTTTTACGAACCGGATTTATAAAATGAATCAAAATCCATGGGCTATTTTTGCAGATAATGGAGAAGTAACTTTTTCAGACTTAAAAATTTTTAAATAAAAGTGGGCTATAGTCAATGTTTATCTGCAGCGTTTCCAATCTTTATTAGCTTATGGTATAAGGCTCAGTGAAGAAATAAATTCAGTTCGTTTTTAAAGCACGTTTATAAAAGAGCGCACGTTTTCTATTTACTTAATATGACTGTCCGTTACTAATACCAATGTAATTAATTTTGTCATTTCGACGAAGGAGAAATCTCATTAGTTGCTCTCGTTATGTGATTTCTCCTTCGTCGAAATGACAAAACAGCTAAATTTATTCATAAGATGTAGCTTGGTACAAGTACCGGACAGTCATATTACTTAATGTTAAGATCAGGACCATCAAAATCTAATTTTGATGGTTTTTTTATGGAAAAAGGTCGAAAAACAATCGAAAAATCAAGTGAAGCCTGCGGGGCAGGAAGAATGTATAGCGATGACCTTTTCGTTACGGAGCTATCCGAATGGTACCAATGAAAAGCTAAACTCTGCATGGTTTTGGGAAACCGCTGTGCATGTAAGCCATAAGATGGTGTGCCGGAGGACGACAATGTTAAATGACTTTGTCTGTGCTTTAATGGGGCTGTTTTCTTTAGTCGTTGGATTTAATTCTTCAATACCTGAGTTCAATTTTTTTGCTGAAGCAAAACGGAACAAAAAATATATTGAACCGTTTTTAATTCTCAATTTTCTTATTCTCAATGCAATTTTCTGTGAATCGATTTATAAAAATGCTTTAGGTTTTATGGTTATTTTGTATTTCATCCCCGCAATTTTTTTTGAAATAAGGTAATAGTGTGAATTGCTTAATAAATTCGTTTTTTTTATCGATTATTTTTATACTTCTTTTAAAAATAAATTTAAAATTTCATTAAATGAATAAAATCCATCAAGTAGGTTTTTTTTTAATTGAGGAACATCCATTATTTTTTAAAACGGGAGTAACATAATTATAAGAAGGGTAACATAATCAAACTATAACGAAATAGTTCTTTATTTGTTTTTAATGGTAATGTTCTTAAAAACAAGTAGTTATGATTTTATTTCTGATCCAATAGCAGTATTAAATGAAATTGTAACATCCTCAAAATACAAGCAAAACTTTTGCGGATATCTTAGCAATCTAATTTAATATTTTTTGATAATGAAAAAAATTGTTGTTTGGTCTCTGATTGCATCATTAGCAGGATTCCTTTTTGGTTTTGATACAGTTGTTATTTCTGGAGCTGATAAAAAGCTACAATCTTTATGGAATTCCTCTGATGCTTTCCATGGAACAGTAGTTATGGGGATGGCTTTGTGGGGTACCGTTTTTGGAGCAATATTCGGAGGGATACCAACTAATAAAATAGGAAGAAAGAATACATTATTATGGATAGGAATTTTATTTTTCATTTCTGCGATTGGTTCTGCTTTTGCAAATGATCCAATTGTTTTTGCTGTATTTAGATTTATTGGGGGGCTTGGTGTTGGAGCGTCTACAATTGCTGCACCAGCATACATATCTGAAATTGCGCCAGCAAAAGATAGAGGTAAATTGGTTGCTTTCTATCAATTTAATATTGTTTTAGGAATTCTGATTGCCTTCCTTTCCAATTATTTGTTAAGAAATACCGGTGAAAATTCATGGAGATGGATGATGGGAGTACAAGCAATTCCTTCTTTTATTTATACACTATTTATTTTTATGATCCCAAAAAGTCCAAGATGGTTGCTGTCTAAATCCAGAAATGAGGAAGCTAGAAGTGTTTTACAAAGAATGTATCCTGGTGATGATGTAGAAAAATTGATTTCAGAAATTCATCTTGATAATAATTCAGTTACTGCCAATGAGAATATTTTTATGAAAAAATATAGAACGCCTTTAATCCTGGCTTTTCTAATCGCATTCTTTAATCAATTATCCGGGATTAATGCTTTCTTATATTATTCGCCCAGAATTTTTCAAGAAGCAGGTTTAGGAGAAAGTACCGCTTTGTTGAGTAGTATAGGAATTGGTGTTGTAAATTTAATTTTTACCCTAATAGGTGTTTTTCTAATTGATAAACTGGGCAGAAAAGTCTTAATGTACATTGGTTCAATAGGATATATTATTTCCCTTAGCCTTGTAGCTATGGCTTTCTTCTTGCATTGGCAAGGAATGGCAGTTCCAATCTTCTTGTTCTTATTTATTGCTTCGCATGCAATAGGTCAAGGAGCAGTAATTTGGGTCTTTATTTCAGAAATTTTCCCAAATCATCTTAGAGCATCCGGACAAGCTTTTGGGAGTACGACACACTGGATTTTAGCAGCAATAATTCCATCTCTTATTCCATTTTTATTTTCCACGATAGGTCCAGGAGTTGTGTTTTTGTTTTTCGCAATAATGATGGTTTTTCAACTCTTGTTTGTAGCAGTTTTAATGCCGGAAACCAAAGGAATTTCTTTAGAAGAATTAAGTAAAAAATTAATAAAAAAAGAAAACTATGATTACAGTAACTAAAAAAAGATACTTCTTGTCGATATGTTGTGCAATGGGATTACTGGCTTTATTTAGTTGTAAAGAATCTTCGCTTTTGGATAAAAAAGTATATACAGAGGAAGAACTTTACAGACCAAACTTTCATTTTGCACCAAAAAAAGGATGGATGAATGATCCCAATGGAATGTTTTATTATAATGGATATTACCATCTTTTTTTTCAACACTATCCGGATTCAAATGTATGGGGGCCAATGCATTGGGGACACGCTATAAGTAATGATCTTATCACTTGGACAGAAAAACCAATAGCTATTTATCCAGATGAAAAAGGGTACATTTTTTCGGGAAGTGCTGTAGTTGATTTAAAAAACACCTCTGGTTTTGGTAGTTTGCAAAACCCGCCCATTGTAGCCATGTTTACCTATCACGATCCTGTAAAAGAGAAAGCGGGTAAGACCGATACACAATCACAAGGGATTGCTTATTCGTTAGACGAAGGATTGACTTGGACTAAATATGAGAATAATCCAGTGATCAAGAATATAAATATTCCGGATTTTAGAGACCCAAAAATGATTTGGGATAATATTCACAAGCAGTGGTTAATGGTCTTGGCGGCAGGGGATAAAACCATTTTTTATGCATCAAAAAACTTGAAAGATTGGGAATTGCTTTCTGATTTTGGAAAAGGTATTGGGGCTCATGGAGGTGTTTGGGAATGCCCAGATTTTTTTCCAATGCTTGTAGATGGTTCTGATGAATATAAATGGGTGCTTTTATTGAGTATTAATCCAGGAGGACCTAATGGAGGTTCGGCCACTCAATATTTTGTTGGAGATTTTGACGGTAAAACATTTAAACTGGATGAATCCTTTTCTCAGGATTTGAAACAGCATAAATCGCTTTGGATTGATTATGGCAGAGATAATTATGCAGGTGTTACTTGGTCAAATATCTCAGAGACAGATGGTAGGAAGTTGTTTACGGGTTGGATGTCCAATTGGCAATATGCTAATAAAGTTCCTACAGAAAAATGGAGAGGGAGCATGACGCTACCAAGAGAATTAAAACTTATAAAAGCAGGAAATCATTTCAGAGTTTCTTCTCAGCCGGTTAGAGAATTACAAAATTATGTTTCAAAAACTATAAAAAAAGAGGTGCTTAAAATTAATGAGAAAAAAACCGTATTAATTGATAAGTCACTGGTTGATTTATCAAGATTAGATATTCAATTTACAATGAAGAACTTGAAAAAAGACGTGTATACTTTTTCACTTTCCAATGATTCTAATAACGCAATACATTTTGGTATCAATAAAAAAGAGAAGTACTTTTTTATTGATAGAAAGAAGTCTGGGGATTTGTCTTTCTCAGATGTTTTTGCAAAGCAAATTTCTAAAGCACCATTTACCGAAGATTTTGATAAAATGGATGTAAGAGTACTAATTGATAAAACCTCAATCGAAGTATTTTACAATAACGGACAAACAGTTATGACCGAAATATTTTTCCCGGAAAAACCAATGGAAACATTTTCAGTCACTAAAGAAAATTTCAATTTCACTATTGAAAATTTAACAATTAACCAACTAAATTTTAACTAAACTATCTAAATTATGAAACGAAAAATCATCCTCTATTTAATTTTAATGGGTTCCTTTTTTTCACTTACGGCCCAGAACATAGGAATAAAAGGAGTGGTGACCTCTTCCGATGACGGAATGCCACTCCCTAGTGCATCTGTTACAGTATCCGGAACAAAAATTGGGGCTGCAACTGATCTCGATGGTCATTATCAACTGAACAATGTAGATAAAAATGCTACTTTGGTATTTAGTTTTACTGGTTTCACAACTCAGACAATTAAAGTTAACGGACAGGAGTCCATCAATGTTGTTTTAAAACCGGAGTCAATAAGTTTAACCGAAATTGTTGTAGTAGGATATTCAAAGGAGCGAAAAGTAGATGTAACAGGAGCCGTTACTGTAGTAGATTTAAAACCTATAACAGGTCAAAGTATGAGCTCTGGAAATGCTATGCAAGCCTTACAAGGTAGAGTTGCCGGATTGACTATTGAAAAATCTGGTGACCCAAGTGGAGCGAACAGCAGAATATTAATCAGGGGGGTAAGTACGCTGGGAAATACAGATCCATTGTATGTGATTGATGGAGTTCCTACGGTAAGACCGGAAGTATTTGCCAGTTTAAATCCAAGTGCAATAGAATCTGTTCAAGTATTGAAAGATGCCTCTGCTTCCTCTATTTATGGATCCAGGGCTGCAAACGGTGTTATCATTGTAACAACAAAGAATGCTGCAAAAGGGGTGACGAGCGTTTCTTACGGGACTAATGTCTCAGTGCTTTCTGAGAAAAAGCAACGATATAAAATGCTTAATGCACTGGACAGAGGTAAGGTTTTGTGGCAGGCATCAGTAAATGATAATGCAGATCCAACTGGTGGGTATGGCGAAATATATAATTTTGACTGGAATAATGATTTTAATAACCCAGTGTTAAACAGCGTAACCGTTAAGCCTTATGTTGGTGGTGATACCAATGTGCCTGTCGGAGATACGGATTGGCAGGATACTGTATACAAAACGGGATTGCTTATTAACAATGATTTATCGGTATCCGGTGGATCTGATAAAGCAAATGCGGTATTGAACATGGGGTATTTAGATAACTCAGGAATGTTGAAATATACCAATTATGAAAGGTATTCAGCCAGACTTAATGCCAATTTTAAGTTGTTCAATGATAAAGTTAGGTTTGGTGTGAATTCTCAATTTACACAGTCTAACGAAAGAAGTGCTTCAACAGATATAGGTAGTTCTCCAGTGCCAGCTTTAGCAATAACATATGCGCCTACAATTCCGGTTTATACTAATTCGGGAGATTTTGCAGGTTCATCTGGGGCAGGATATTCCGATAGGAATAACCCTTTATTGATGCAATATCTAAACAGATGGGATAACAACAGAAAAATGTCTTTGTATGGAAATGTCTTTACAGAAATAGATATTTTGAAAAATCTTACCTTCAGAAACAGTGTTGGTATTGATTTTAATGACTTTAGCAAAAAAGATATTGAGCCAACTGTAAATAATGGTTCTGTTAACAGAACATCAAATAGTTTGGCTTTCGATACCAATAAATATTCAAGTTTAACGATTTCAAACACGTTAAGCTATAACCTGAAAGTTTCAAATCATAAAATTGGAGTAGTTGTAGGTACAGAATCGACTAAAACCGATTTGAATACTTTATATGCTCGCGCTGAGGGATTTGCAGTAGAGTCAGAATCTTATTTTACACTTTCTGCCGCTACAGGAGCCAGAACAAATAATGGTTTTTCTACAGGTAGCAGACTGCTTTCTCAGTTTGGTAAAGTGAACTATGCGTTCTCAGACAGGTATTTGGCTACATTCACCATAAGAAGAGATGGTTCGTCAAGATTTGGACAAGACAACAGATATGGTATTTTTCCGGCCGCTACTGTAGGTTGGAAAATTAATAATGAAGAATTTTTAAAGAATATTAAAGCAATCTCAACCCTTAAATTGCGTGCTGGTTATGGAGAAGTGGGGAATCAATCCATTGGTGACAATGCTCGTTTTGGACTATATGAAGCTAGATACGGACCAAATCAAAATGTATTTGATCCATGGTTTTTCAATATCTATTATAATGTTGGAACTGCCTATGATTTGAATGGAACTAATACAGGGAATTTACCTTCTGGTTTTGTATCGATACAAGCCGCTAATTCAGGGTTAAAATGGGAAACTACCAAAGAGGTTAACGTAGGTCTTGATTTTGGTTTTTTCGAAAATAAATTATCGGGTTCATTTGATTATTTTTCAAGAAACACAGTAGGGATTTTAATTAAACCGCCAGTTGCATCTGCTGTAGGAGAAGGGCAACAACGTTTCGTAAATGGAGCTTCAACTGCAAATAAGGGTTGGGAACTTACAGTGGGATATGCTGATAAATTAGAAAATGGATTGTATTTTAATGTTTCCACAAATTTTGGTGCAACAAAAAATAAAATAACAGATTTACCCGAAGAAGTTAGGGCAGCTTATCCTGGGACAGCCATAAACTCCATAATTGGTCATTCACAATTTGAAATTTTCGGTTTTAAAACGGATGGCTTATTCCAAAGTCAGGCAGACATCGATTCTCATGCAACTCAAGTAGGTTCTAGACTGGGAGGTATAAAATTTGTTGACATCAATGGTGATGGGGCTATAAATTCTGATGACAGAACTTTTATTGGTACAACACTTCCAAAATTAGAATATGGTATTAATATTAGTTTAGCGTATAAGAATTTTGACTTCTCCGTTTTTGGTTCCGGAGTAGCAGGAAGAATTGGAGTTGATCCTTATATTTACTGGAACAATTTTGTTCAAGGTAGAGAAAATGCAGGGCCAGGAACGTTTAACGCTTGGACGCCAACGAATACAAATACGGATGTACCGTCTCTTTCTTTGGCACATAATGACACCCAGACTTCAGATTATCTTTTTAGAAATAATTCCTATTTTAAACTTAGAAATCTACAAATTGGATATTCTCTTCCGGATAGTTTAGTAGGCAAAACCGGATTTATAACCAGATGCAGAGTTTATGCACAAGGGGAAAATCTATTTTGGTTTACTCCAAAGGGCTATATAGGTTCCGATCCAGAGCGAACAGATGTTAACAGAATACCAGTGCCTACTACTTTGTCATTAGGTGTAAACTTTAATTTTTAATTAATTCTCATGAAAAAATATAATAAAATAGTTATCAGCTTCTTGTCAATTCTATTTTTGGCATCATGTAGCTCAGATTTTTTAGATTATGAACCTACCGGAGTATTATCATCCGGAAATGTGGCGACAGCTGAAAATGCAGACGCCCTTGTTAATGCGGCCTATGCCGCAATTGGAAACGATGAAATGGTGGGGCCAATAACACACCAATGGGTTTATGGAAGTGTACGATCAGACGATGCTTACAAAGGCGGAGGGGGTCGAGGAGATGTTGATGTAGTGGATCGTTATGAGCAATATAATCTGACTACCCCAGATTATGGAGATTGGATGTTGCCTAGAACCTGGACCAATCATTATAAGGCTATTTCAAGAGCCAATTTTGCTCTATCTGTAATCAATGCGATTCCTGATGCTGATTATCCGCTAAAAAAAGTGAGACAAGCGGAGTTGCGTTTTTTAAGAGCACATTCTCATTTTATGTTGAAATTATTGTTTAAAAAAGTTCCTTACATCACCGAAGATTTAACTCAGGAACAGATTCTGAAAACTTCTAATGATTTGTCAAATGAGGATTTATGGAATAAAATTGCAGATGATTTTCTTTTTGCATTCGATAATTTAGAGCAATCACAAGAGCAAGTTGGTAGAGCTGATAAAAATGCGGCAGCTGCCTATTTAGCAAAATTAAGATTGTATCAGGCCTATGAGCAAAATGATACGCATCAGGTTACAAGTATTAATCAAGCTAGATTACAGGAAGTTATTGATTATGCGGATAAAGTAACCGGAAGTTTAGAAACAGACTTTGGGAATAACTTTTTAGACGGTCATGATAATGGACCAGAATCTATTTGGGCAGTACAATTTTCTATCAATGATGGAACAAATACAGGAAGAGTAAGTTTTGTAACAGGATTGAATTCTCCTCATGGTACACCACTTTATGGATGTTGTGGTTTTCACATGGCAAGCCAGAATATGGTAAATGCCTTTAGAACGGATGCAACAAGTGGTTTGCCGTTGTTGGATACTTTTAACGATTCAGATATTTTTAATACTATCAGCAATGGGGATGCACCTTTAGCTTCTGGAGTTACAATTGACCCTAGAATTGACCATACAGTGGGCGTTCCGGGAAGACCATTTAAATATAAAAATACCCTGAAAAATTCGGGTGATATGGTTTACAAATTCAGTTGGGCCAGAGATCCAGGGGTTTATGGGTACTTTGGCAATATGAAAGAGCAACAATCTCCGGACTGTTCCTGTTATGTGAAAAACGGACCATTCATCGGTACTTCAAAGAATGTTGATTTTATCAGATATGCAGATGTTTTATTATTTAAAGCGGAGGCATTAATACAATTAAACAGATATACTGAAGCATTGCCTATAATCAATCAAATTAGAGCAAGAGCTGCGGCCAGTACTACAATGCCATTAGCAGCGGGAGCTTCAGATGTTTATAAAATTGCTCAATACGCTTCTTTTCCGTCAAAAGAGTATGCTATGAAAGCACTGATGTTTGAAAGAAGATTGGAGTTTGGAATGGAAGGTGCTAGATTTTTTGATCTTGTAAGATGGGGAATTGCAGAACAAGTTTTGAATGCTTACCTTAATAAGGAAAAAACGAAAAAAGATTTTCTTTCAAATGCTAAGTTCACAGCGGGTAGGGATGAATATTATCCGATACCTCAAAGAGAAATTGATTTTACTGGAGGTTTATACAAACAAAATCCCGGGTATTAAAAATAAGGTTAATAATAATGTTTGTTTGGGTTAGTGTTTTAAATTAGGTTAAAGGCAAGTTTTATACTTGCCTTTAATTTTTAAATTTTATAATATGAATACAAAATACATGCTAAGTGTAGTTAGCTTTGGAGAGGTTTTATGGGATCTTTTTCCAACGCATAAAAAAATAGGAGGGGCACCGTTGAATGTTGCACTTCGAATGAATTCTTTAGGGGCAGAAACAGCGATTATAAGTTGTGTTGGTGCAGATGAAGGAGGAAAAGAAATTATGTCTTTTATTAATGACAATGATATTAGTACAGATTTAATTCAAATAGCTGACGAATATAAAACGGGAGTTGTTCATGTAATGATTAACGAAAAAGGGAATGCTTCTTATGATATTTCATATCCGTCTGCTTGGGATAAAATTATAGTAACCAAAGAGATGGATGAAAAGGTTTCAGAAGCTGATGTTTTTGTTTTTGGGAGTTTAATATGCAGAGACGAAGTGTCTAGAGCCACTTTATATAATCTTTTGGATAAGGCAAAATATAAAGTTTTGGATGCGAATCTAAGAGCTCCGTATTATACTGCAGACGTACTTAATGAATTGATGTTAAAAGCTGATTTTATTAAGCTTAATGATGAAGAATTATATGAGATAAGTCAGCAATTGGAATCACCTTATAATTCCTTTGAGCAGAACATTAAATTCATCGCTGAAAAAACGAATACGAAACATGTTTGTGTTACCAAAGGGGCATTTGGAGCCGTTTTGTATTACAATGATAAATTTTATTACAACAGTGGTTATTTTATAAAAGTGGTTGATACCGTAGGGGCAGGAGATTCTTTTCTGGCGTCTTTAATAGTAGGATTGCTCAGAGGAAAGTCACCACAAAAATCGTTGAATTATGCTTGTGCAGTTGGGGCATTAGTAGCTGGTCATGAGGGAGCCAATCCTAAGATTTCCGAAAAAGAAATAAGTAAATTCATGAAGCTTTGACAAAATAGTTTAAGCATAAAATTAAATTTATAAAAAAGCCAAAGAAGCAATGTCTTTGGCTTTTTTATGCAAAATATTGTGAAGACTAAAAAGAAGTCAATTTCTTCAAATCGGCAATCGTTACTATTGGATTTTCTGCTTTAAAAACAAAACTTCCCGCCACAAGAACATCAGCTCCGGCTTCAACAAGTTGTTTTGCATTTTTATTAGTAACGCCACCATCAATTTCTATAATTGTTGTTGCTCCTTTTCGAGTGATTAAATTTTTCAATTTTTCAATTTTCGAATAAGTACTTTTCGATAAAAAACTGCCGATCAGTTCTTAAAAAGAAAATCGTTATGTAAAATGAAATAGTAATGCCATATTTTTATATATTTGTCTATAATTGTAGAAATCATTTTATACTCAAAAGAAAATGATATTAGTTCAACAAAAAAAGAACAATTACTACACCATTGAAATTATCATAAATCAGGAACAATTTTTGAAATTTCAAGAATTCTGTATTATAATTCTGTAAATTATTTGCAGTCATAAGAATTCAGATAATCAACTACAAGAATAGCTATTAATTACTCTAAATATCTATATTAATAAACCATAAATCGTATGTCAAGAAGAGTTTGTTTTATACTGCTGGCAAGTTTCTTATATATATTGAATTCCTGCAAATCATCTGATAAAGATAAAAAAGAAGTTTTCATTGGATTTTCACAAAGTATCTCTGAAGATGATAGCTGGAGAAAATCTATGGATAATACAATGATGGTTGAGGCTTCGCTTCATCCAGAAATAGACTTAACTATTTACAATGCAAATGGCAGTACAAAAAAACAGATTAAAGATATTGAAAAATTGATTGAAAACCAAGTGGATGTATTAATAGTAGCTCCATATGGTTCAGATTCTATAGTGCCAGTAATCGAAAAAGCAAATAAAAAAGGAATACCTGTAATTATAGTTGATAGAAAAGTTAATACATCAAATTATGCTTCATTTTTAGGAGCTGATAATGTAGAAGTTGGACATATTGCAGGAAAATATATTGTTTCTATGTCTAAAGCTCATGCCAATATTCTTGAAATTAAGGCAACGACTGATATTTCACCTGGCGTGGAGAGAAGTTTAGGATTTAAACAAATTATCGACCAATATCCAAACATTAAAAAGATAAGTATAACTGCTCCAAATTTGGCATCACTAAATAATAATTTTAGTAAGGTCTTGGACAGTATGCCAAAAATAGATTATGTCTTTGCTTTTAATGATATTATTGCGCTTCAAGCATGGGAAGCAGCAAAACGAAAAGGTAGAGAAAAAAATATAAAATTTATAGGGATAGACGGATTGAATGATCCAAATGGAGGAATACAAGCGGTTAAAGATGGTAAGTTAACTGCAACTATATTATATCCAACTGGCGGTAGCGAAGCGATAAAGCTGGCAATTAAACTTGCAAATAAAGAAATAGTCTCTAAGAATAATATTCTTAACACAATTTTGATTGACTCCTTAAATGCTGATATAATGAGCAATCAATTTGACAAAGTGACTCAACAACAATCTAATATTGAAACACAACAGAATGTAATCAAAGAACAAGAAAAGAAATACCTAACATTATATAATTTAATTAAATTGCTGACCTTTCTTCTAGTAGTAATTTTCTGTTTAGGTCTTTTTAGTATTTATTCCGTATTTTCAATAAAAAAGAAAAAAAAGTTATTAGAGGAAACAAATACAAAAATCATTCAACAAAGAAATGAAATTGAAAAATTTGTTGAGAAACTTAAAGAAAGTAATGAATCCAAAATTAATTTTTTTACGGGGATATCACATGAATTTAAAACCCCTTTAACCCTAATATTAAGTTCAGTTGAATCTTTACACGATGAATTTAAAAATAAAAGTTATTCTGTTAAAAAAGATTTAGACATTATGTATAATAATTCTTTGAGATTACTTCGATTGATTAATCAATTGTTGGATTTTAGAAAGGTTGAGGATAAAAAATTCACTCTGAAACTATCCAAAAACAATCTTTGGGAATTTTCGGTTAATATGTTTAAGGAATTTAAAAGAGAGGCCAAAAAAAGAAAAATAAATTATACAATTGAAACTGATAATGAGGGTTTAGAAGTTTATTTTGATGCCAATTTGATAGATAAGGTTTATTATAACCTATTGTCCAATTGTTTTAAATTCACTCCGGATGGAGGTAAAATTGAACTTAAAATAAGTCAAGAAAAAGGCAAAGGGCTTGTTAAAATTAATTTTAAAGATTCCGGTATTGGCATTCCTGAAAAGGAAATAAATCAAATTTTCAGTCCCTTTTTCCAAGGTTCTAATAACTATAGAAACGGTTCGGGTATTGGATTGAATTTATCTAAAAACTTTGTTGATCTGCACGAAGGATCTATCGAAGTAAGTTCTATAAATGGTGCCGAATTTTCTGTTTATTTAAAATTAGGAGATGACCATATCGATAAATCAAAAATTATTAATGAAAGTACTTATTTTTCAGATAGTGAAAATGGATATGAGTATTTGGAAACTGAATTAACACCTAGTACGGAATCCCTAATTACGGAAAACAAACCTTCTCTTTTAATTATTGAGGATAATGTTGATTTACTGGATTTTATTGCTGCAAAATTAAAAGAAGATTACATAGTTAGCAGATGCAACGGAACCAAAGCAATAGAAATGGCCTTGGAGTTAATGCCAGATATTGTAGTTTGTGATTTAAATTTACCAGAAAAGAATGGTTTTGAAATTTGCGAAGCTTTAAAAACGAATATGATTACTTCCCATATACCTGTAATCATTTTAACTGCAATGGATGATAATAATACTTATATAAAGTCATTAGAAGCTGGAGCAGATTTGTTTTTAACAAAACCTTTTAATCTGAAAGTATTAAAGCAATCCATAAAAGGACTACTGTTTAACAGAGAAAAGTTACGGTATTATTATACTAACAATATAAATAAAATTGAAACTGATGGACTCAGCTTAATTGAAAGAGAATTTTTGAATAAGATTAATTTGATTTTAGAAAAAAACATTGATGACTCCTCTTTTTCTGTTGAAAATCTTGCCAGTAAATTAAATATTTCACGAGTGCAACTCTATAGAAAAGTAAAAGCAGTTTTGGGTATAGGTGTTGGAGATTATATTAATAATTTTAGATTAGAGAAAGCAAAAGAGCTATTAATGACCACAACAATGAACATCTCTGAGATTGCCTATTCTTGCGGTTTTGCTTCTCCTAATTATTTTTCAACTACTTTTAAAACTAAGTACGGAATACCCCCAAAAGACTTTAGAAATAATTAATTGTGCTAAAACAATGTAACATTTTTATAGATATACTGATTTTTAGTGTCTTTTTTTATTGATTTTGTAGAATTATTTTTTCTTAACTCCTTGTTTTATGGGAGTTATTTTTTTTAAAAAAAATTACTAGGCATGTGTAACAATACTTAATTAGTTCATTAGAGTATTCTAGTAATTTTATAAAAAAAATAGTATAAAATGAAAAAGTGCATAACAATTATCCTGTCAGGACTTATACTTATTGGATGTAAATCCCAGAATGATCCGAGTCCGAATCCGAGTCCGAACCCTAATCCGAACCCTAATTTGGCTACAGAACTTTTATCATTTAATTTTAATGAGACTTCTGGACAAACACTATCAGAAACTAAAACGAATGCAAGTTTTACTATCAATGGGCCTTCTGGTTCAGCTGAACGAATTGTCGGCGTAGAAGGAAATTCATTAAGAGTTAATGGCTTTTATGGATGGGCTACCGGAAATGCAAGTGTAACTTATCCTACATCAAAAGTATGTGTTTCTGGCTGGATTGCACCAGCAGCTTTTCCTGTTCAAAGAAAAGATTTAGATCCAATTACCGAAAATACAAACGCTGCTATTTTTTCAAATGTAAACACATCCAATAGTTCTGGAATTGCCTTAGGGATAAATCATCACGGAAAAGTTATTGGTCAATTTAAAGTTGGGACAAATGTGATTCAAATTATTTCTGATCAAGAAGTAGCGCTTAAAAAGTGGAGTTATATTGCATTAAATATAAATGCTTCAAGCGGAACGGCTTCATTATATCTAAATGGTGTTCAAATAAAAAGTGTCACGTTTGATATTGGGACACTTTTATGGGATAATAACGCCACCATTTATATTGGAAAAGAATCAAAATCTAAAACAATCGCTGGATTTGACACCAATGGTTTAACAGGAGCAATAGATCAAGTAGCACTTTGGAATAAAGACTTAACAGCTGCCGAGATACTAAGTCAGTACAATAAATTTACACCATCAGATCCGGATCTTAAAATCCCGACTGCGGTTCGATTTGCCAATGATATTCATCGACCAAAATATCATTTACTTCCATCTGCGGGTTGGACTAATGAATCGCACGGATTGCTATATATTGACAATAAATACCATATGTTTAGTCAAAGAAATTTCAATGGGCCATATTTAGAGCATATAAATTGGGGACATTATGTGAGTAGTGATTTAGTAAGCTGGGAAGAAAAAACACAAATTTTATGGCCTCAACCTGGATTTGACGAAGTAGGGATTTGGTCAGGACACGCAATAATAAGCAATGGTCAACCCTTTATTTTTTATACTGGTGTAAATAAAGCTAAAGCTGCAATAGGACTTGCAACTTCAGCAGCTCCTTACGATACCTGGACAAAAAATTCTTCTGCTATTATACCAAATGCGCCAACTTCTTCTGCAAACGCGGATTTTAGAGATCCTTTTGTATTTCAACACAATTCAGAATGGTATTTGATGATTGGTACTGGTTTAAGAAGTGGAACACCAAGAGGAGCATTGTATTTGTATAAATCTACTTCTTCAGATTTCAAACAATGGTCAGCTCAAGGTACAATGTTAGAGGGAAATCCTTCAGTAGATGGAACTGGAGATTTTTGGGAAATGCCCATTTATTATAATTTTGGTACGAAATCAATTGTGCTGATTAATAAGCTTCCTAATGCAAATGCGTTATATTGGACTGGGAATTTTAATGGATCGCAATTCGTTAGGGATAATCCCGTTCCTGAACGATTAGATGTAATCAATCAATTATTATCGCCTTCTATTCATCCTGATGCAAATGGCAATTTAACAGCAATTGGAATTATTCCAGATGGCGTTACTTCTGCAAAACAAAAAGAGCAAGGCTGGGCGCACACATTTAGTTTACCTAGAGTTTGGACACTTGTTAATGGTAAAATAAAACAAGTTCCACATCCAAATGTATTAAGCCTTAGAGGAGCTTCTAAAAATTTCACAAATATAGTTTTTGACCAAAACAGCTCAAATGTATTAAATAATTCAACAGGATCTCAATATGAAATCGTTGCTACTATTAATCCTGGAACTGCTACAAAAGTTGGTTTTTCTCTAAATAAAAATACCGCAACTGGTGAACAAACATTAATTTACTATGATTTTACAACAAGTAGTTTTGTTGTGGATAGAAGTAAATCTTCAATTTTTACAGGGGTTCCGCTATCTAATCAATCTACTAATTATGTATTGCCGGCAGGAAATATTAATTGGAGGATTTTTGTCGATGCGTCTGTAATAGAGGTTTTTGTTAATGAAGAATTAGCTTTTGCAACACGATCTTTTCCTTCAACCGGGAATAATTTAATTGATTTATATGCTCAGGGCGGTGCTGCAACTGCAACTGACTTAAAAATATACAATATTCAAGGTGGTGGAGTTGCATCTGCATCAAAGCGTATCGAAAAAAAAAATGAAATAATTCATCCAGTTGTTTTTCCGAATCCGTCAAGTGATAATTTCAACATTAAATTTAGTGATATAACTGTGGCGACTCCTGTTTATGCTTATATTTTTGACATAACGGGGTTTCCTGTTAAAAAGATTGAAAAAATAGTAGATGCCAATGATCTAATAATTAATTGGGATGGTATTATGGATAATGGAAATAAAGCCATCAGGGGTGTTTACATAATTAAGGGTCTATTGAAAAATGAATTGTTTGATGCTAAAATAATCGTGGAATAATAATGAGAAATTAAAATTAGTAGTTTGTGTTATTGTTTGTCTTTTTGTATATAAATTAAGTACAATCGCAGCAATTATTAACCAAATTAAACGAAAATTTTACACAAAACGCATTCTACATTCGCTAAAGATGGATATGTAATCCAATTGAAATAATCTTCTATGGTGGTGAATACCATCTCTCATCTTGAATAGATTATACAATGATATTTAAAAATAGTATTGTATAATCTATTTTTTAGTGCCTTTTTTTGGATATTTTATTCAGTAGCATAAGAGGTTTAAGGCGAAATTCTGCTTTAAGGTATTATAAAGTATGTTATTAAATTCTGAACCATCGTGTTTTTTGGTTTTCTTTCTCAAATCTGTGATAATCTGAAAAAATCCGTGGCAAAAATAAACATTGGGACACGTTGGGGATAGTCAAATTAGAAAATCATTAAAGTAATAATCCCACTATTTGTATTTTTTTTCAAGTGATACTATTGATATAAGTGTAAATAATTAGAGAAAAAAACACTATATGCAATTTTAAGCCACTTAAATTATTTAAAACTTGTTTTTTAATTTGTTTTTTGTTTCGAAATCATAATTCCATGTTACAATACTATAGAATCATATTTTGCATGTATCTTAAAGTGCTTAATATCAATACATTATGTTTTGTGTAACAAATTTGAAGTAAATGGATACATTACGAAAACGTTATCTTACTGTTTAATAATAAGTTTGATAATAATTAAAAACATGATTTATGAATAATAAAATTTTGAGATGGTCAATCATTGCGTCTTTCGCAGGATTTCTATTTGGCTTCGATACTGTAGTGATTTCAGGCGCAGACAAAACGTTACAGTTGTTATGGAATTCAAGTGATGTTTTTCATGGTTCTGTAGTAATGGCAATGGCGCTTTGGGGAACAGTTATTGGGGCAATTTTTGGAGGAATTCCAACAAATAAGTTAGGCAGAAAAAAGACCTTATTAATTATAGGCGTTTTATTTTCTATTTCGGCTGCTGGTTCAGCGCTTTCAAACGATCCGTTTGTTTTTGCCTTTTTTAGATTTCTTGGGGGTTTAGGTATTGGAGCTTCAACAATTGCTGCACCAGCTTATATATCTGAAATCGCACCTGCCAAGGATAGAGGGCGTTTAGTGGGATTGTATCAATTTAATATTGTATTTGGTATACTTTGTGCCTTTTTATCAAATTATCTTTTAAGTGATATAGGACTAAATGCTTGGAGATGGATGCTAGGAGTTCAGGTTTTTCCGTCCATAATTTATACTCTAATGGCATTTAGTATTCCTGAAAGTCCAAGATGGTTGTATTCAATGCTTAGAACTGAAGAAGCAAAACTTATTTTTGATAAAATTGGTTCAAAAGAAGACGTTCAAAGTATTATGGATGATCTAAGTAATAATAGTAATGGTACTCTTTTGGACGAAAATATTTTTATGAAAAAATACCGTTTTCAACTAATATTGGTTTTCTTGATTGCAGCTTTTAATCAATTATCAGGAATTAATGCCTTTCTATATTATGCTCCCAGAATATTTGAAGAAGCAGGATTAGGTGCAAAAACAGCCTTGTTGAGTAGTATAGGTATCGGTTTTATAAATTTAATCTTTACACTAATTGGAGTTTATCTTATTGATAGATTAGGAAGACGCAAATTAATGATCTTCGGATCTATTGGTTATATTTTCTCACTTTCAATGGTGGCAACTTCTTTTTACTTAAACTGGACTGGACTGGCAGTGCCGGGGTTTTTATTTCTCTTCATTGCATCTCACGCAATTGGACAAGGAGCTGTTATTTGGGTTTTTATTTCTGAAATATTTCCCAATCATTTGAGAGCATCCGGACAATCATTTGGAAGTTCTGTTCATTGGGTTTTAGCAGCTATTATCCCTTCGATGGTACCCATCCTTTTTACAAGTTTTGGCGTTGGAAATGTATTTGCCTTTTTTGCTTTTATGATGGTTTTTCAATTGCTGTTTGTAATTTTTATGATGCCGGAAACCAAAGGAATTTCTTTGGAAGAGGTAAGTAAAGCATTAATTAATAAATAAGAATTATGATGAATATATCAAAAATAGGAATTTTTAAAAGAATGTTTTTTATGCTAATACTGGTTGTAATGAATAGTTGTAGTTCTACTAAAACAAGTAATGAAAAAGTAGCGACCAATGAAGAATTATATAGACCCAATTTTCATTTCTCACCTAAAAGTGGATGGATGAATGACCCCAATGGGATGTTTTTCTATAAAGGTTTGTATCATTTGTGTTTTCAGTATTATCCAGATGCTACTGTTTGGGGACCGATGCATTGGGGACACGCAACAAGTAAAGACATGATCACTTGGAAAGAAGAAAAAATTGCACTTTATCCAGATGAGATGGGGTATATATTTTCAGGAAGTTCAGTAGTTGATGTAAATAATACCTCTGGTTTTGGGAGTTTAAAAAATCCGCCAATTGTAGCAATGTTTACTTATCACGATGCTGTAAAAGCAAAAGCAGGAGCAACTGATTTTCAATCACAGGCTATTGCTTATTCTTTAGATGAAGGAATGACTTGGACAAAATACAAGAATAATCCGGTAATTAAAAACCCGAATATTAAAGATTTTAGAGATCCAAAAATGACGTGGGATGCCATTCATAATCAATGGATAATGGTTCTTGCTGCCGATGTTGAAACTAAAATATATCGTTCTTCCAATTTAATTGACTGGGAATTGGCTTCTGGATTTGGCAAGAATCTTGGAGCGCATGGAGCGCCTTGGGAGTGCCCGGATTTTTTTCCTATTAAAGTTGAAGGCTCAACCGAAATGAAATGGGTGCTTTTACAAAGTATTAATCCCGGAGGTCCAAATGGAGGATCGGCTACTCAATATTTTGTCGGTGATTTCGACGGAAAAACTTTTACGCTAAATGATTCATTTACTCAAGATTTAAACCAATTTGGAGCTTTGTGGGTTGACTACGGCAAGGATAATTACGCAGGAGTTACTTGGTCAAATATTCCGGATTCTGATAGTCGTAAATTATTTATAGGTTGGATGTCCAATTGGCAATATGCTGATAAAGTTCCTACTGAAAAATGGAGAAGTGCTATGACCATTCCAAGAGAATTGAAACTTACAAACACTGAGGGTCATTATAGAATTGTTTCTCAGCCAGTAAAGGAATTGGAAAAGTATATTTCAAAGACTATTAAAAAGGATCTTCTTGCCATTGATAAAACTACTGTAATTGTTGACCAATCTACTGTAGACATGTCAAGATTGGACATTCGTTTTACTATCAATGGTTTAAAGGAGGATAAGTATGATTTTATCCTTTCCAATAAAGAAAATAATGCCATTCATTTTGGAATTAATAAAAAAGAGAAGTATTTCTATATTGATAGAAAAAATGTAAGCCAAACCTCTTTCTCTGATGAATTTGCAAAGAAAATTTCAACAGCACCCATTACAACAGATTTTAATTCAATCGAAGTGAGAGTGGTTATCGATAAGACCTCAATCGAAATATTTTATGATAATGGAAAAACGGTTATGACTGAAATTTATTTCTCGGATAAACCAATGGATTCTTTTTCAATAGCTAAAGCAAATTCTGATTTTGAACTTAAAAATGTATTGATAAACCAACTAAATAGTAAATAATAGATGTGAAAAAGCAGATTGAAGAATGAAAAACAAATTTATAAACTAACAACTAAAACTATAAATGTATGAAAATCAAGTATTTTAAAAATAAGAAAAACATATTGTCACTATGTTTGTTTTTCTTGGTGTTTATTGCTTCAGGGCAACAAAGACAAATTAATGGGTCTGTTTTATCAGACGACGGTCAACCATTACCAGGAGCTAATATTCTTGTTGAGGGCTCAAAAAATGTGACCACTTCAGATATAGATGGTAAATTTAAAATTTCTGCTAATGAAGGAGCAAATTTGATAGTTTCTTTTATTGGTTACCTAGAAGCTAAAATAAAAGTAACTTCAAAAATTACTTACAGTATTAAATTACAATCTAGTTCGAATAATCTTTTAGAAGTTATTGTTGTTGGATATACAAAAGAAAAAAAATCAGATATAGCTGGTGCTATTTCGGTTGTCAAAGTTGCCGATATTTCTCAAGAGGCTACTCCTAATATTTTAACAGCTTTACAAGGTAGAGTTGCTGGTTTGCAAATCAATTCTGGAGGTACGCCTGGAGGGAATGATTCTCAAATTATTATTAGAGGATTAACTACAGTGACAAGTGGTTCTGCTCCGCTATGGGTAATCGACGGAGTTCAAACTACAAGTTCATCTTCATTAAATCCTGAAGAAATTGAATCAATTCAAGTATTAAAAGATGGCGCATCAGCAGCTATTTATGGGACTTCTGCCGCAAATGGAGTAATTGTAGTTACAACCAAGAAAGGTAAAAAAGGAGTTTCTGAATTTAGTTTCAAATCCGAAATAACTGTCAATAAGTTAAGAGATAAAATCAGCTTACTTAATTCGCAACAATGGGCGGATGTGGAATACCAAGCACAACAAGGTGCTGGAATTGCCGCTCCAACTCATCCCGTTTTAATTAATAATGGTCCGGGTTTTACCATACCTCAATATTTGGATCCAAATGGTTTGCAAACAGCGGCCAATACGAATTGGGTAAATGAAATTACAAACGATACATTTTCGAACAACACCGATTTTGGATATCGTAAAGGAACAGAAAACTTAAGTTTATACACCCAATTGAGTTACTCGGAAGACAATGGTATTCAAAGATATACCAGTTATGATCGGTTTAATGCCAGAATAAACACTTCTTATAAATTATTTAAAGACAGAGTTACCATTGGTGAAAATTTCTTGTACTCTAAATTTAATGAAGTAAAAGCAAATGAATTTGAAAATGCCATTCTTCAAAACCCAATGCTCCCTGTATATTCTAATCTAGGGGATTATGCCACAATTATAACTGGAGGTATGCAAGACAAACCAAACTCCGTAGCAAATTTATGGAGTAATAGAAAAAATGAACAAAAGAATCAAAGGTTTTTAGGGAATGCTTATTTGGATTTTAAAATTATAGAAGGATTGGTATTCAATACGACTTTAAATTTTGATAAAGGAACTTATAAATTTAACACTGCAACTGAAGCTTTTTCTGCAAATGGCGTAATTCCATCAGTATTTCAGAAAATCACTACTGATGATGTGGATAATGATTATTTAGCTACCATTTTCACTAATACTTTAAAATATGATAAAAGTTTTGGAAAACATAGAGTATCAATATTGGCTGGTATAGAAAATTCAGCAAGAGAAGAAAATTTTAATAATAACCAAATTAATGGAGTAAATATTACTGATCCTGCAGGCTATGTGATTAATGATAATGCACAATATAAAACATTAGTAGGAAAGGTAGAAGCATTTAAGATTTCACAATTTGGGTCTCTTAAATATGTCTTTGATGATCGATATATTGTATCGGGTACTGTGAGAAGAGATGGATCCTCACGTTTTGGAGAAAACAATAAATACGGTATTTTCCCTTCAGCTTCTTTAGCTTGGAATGCAAAAAACGAGAAATTTTTAATGGAAAATAAATACGTTTCTAATTTTAAATTAAGAGCATCTTGGGGTATAAATGGAAATGATCAAATAGCTGACTACTCCTATCTTTCAAGTTATGTGGATAATACTGTAGGCAATGTAGTCGAGTTTTCAGATTACAACATTAGTGGAACAGGTTTGGGTACTGCAAGTGGTGTCTTGCAATCTCGTCAGGCTAATCCTGATCTTAAATGGGAGTCAACAGAACAATACAACGTAGGATTTGATTTAGGATTTTTTAATGAAAGAATCTCGTTACAATCGGATTTCTATATAAAAACAACCAATGACCTAATTCTAAGACCAATTGCTTTATCTATAAATGGAGAAAGTCAACCTCCATTAATTAATGCAGGTTCGGTAAGTAATAAAGGCTTTGAAGCTGTGTTGAGCTACAAAAGTAATCCTGCAAATGATTTTAAATATGGGATTGATTTGAATTTTTCAACTTATAAAAATAACGTAGAAAGTTTAGATACAGAGTCAAATTTTTTACTAAATGGAGTGTCAATAACTAAAAAAGGGTCGCCAATAGCTTCTTTTTACGGATTAATTGCTGATGGTCTTTTTAGAACTCCTGAAGAAGTTGCTGTTCATGCGGATCAACCTGGAAAAGCATTAGGTAAAATTAGATATAGAGATATTAATTTTGATGGAAAAATTGACCAATTTGACAGAACAATCATTGGCAACCCACATCCCGATTTCATATATGGAATAAACTTATATTCTTCTTATAAAGGATTCGACATAACACTGTTTTTTGACGGAAAACAAGGAAATGATTTGTATAATGCACAGCGTGCAATAGGCGATTTTGATTATTTCAGTTTTAATCATAATACAAATACTCTAGACGCTTGGACACCAAGTAAAGCTAATTCAAATATACCAGCATTGTCAACATTAAATAGTAATAATGAGTTGCAACCTTCAAGTTATTATGTTGAAAATGGTTCTTATATCAGACTGAAAACAATAACATTAGGGTATAATTTTGATAAAGCTTTATCAAAAAGGTTAGGAATGAATAAATTGAGATTTTATCTACTGGGACAAAATTTGTTTTCACTAACTTCTTTTACGGGCTTTGACTATGAGGTTTCTGGTTTAAGTGCGGGTGGAATTGGTGTGGCAGGTTATGGAATTCCTCATACAAAATCGATGACTTTCGGAATTAACGCAAATTTTTAAAATCTTAATTATGAAAACAAAATTTAAAATAGTATTTACTTTAATGATAAGCATGCAATTGCTTTCTTGCGTAAATGACAGTGATTTAGATGTAAAGGAGAATTATGTATTATCGGCAGATAATATTGATCCTGAACAATTAGTAATAGCGGCATATAGCGCACTTGATTATCGATATAATACAGGAGAATTTAGAGACTTATGGCCTTTTGACCACGCGCCATCCAATTGGGCAACAAGCGATATTCGTTGTGGTGATGCCTATAAAGGTGGTGGTGGAACTGGTGATAATCCTGGAGGAGGAATGCATCAGCTTGAAACACACGATTTATTCCCTTCAAGTGAAAATGCTTACAATGTTTGGAGAGCGATTTATTTTGGAATTAAAAGAGTGGATTCGGCTTTAAGAACTATTAATACAATAGATGAAGCTAAATTTCCTAATAAGAAAGCAAGAATAGGAGAACTAAAAGTTTTAAGAGCTCATTTTTATTTTGAAGCAATTAAAAATTTTGGGTCTATAGTTTGGTATGATGAAAACACTCCAATTGCAGACATTAACAAGACACCAAATTCTTTTGATTTCAGCTTTATGTGGTCTAAAGTTGAAGGTGATTTAACCGATGCGATTGCTCTTTTACCAGATACACAAACAGAATTAGGCAGAGTAAACAAAGTGGTGGCTTATGCCTACTTATGTAAAGCACAAGTCTTTCAAAAAAAATGGACTGAGGCAATTGTAAGCGCAAACTATGTGATTAATTCTGGAAAATATGGATTAGTAACCGATGTCGAAAAATTATATTCAATACCAGGTTACGGAAATCGTGAAAACATATTTGCAGTTCAGTATTCTATAAATGATGGTTCTCAATTTGGAAATCTAAATTTTGGAAATTTATTAAATGCACCTGATAGTCCTGGAGATGATATTAAAAACCCTTATTTAAATGGGGATGGTTTTGATAAACCTTCACAAAATCTTGTAAATGCTTTTAAAGTTGGCGCAGATGGGCTTCCGCTATTTGACAGTTATAATAATGCAAATGTAACTCCAACAGACTTAGTAGATCCAAGATTAGATCACGAAATAGGAAGACCAGGTATTACTTGGAAAGATTGGGCAGCTAGACCACAACAACCAGACTGGAGTAGAGATCCCGCAACTTACGGTTATTTCGAAGGTAAGAAAAATGTAATTTCTCCAAATTCAAACGGTTTAGCTTCAAATCCTACAGGGTTTCCTTGGGCACTAGGTAATTTAGACTTTCCTATTATCAAATACAGTGATTTATTGTTATGGAAAGCTGAAGCCTTAATCGAGTCGAGTTCAAATGTTTCTGGTGGGGTTGCCATAATTAATGAAATAAGAAATAGAGCAAAAAATTCACCTTATGTGAAAGATTTTAATAATCCATCTCAAAATGCGGCAAATTATTTAATAAATCTATATCCATTATCATTATCTCAGGATGCCGCAAGAAAAGCCCTTAGAATGGAAAGAAGATTAGAATTAGCTAACGAAGGACATGGTTTCTATGATTTAGTGAGATGGGGTATTGCTGAACAATATGTTAGCAATTATATTCAGGTTGAAAAAACACGTCGTACCTATTTACAAAGTGCTTCATTACAATCTCATGAACAATATTTACCTATACCGCAAATTGAAATTGATGCAAGTGCAGGGGTATATAAACAAAGAGCTGGATACTAATAAAAAACTAACCAAATATCAAAAAATATGAAAACAATTCAAAATCAATGGTCTATTTATAAAATAGCAATAGCCTTTATGATGCTTATCTTTGCTGTAATCTCTTGTGAAAAAGATGATAATTTTTCGGACAATGTTCCGGATTATACGGAATCTATTGTTCAATCTTTTAAAGTAGGATCTAAATATGCCGATATTAATCATACTATTGGTACGATTACAATGACATTACCATCTGGAACTGATTTGAAAAATGTTAAACCTGAAATTAGACTTCCAGAATCTGCTTCAGTAACACCAGCCTCAGGATCTACAATAGATTTTAGTAATGGTCCAGTAACCTTTGAGGTAGTTTCAACAAATGGAGCTCATAGAACCTATACTGCTAGTATAGCAGCTTATGGTGATCCTAAGATATTATCATTCTCTATTGGGGATAAATTGGGTATAATTGATGAAGTAAATAAAACAATTAAAGTTGAGATTGGTAGTCAAGGAGGGGACTTGAGTAATTTAGCACCTTCATTTGTAATTGCTGAAGGAACAACTGTAGATTTTGCCTCTGGAGTTGCCAGAGATTTTACTTCTCCAAAAGTGTATACTGTTTTATCAAATAATGGATACACCGCTAAACAATATACGGTGACGGTTACACAAATACAAGCGCCTAGAATCGACTCATTTGTGGTTAATGGTGCAGTTGGTATTGTTGATAATACTGCAAATTCAATTGTGGTAATTTTACCGCCGGGAACTAACCTAACTAATTTAGCACCTGTTATTACATTACCTGCAGATCAAACGGTAACACCTGCTTCTGGGGCTGCACAAAACTTCAGTAATGGTTCAGTTACTTACACAGTTAAGAACAAAGAAAACTTAACAAAGGTTTACAATGTAAAAGTTGAATCAATAGCAGCAACAAAATATGCCTTTTTGGGACTAGAAGATAATGTAAGTTCATTAGTTGATGATGATGCAAAAGCTGCCGCAACTTGGATGCAAAGTACCTATGGTGCGGATTTTAAATACATTAAAATTGCAGATATTTCAGCACTAAATATTGGAGATGTAAAGGTTGCTATGTTGTATTATCTTACTCCTTCAGAAAATCAAAATTTTTCAGCATCACCATCCGATGTTTCAACAATGTTACCTGCGGCATTAAGAGCTGGAGCTTCTCAAGCAAATGTTCTTAAATCTTGGGTTAAAGGTGGTGGTGATATGCTAATTGCTGGAGATCCTAGTCCGTTTATCTTTTCTTTAGGCAGAGTTCCTGCTAATTTTGGAGCTGCAAGAGCACCTGGAAATTATGTGTTCTCCGAATTTGGTTGTGCCGGTGCATCAGGATGTTATGACACAGGTAAACCTGCGAACGATATTTGGGGATTGGGAATGAGAGACGCAAACAATTCTGGAAACAGACGTACTCACGCAATTTTTAATGGTTTGACTTTTGAAGGAGGGACTGGAAATGAATATTTACCATTGCAAAACAGCGCCAATAGAGAAGTTAGATTAATCTGGTGGCAACACTTTGACGGAATTCTTAATCCAAGCTGTTGTGGTTCAGATGCAGCGGTTAAATTTGAAAAAACGTTGACAGCTGTTAAATTCGGGACATTAAGACATATTGGCGATGCTTTTGGATACGGCGCAGTTGAATTTAAAAGAACGGACTTGACAAATGATGCATCATTTGATTCTCAAATACCTAAAGATTACAAAGGACACCTATTCACAATTTCAAATACTATTGTGGGTTACGAATGGAATTCTAACGGTACAACAAATGCTTATCAAAATAATATAAAAGTTTTCACAAAAAATATTATTGATTACTTATATAGCATAAACAACGATTAATTAATTTCAAAAAATTTAATATGAAAAATAAATTTATAAACACATTTCAGCTTAAGTATGTATTGTTGCTAATAATAGCAACAATCACATACTCTTGTGAAGAACGTCTCAATTATGACGATCAATTGCCAAGTACTTTGAATATAATTGAATCCATTAAAATAGGTCAAACAAGTGCTACGATAGATAATTTGTCTGGAGTTGTTAATTTTGTTTTGCCTTCTGAAACAAATTTAGCTTCAGTTGTATTGGATATTAAAACCCCAGAAGGTGTAACTATAAATCCTGCATCAGGAACAACTGTTGATTTGACAAACCCTCTTGAAGTAACTGCAATATCAGGGGGTAAAACCAGACATTATATTATTAATGCACGTGTACTGCCTAATCAAATAGCTTTTGTTAGTGATGCAACATCGATTGATAATATTGTTGACGAAGACGTAAAAGCTGCTGCTCAATGGGCTAAAGATACTTATGGCAGTAGATTTGTTTTTATTCCTTTCTCTGATTTAACTTTAAATTCTTTAAAAACAGTTAATGTAGTTTTCTTTTTTTATGATACACAAGGAACATCTGCTTTGCCACAAGAAAGCCTAGATAAAAAGAATATATTGATTCAATATGTTGTTGAAGGAGGTAAAATGCTTTTAGGAGGAATGGCAACTAGTTATGCAGAAGTAATAGGACGTGATAAAAGTGGACTTTTAACTATAAAAGGAAATGGTATTGGATTTGTTGATGCAGGAACTTGGGCCATTGATGGTGGCGTTAATTTCCAAAATGATCAAAGAAACAATCCTATTTATAACTTTACTCAAGTAATTTCTACTGATTCAAATGGGTATTTTCCAGTAATTAATGGAGGATACAAAGAAGATCATAACAATCTGTGGGATTTAGGATCTTTGCTTGGACCAGGCCATCAAAAAGGACAGTTTGCAGAATTTGAAAACCTTTATGGAGGCAAAGTACTTGCTGTTTGGGCTGGAGTAGGAGATGAATGTTGTCCAGGTATTATTGAGTTTAAATCGAATTCAGTTTATGCGGGTACTATTATAGCAATAGGTGTTGGTGGCATGGAATGGGCTATGAATGATGGAAGAACTAATGTATATGCATCTAATATACAAGGGATATATCGAAATTCGATTGATTATTTAGGTACAAAATAATAATTTGTTTAGCTTGTGGTTTTATTGGGCAGGTTTTTCCTGCCCTTTAATTTTTAAATTTTTTAGTGATGAATACAAAATACATGCTAAGTGTAGTTAGCTTTGGGGAGGTTTTATGGGATCTTTTTCCAACGCATAAAAAAATTGGAGGAGCGCCATTGAATGTTGCGCTTCGAATGAATTCTTTAGGTGCTGAAACAACTATTATAAGTCGTGTTGGAGCAGATGAAGACGGAAAAAAAATTATGACTTTTATTAATAATCATGATATTAGTACAGATTTAATTCAAATAGCAGACGAATATAAAACTGGAGTCGTAAATGTGATGATTAATGAGAAAGGGAATGCTTCTTATGATATTTTATATCCATCTGCTTGGGATAAAATAGTGCAAACTGAACTCATGGATAGAATTATTTCAGAAGCTGATGCTTTTGTTTTTGGAAGTTTGATATGCAGAGACGAAGTGTCTAGAACCACTTTATATAATCTTTTGGATAAGGCAAAATACAAAGTTTTGGATGCTAATCTAAGAGCTCCTTATTACACCACAGACGTACTTAATGAGTTGATGTTAAAAGCTGATTTTATTAAGCTTAATGATGAAGAATTATATGAGATAAGTCAGCAATTGGAATCACCTTATAATTCCTTTGAGCAGAACATTAAATTCATCGCTGAAAAAACGAATACGAAACATGTTTGTGTTACCAAAGGGGCATTTGGAGCCGTTTTGTATTACAATGATAAATTTTATTACAACAGTGGTTATTTTATAAAAGTAGTTGATACTGTAGGTGCAGGGGATTCTTTCTTAGCCTCCCTGATAGTCAAATTGCTTAGAGGAAAATCACCACAAAAATCGTTGAATTATGCTTGTGCTGTTGGCGCTTTAGTGGCTGGTCATGAAGGAGCCAATCCTAAAATTTCCGAAAAAGAAATAAGCAAATTTATGAAGCTTTGACAAAATAGTTTAAGCATTAAATTTATAAAAAAGCCAAAGAAGCAATGTCTTTGGCTTTTTTATGCAAAATATTGTGAAGACTAAAAAGAAGTCAATTTCTTCAAATCGGCAATCGTTACTGTTGGATTCTCCGCTTTAAAAACAAAACTTCCCGCCACAAGAACATCAGCTCCCGCTTCCACAAGTTGTTTTGCATTTTTATTAGTAACGCCTCCATCAATTTCTATAATTGTTGTTGCCTCTTTTCGAGTGATTAAATTTTTCAATTTTTCAATTTTCGAATAAGTGTTTTCTATAAAGGATTGTCCTCCAAAACCAGGATTCACACTCATGATGCAAACCAAATCAATATCATTGATAACGTCTTCCAGTAAATCAATATTGGTGTGAGGATTGATGGCGACTCCAGCTTTCATTCCTTCTGCTTTGATGGCTTGTAGTGTTCTGTGAAGATGCGTGCAGGCTTCGTAGTGTACACTTAGAATATTAGCGCCTAAGTCAGCAAATGTTTTAATATAACGGTCTGGATCTACAATCATTAAGTGAACGTCGATTGTTTTTTTTGCATGTCTGGTAATAGCTTCCAGAACTGGCATTCCGTAAGAAATGTTTGGAACAAAAACGCCATCCATGATGTCAATATGAAACCAATCGGCTTCACTGTTGTTGATCATTTCGATGTCGCGTTGCAGATTAGCAAAATCAGCAGCAAGAACTGATGGAGCAATAAGTGTATTCTTCATTGTGTAGTTGTTTAATCTGAATTTATTTCAGATTCTTAAGTTGTTGTTTGTGCAAAAGTAGTTTTTTTAGAGCAATTGGCGAAAGTTTTTTTGGGAAGGGACAACTCGTGAGTTATCCTGCAATTTGCGTAAGGGATAGAGGCGGTATCCTCGAAGTGCAACGGAGAGATAAAGCCGAAAGCCCGACCCGAAGTTTTTACGGAGGGTTACGCCCAAAAAAAATAATGATGAGATTGCTTCGTTCCTCGCAATGACAAAAAATAAAACTCCGGAAACCCGAGAGCGTAGCTCGAACTGACCGGAGTTTTGCTGAAAAAGCAAAACTCCGGTAATCAGCCGGAGTTTCAATCATCAATCAAAAAACGAACAGTCAATCAAACTGTTGTTCATTTTGAATTAAAAAATTTAAGTTTTAAAGATTTTAATTGGGGAATATTGTGAATTAACCTAAGTAGGTTTTTAATATTTTACTTCTGGAAGTGTGTTTCAATCTGCGGATTGCTTTTTCCTTGATTTGACGTACACGCTCACGAGTTAGGTCGAAAGTTTCTCCAATTTCCTCTAATGTCATTGGGTGTTGATCACCTAGACCAAAATATAAACGAACAACATCAGCTTCTCTTGGAGTTAATGTTTCTAATGAACGCTCGATTTCAGTACGCAATGATTCGTGGATTAATTCTCTGTCTGGATTTGGAGATTCACCGGAACGCAATACATCGTAAAGGTTAGAATCTTCTCCTTCTACAAGAGGCGCATCCATTGATAAGTGACGACCGGAGTTTTTCATACTCTCTTTTACGTCATTTACGGTCATGTCAAGTTCTTTTGCAATTTCCTCAGCAGATGGTGGACGCTCGTTAGATTGCTCTAATAAAGCGTACATTTTGTTGATTTTATTGATAGAACCAATTTTGTTCAATGGCAAACGAACGATACGGGATTGTTCCGCCAATGCTTGTAAAATAGATTGACGAATCCACCAAACGGCATACGAAATGAATTTGAAACCACGTGTTTCATCAAAACGTTGTGCTGCTTTTATCAATCCTAAATTTCCTTCGTTAATCAAATCGGGAAGGGTTAACCCTTGATTTTGATATTGTTTTGCTACCGAAACCACGAAACGTAAATTGGCTTTTGTCAATTTCTCTAATGCTTTCTGGTCACCGGCTTTAATCTTTTGTGCTAATTCTACCTCTTCGTCAGCGGTAATAAGGTCAACTTTTCCAATTTCTTGTAAATACTTGTCTAATGAAGCAGTTTCACGATTGGTTACCTGCTTGGTGATTTTTAGTTGTCTCATGTTTTTTTGTCTCCTAAATTTTAAGTGTACAAATGATTATACGTATGGGGTTGCTAAAAAGTTACAATAGTTTTGAAAATAAATTTTATTATATGACTATCCGTAATGCGGACTAAAATCATTTCGAATACAATTTTCGTCGTTTGTACATTTATAAAGCAT